>CAVGLH010000073.1:0-11490 GCA_963630065.1 Bacteroides fragilis | reverse complement strand
TGTAGGAGGTACAGCGCCCTCGCTGTACCACTCAAGCGAGATTTGAACAGCGCCCTCGCTGTAACAATCCAAAGTAACAGTGCCCTCGCTGTACCAAGTTATTTTTTTATCGTCACTAAAAAAGTAAAAGGAGTAAAGACAATGGCAATGGAAAATCCGTATAGCAAGCAATTCCCCGACCTGATGTCGGGCAAGAAAATCATGTATGTGCACGGCTTCCTCTCTTCCGCACAGAGCGGAACGGTGAAGATGCTGCAGGAACTGATGCCCACCGCCCAACTCGTGGCGCAAGACATCCCCGTACATCCCGACGAGGCGGTGGAGATGCTGCACAAGATGGCCTTGGAGGAGAAACCCGACCTCATCATCGGCACCTCGATGGGCGGTATGTACACCGAGATGCTGAAGGGCTACGACCGCATCCTCGTGAACCCAGCCTTCGAGATGGGCAACACCATGAGCAGCATGACGGGCAAGCAGGAGTTTCAGAATCCACGCAAGGACGGCGTGAACGAGCTGTTGGTGACCAAAGGGCTCATCAAGGAGTACCGCGACATCACCGAGCGCTGCTTCCACGACATCACGCCCGAGGAGCAAGAGCGCGTGTACGGCCTCTTCGGCGACAAAGACCCCGTGGTGCACACCTTCGACCTCTTCCACGAGCATTATCCGCAGGCCATCCGCTTCCATGGCGAGCACCGCCTCATCGACAAGGTGGCCTTCCACTACCTCTGCCCCGTAATCCGCTGGATAGACGACAAGCAGAACGGCAAGGAGCGCCCCATCCTATACATCGACTTCGACTGCCTGCACGACAGCTATATGAAGGCGACGAGCAGCATGCATAAGGCCTACGAGATGCTCATAGAGCACTACAACGTCTATATTGTGGCCACGGCTCCCACCAACGGCCACGAATATATGGCCACGGTGCAGACATGGGTGGAGGAATACCTCTCTACCCCCGCCTACAACCACATCATCTTCTGCAACCAGAAGAACCTTCTCTACGGCGACTACTTCATCGACCCCAAGCCTTGCGCCGACTTCATGGGCACGGGCATCGAATACGGCAGCGCAGATTTCAAGACCTTCGAGGAAATCATCACCTTCTTCGAAAGGTTGGGAGGCCAGTAGAATGGTAGAAAGGTAAAAAGTGAAGGGCAGAACTGGGATATACTTAAGTTTCTGATTTGGAAACACCCCTTTGCTTGGTACAGCGAGGGCGCTGTACCTCCTACAGTTACCCATACTTGCCAGAAAATCCAAGTTTAGCGACTTTTTGTACTATCATCCCTTCGGTTCACTAATTACCTTTGGCTTGGCAGGTCGCCCAGCTTTCTTCTCACGAGATTTCCTCGACTTGTAATTGACATCACATCCTTCAGGAATATCGAAGCCAAATACTCGGGCTATATCAATCTGCTTGCCGACGAATGGCGTAATGTGTCTGGCACGCCCTTTATGATCTATACATCTGATAGGGCGCATTTCGTCGAGCATTTCGGAGAACGAACAGAATTGTTTCTTTAGGGGTGTAGTCTTCCATATATGTTTGATATATGAGCCAAGAATCATTGCGACAAAATATATGAAGAGCCTTCCGTTCTTTCCGTCTTCAGACCAGCACCTCTGTCGGTTGGCACCGACGGGACCTTTCTCCTGTTCAAAGTACTTCTCCTGTTCGTCACGCAATGCATACGACTGCGAAGCCTGCATCGCAGTATAGTCGACGGCATGGGTGACATTCGCATAAAAGCCGGAGGTGAGTTTTGTGTCATCCACTTTTTTCTGGTTAAGGGAAAAGGATTCGATTACCCGTAACTCTCCGTTTACTTTTATATCGAAATAGTTATAGCATCTCTTGAGTGTGGTGTCGTCATCCATGGCATATGACTCCGCCTGCAACCGGACAAGCGCGTCATGCTGTCTTTTTATGTCTATGTCGAGCTGCATCAGCTGTTCGTTGCGTCTTACCGGGTCGAAGTACAGATTCAGCTTCAGGCGGTCAGCGCTTTTTGAACAACCTTGTCTGACATCAACCTTGTAGTCCAGGTCAAACTGCTTATGGTACAGTCTGCTTTCCTCGTCGACTTCCATTCCGTCGGGGCAATGGGAGAAGTTGCCAAACTCGCGTATTCTACTCATTACCATAGACTGCTTTACACGTACCCACATGATAAGCGGCTGTCCGTTAAGGATATATCTCTCAAGATTACGGACGGACTCGTATCCTCGGTCAGTAACGAGGACGACCTTGGGGAAATCAGCATGCCTCAAATCCGTAAGTATCGTTTCTATTGTCCGCGAGTCAGGAATGTTGCCCGGGAACGTACGGTAATATATGGGCATATGGGTGGTCAAGTCGTACACCACAACCTCATTCGACTGTTCCAAAGGCAGGCGCTCCTTGTTCTTGCCCCATTTGATGTCCGCAAGAGAGTGGCCATAGGCCGAACGGCTTGTGGAATCCACCGCAC
Source organism: Bacteroides fragilis (assembly GCA_963630065.1). Classification (GTDB taxonomy): domain Bacteria; phylum Bacteroidota; class Bacteroidia; order Bacteroidales; family Bacteroidaceae; genus Prevotella; species Prevotella fragilis_A. Next base: position 9,010 of record CAVGLH010000073.1, on the reverse strand, counting down.
ACAAATCCCCTTCATTGACTCTCGCTACCCGCAGACGAAACAGTTTCATCCTGTTCTCTTCGGTAATGGATTGCGTGAGCGATGTTATGAATGAGGCAGTAATGGGACGTGAATACAAGGACTTTTCTATTCGTTGCCAATGCGCAATACGGTTGAACGACCCTCCGTTGGACACTTGGTACATCGCTATGGACAAGATAGCATCGACCATATCTTTGTTGCCGTTGAACGTCTTCGTCAAATCTTCCCTCAATCCCGTCTTCTCTGCCACCTTTTCCAAAAGCCACATGTTACCGTAAAGAAGGTTTCTGTCCTCATCTTGAGGGGAAGCAGGACGGCCAGCCTTGCGGTTGCCTGAAAGAGCCTCCGCTTCACTCATGTCCCAACCTTCTGGGAAAATAAGTTTTTCGCGTTCCTCGGGAGATGCCATTATATAGTTCTTGTTGGGATGAAACTTCAAGTTCGAGTCCAAAGTTCCCCAATGTATACGTTTGTGCCGCTTGCGTCCAGATGTGCATGCCGGATCGAGAACTATCGGTTGGGTACTTGCGTACATGTATCCACCGTTCTTGTGTATCTTGACTCTGTAGGATGTTTCTGTGTCTATTGGTCTTGCCATGTCGTATTCTGCTTAGATAGCACAAAGGTACTACGAATAATCGAGACCGACAAATTTTATTAGCGACTTTTTAGCCTATATAGCAGAATGTTAACATGATTTATACAAGTTGATAGTACAAATGGTTATAAAACTCGGACAGAAAAGGTAATCATAGGAGGTACGGCGCCCCCGCCGTACCACTCAAGCAAGGAATTGTATCTTCGCCCCCTGAGAAATGTATCAACTTATTTTTTTATTATTGCTTAATACTCCGTTTTCTCCGTATTCTCCTCCCACATGCGGAAGGCACCCAGCGCCTCGTCGCGCATCAGCATCACCATCGGCTTGCGGCGGTCTTCTATCCGGCGGTCTATCTCCTCGTAGATGAATTCGTCGTCGAAACCTATCTTGGCCGCGTCCTTGCGGTCGTTGGCGTAATAGATGCGGTCGAGATGAGCCCAGTAGATGGCCCCGAGGCACATGGGGCAAGGCTCGCACGAGGTATAAATCTCGCAGCCCTCCAGATTTTGAAGGTCTTCAACCGGCGACAAGCCTGGCGGATGGTGTTCACCTCGGCATGGGCCGTAGGGTCTTGGTCGATGGTCACGCTGTTGGAAGCCTCGGCGATGACGATGCCGTCCTTAGCGATGAAAAGATTGATATATTCCAAGTTTTTATAGAAGAAAAAACAGAGGATAAGAAACAAAACGGGTGTACGCACGAAAGCGCACACCCGTTTTGTTTCTTATCCTCTGTCGAGGCTCTATTTATCCGTAGATAATCTTACCGTTCTCGTCCTCGTAAGGCTCCATCGACTTGGCATACTGGTTCATGGCGCGGAGGCTCATGCCCATGGAAGAGAAGCCGCCGTCGTGGAAGAGGTTCTGCATGGTTACCTTGCGAGTGAAATCAGAGAACATCATCACGCAGTAGTTGGCGCAATCCTCAGCCACAGCATTGCCCAGAGGAGACATCTTGTCGGCGAAGTCCATCATATTCTCGATGTCCTTGATGCCCTTGCCTGCTGTCGTGGCAGTAGGACTCTGCGAGATGGTGTTGATACGAACGTGCTTCTCTCTACCATAGATGTAGCCGAAGCTGCGGGCGATGCTCTCCAGCATGCTCTTGGCATCTGCCATGTCGTTGTAACCGAAGAAGGTGCGCTGTGAGGCCACGTAGGTGAGGGCCACCACGGAACCCCACTCGTTGATGGCGTCCAACTTCTTGGCCACCTGCAACATCTTATGGAAGGAGATGGCAGAAATATCCAAAGTCTTGTTCAAGAAATTGTAGTCGAGGTCGTCGTATGTGCGATGCTTGCGCACGTTGGGGCTCATGGCCACGGAGTGGAGCACGAAGTCAATCTTGCCACCGAGCTTCTCCTGAGCCTCGGTGAATACCTTTTCCAAATCCTCAACGCTGGTCGCATCCGCTGCGATGATAGGAGCGTTGATCTGTTCAGCGAGCTTGTCGAGCGTACCCATACGCAAAGCCATGGCTGTGTTACTGAGTGCGATGGTGGCACCCTCCTCAGCGGCCTTCACAGCCACTTTCCAAGCGATGGAGTCCTCGTTCAATGCGCCGAAGATGATGCCACGCTTGCCTTTCAACAAATTGTGAGTCATTGTTATCTTAATACTATATATGTTTGTAAATCGTGCGCAAAATTACTAATTTTGTGCAATATACGCAAATCTTTTAACTAAAAAACCTGCGTAAACGTTATCTTTCTTGTGATAAGTCAACCATCCAGACGGCTTGCAGACTCCTTGTTCTTTATCACTTGACCGCAATATCGTCTGCCCAAAATGTTAAAATCTTAACCATTTATGCATGTTGTATGCATTTTTCTTACAAACTATTTGCAAATGTCTTTAAAAAGTTGTAATTTTGCGCCCGATTATCGTAAATATATAAATTTTATCTAATTAACGAGAGAGAAATGTTTAAAAGAATCGCTTTAGTTATGGGCGGGGCAATACTCAGCAGTGGGATGGCCTTCGCACAGACATCCGTTACCGGTAAAGTAGTTTCTGCAGAAGATGGCGAGCCTATCATCGGAGCGTCCATCAAGATTGTAGGTACTAATACTGGTGCTGTTACCGATGTTGACGGTAACTTTTCCGTAGTTCTTCCGCAGGGTAAGAATACCGTAAGGGTTTCTTACATGGGTATGGAGGACAAAACAGTTGCAATTAAGGGAAATAATGTCAAGATTGAACTTCAAGCAGACCAAAAGACCCTTGAAGAGGTAGTTGTAACTGGTTATGGTGTTCAGAAGAAAGCCTCTTTCACAGGTGCTGCATCTTTGTTGAATGGTGCTCAGATTGAGAAGAAGAGCGACGCAAACTTTGTGAAGGCTCTTGAGGGTAATGTGTCTGGTATTCAGATGAACAACTCAAGTGGTCAGCCTGGTACATGGGGTTCTATCTATGTGCGTGGCCGTGGTTCTCTTAATTCTGGTACTCAGCCTTTGTATGTTATTGATGGTATGCCTGTATCTTCTGATAAAGAAGGTATGAGCTCTTCTTCCAATAATTACATCGACCCAATGGCTTCTGTCAATCCAGAGGATATTGAGAGTGTTACGGTATTGAAGGATGCTGCAGCAACTGCCATTTATGGTTCGCGTGCTTCTAATGGTGTGATTGTCATTACAACAAAGAAGGGAAAGGAAGGCAAACTTAATATCAATTTGGATATTAAGCAAGGTTTTTCATACATGGGCAACAATAACATGGACTATGCCAACGCAGAGGAAACAATGAATCTCTTTGCTAATGGATGGGTCGCTGCTGGTCGTGCTACGGACTTTGAAACAGCTAAGACTGCATTGACTAAAGCTTATAGTTGGGATGGCAAATCTTCTTATGATTGGATGGATGCTGTTACTCGTAATGGTTACTATCAGGATTATAATATTAGTGCACAGGGCAAAACTGGCAACACAGGCTTTTATATTAGTGCGGGTTATCTTGACACCAAGGGTATTGTACTTGGCTCAGATTACAAGCGTTACTCAGGTCGTGCCAATGTGGAAAGCAAGGTAGGACGTTTCACAGTAGGTGCAAATACCAACTATGCTTTTGCGGTAAAGAATGGCTTCAGCCAATCTACTGGTGGTTCTATGGCTAATACCACTGTTGCTGCAATCTCATTTATGAATCCATTCCGTCCTTTCTATAATGAGGATGGTACTTATTTTGGCACTCCTTTTGGCGAGACAGGATATTACAACCCATTGGCCTTAACCGACAAGAATCTTGGTGACATCAATGAGAGCAAGAACGAGACCCTCAATTTGAACCCATATCTGCAGATAGACATTTGGGATGGTATCTATTATCGTACGAACTTTGGCGCAAACATCTCTAACTATCGCGAGTATCAGTATTGGTCAGCCCTTTATAACCCACAGGGTGCAGACTATAATGGATTGGGGCAGCAGTACAATTCGCGTACTACCACTCTTACCTGGAACAATATCATTGGCTGGAACAAGACATTCAATGATGCTCACAATCTTTCCATTATGCTCGGTCAGGAGATGCAGAAGAAATCATACTACTATGAGTATATGCAAGGACATGATTTTCCATTCGCATCATCTGGCATGAGAGACCTCTCTACTGTAGGTTCATGGGGAGACTCTGAATATTATAAGAAGGAAGCTCGTTTGGCTTCTTATTTTGCAGATATACACTATTCTTATCTCGATAAGTACTATGCTTCGGCATCTTATCGTCGTGATGGTTCTTCTGTGTTTGGCGCAGATAACCGTTGGGGTAATTTCTGGTCTGTTGGTGCTAAGTGGCGTATCTCTGGCGAGAATTTCTTGAAGGATAATCCTGTTATTACCAATGCTACACTTCGTGCGTCTTATGGTACTGTAGGTAATCAGGACATTGATTGGTATGCAGCTCGTGGTTTCTATAACTCAGGCTACAACTATAATTCACAAGTAGGTATCGCTCCTGTCTCAATTTCTAACAACAAGTTGACTTGGGAAACATCCAAGAAGTTTGATGTGGGTTTCGACCTTTCTTTCATCAATCGTATCCACTTGTCTTTAGATTACTACAACGAGACAACTTCTGATGCCTTGATGGAGATGCCTTTGTCTATGACGACAGGTTTGACTTCTACTTATCAGAACATTGGTAAGATTCGCAACCAAGGTGTCGAGGTAGATTTGAAAGCTACTATTTACCACAGTAAGGATTTGGATTGGAGCGCATATGCTAATTTGACATGGAATGATAACAAAGTGATTAAGTTGGCTTCTGGTGACCCAATTTACCCAACATCTTATAATGTCGTGATGGAAGGTAAACCTTATAACTCTTTCTATTTGAAGGAATATGCTGGTGTAGATAGAGAGACTGGTAAACCATTATGGTATAAGGGTGAGACTGGTACAGAGACAACTAGCAATTATAATGAGGCCACAGAGCGTGTCTTGGGCTCCCCAGACCCTAAGGTGTTTGGTGGTTTTGGAACATCTTTGGCATGGAAAGGCCTTGATGCAAGCTTGAGTTTCAACTATCGTTTGGGTGGTAAGGTTTATGATTCTGGTGCAAAGTTCACGGGTTGGGGTATGTCAAACAGAACCCCTCTTAAGGAGTGGGCCAACAACTCTTGGACAGAGAACAATAAAGATGCTAAGTATCCACAGTATATCTATGGTGACCCCTATCAGGCTTCCAGTGCATCTTCTCGTTTCCTCTACAGCGCCAACTTCTTGCGCTTAAGCAATATTTCTGTAGGTTACACTTTGCCATCTACCATCACTCGCAAGGCATTGATGCAGAAGGTTCGTATTTACGTTTCTGCTGATAACCTCTATACGTGGACTGCAAGCGATTTTGTTGGTTATAATCCTGAGACATACGATACAGGTATTATCGCATGGCAGTACCCTAATGTGGCAACATTCGTAGGTGGTATCCAGATTACATTCTAAGTTTTGGGTTTATAAATCAGAAAGAAAAATGAAAAGAAATATATTTAAGGCTCTCGCTGTTGTAGCTCTTGCTGCAAGTATGACAAGTTGTGGCGATGATTTCTTGGACACAAAGAACTACAAAGGTGTTGATGTAGACAATGGTTTGTCTAATGCGTCAGCAGTATCTAATGCCGTAAATGGTGAGTACTATTGGTTGCACAACTATCGTTTTGCAGGAAACTATGCCATTAATATTGGTGAAATACCAACAGATATGGCATATTGGAATACTGCGACTGGTCATTTTGATGATATTTATCAGTTTACCTTTACCGATCAAGACAATTACCTATATGGTATATGGAACTATGGTTACAAGGTGATAGATAACTCAGCTCGTGCCATCAAGGCAGCAAAGAATTTGTATGAATCTTCTTCAGAAGACGACAAGGCAACTTTGGATGTGGCTTTGGGTGAGGCTTATGCTCTTCGTGGCTATGCAAAACTCTTGATGGTCAACGTGTATGGTCATCAAGTAAAGGTTGATGGTCAGGATTTCTCTGCTCAGCCAGGTTTGGTTATTAGCGATGAGCCAATAGCTGCTTTCCAAGATGTTGAGCGTTCTACCGTAGGTCAGACTTATGAGTCAATCATTTCTGATTTCAAGGCAGCCTTGGAGCATTTTGCTACTGCAGGTGGAGATCAGGGGCAGGCTGTCTATTTCACAAAAACTGCTGTAGAAGGTCTTTTGGCTCGTACATACTTGTATATGGAGAACTTTGATGAGGCATACTCTTATGCACAAAAAGCTTTGCAGGATGCTGGGATTACATCTTTAGCTACAACTGCAGCCGATTATAAGGCACTGTACAACACTACGGGGTCAAATTCTGAGAGCTTGTTCTACTTAGCAATCAATAGCAAAGACAATTTCTCCTCAAACTCTTGCGGTACATTATGGTCTACATACGGCTATCTTCCTAGTCCTAAGTTGAGAGCCATGTATGGGGCAAATGATTGTCGTACTTCTGTATTTGCATACTCCGACAATAATGGTGTTGAATATTTCAAGGGTGGTAAATTTTCTGATTTCCAGTCTGGCAATGCAGCTTATGCTACCAACTATCTGGTGAATGCATCAGAAATGTTCTTGATAGAGGCAGAGGCTAAACTTCGTGCAACCACACCAGATTTGGCAGCTGCTAAGGAAGCTTTGCTCGTGGTAGCTAAGCGTAATGCCGACATTCAGAGTGTTGATGACCTTCCTACAACTAAAGATGACTTGTTCTCGTTCTTGAAGGATGAGCGTGCTCGTGAGTTGTTCCAGGAGGGACATCGTCTTTGGGATCTTCGCCGTTGGAACGAGAAGGCTTCTGTATATGCTTATGGTGCCCCAGAAGTGAAGTATACTTATACGAACTACAACATTTCTGACCTCGTATTCCCAATCCCTGTTGATGAAATCAATGCTGGATTTGGTGTTAAGCAGAATGAGTGGAGTAATACATTGCCAAAGGCAAATTAATTGAGACAATATTTTTAATCAACGATATAGAGATGCCATGAGTGGCATTTTCTATAAATCTCTCGGGAGAGGTGGGCTGTGTAGCTCGCCTCTCCTTTTTTTCTGCCTATTTGAAAAGATCTGTCATGGTTACTTGGCAGTGGATGTCATCTGAATATCCACCGGGAGTCAGACCGTAAGTAGTAATCATGGTGACGAGTATAGATTTGGTAGTGCCTGTCTCTCTGACGAAAGTTGCTTTTCTGTTGCGAAGCCTCATGTCCTCTTCGGCATCCAAGGAATAGGGGGCGTTGGTGTATTTTATCTCGCAGAGGTTGATGGTTTGGTCATTACGGTCTATCAGCATGTCTATTTGTACACCCTTCTCAGAGGAACTTTTGGGTTTATATGTCCATGAGTGGACAGTGCTGATTACCGCCGAAAAGCCAAGTGCAGCTTTTATCTGAGAGATATGCTGGAGGCAGACACGCTCAAAGGCTCTCCCCGCCCAGCCATTATGTATGGTGGTGTCGATATTTGCCGTCCAAAAGTGCTCGTCCTGGTTGGTGTTCTTCTTGATGAAATCAAAATAGAACAGGGTGTAGTTGTCCATGAGCTGATAAATGGCGTTCTTGTTCTTGTATCCTATAGGCATGAATTTTCGAATGAAGCCACATTGCTCCAATTCCTGTAGGGCATTGGCAAAAGTCGTGTTGTCGGAAAGGGCGGTTGCTCCCAGTATGTCTTCTCGTTGCATCCCCATCTTTTTGTTGGCCAATGCTGTAATGATGGATATGTGTGTCGTGGGTCTTTTAAACAGAGAGGCATAGAGTGCATCAAATTCTTTTTTGAGTTCTCCCCGCTCGGAAAAAAACATTCGGTCGAAATTTTGTGCCACACTTTGCCCTTTTTTCAAGAAACTCCAGTAGTAAGGAATGCCTCCAAGAGCCATGTAGGCTTCGAGTATCTGCCGCTCGGTATATCCAAGCTTTCGCTTCTCGCAATATTCCTGGCATTCCTTCAGGCAGAATGGCTCAAGAAAGATCTGGTTGGTCAGACGGTTGTGTAAACCGCCGTAGTTCATGATGATGTTGTTGATAATCCAAGAGGTGGCACTGCCGCAAATAATGAGGATGATGTCTTTTCTTGCGGTAGCCCAACTATTCCAAAAGTGGTCTAACGAACGTAAGAAATTGGATTTGTGGGTGTCCATCCACGGCATTTCGTCTATGAAGATAACTTTCTTTTGCTTACTCTTTGACTTGTCTATGAATCTTTCCAACAAATGAAATGCCTCATTCCAATTGTTGGGGTTCTCCTTGGTCTTCTTCATGCCTGCCGAGTATAGCGACTCCACAAACTCGTCGATTTGCTCTCGTAGCGTAGCTCCGTATATACCTGTGTATTGGAAGGCAAAGTCGTAGTTGAAAGCCTCTCTTATCAAGAAAGTCTTTCCGACACGCCGTCTTCCGTATACTGCGACAAACTGCGACTCTTCTTCCTCAAAAAGCCCTTGCAACAGATTGATTTCCTTTTTCCTTCCAACTATCATAATTAATTGTATACTAATATGTTATTTTGGCTGCAAAGATACAAATAAAATATTTATTAGTCGTGGAAATGTGGCGGAAAATATCAAATTTCCACGACTAATAAATATTTTTAACGAAGGGAAGTATGGCTTTCAGCCTCTATGAGTGGCATTTTCACACGTCCAGCATCAGCGATGTTGGCAATGCGGTTGTAGGAAGAAGGCTGTTGGTTCCAGTTCGTATTGTCGCTCCTCAAAAGTTATATTCGAAACGAAGTCTTGATAATAACTGATGAGATACTTGATTAAATCTTTGGTCATAATACAATTCCTTGCTTGAGTGGTACGGCGGGGGCGCCGTACCTCCTATGATTGCCTTTTCCGGCAAGTATGGGTAACTGTAGGAGGTACAGCGCCCTCGCTGTACCA
>CAVGLH010000072.1:0-11565 GCA_963630065.1 Bacteroides fragilis | reverse complement strand
CCAAGGGTTTCGGGGTGCAAAGGTACTGCAAATCGAAGACAATACAAAATAAATTTCGATTTATTTTCCTTGCAACGGATATTCGTTATTTTCTGCTGAGATTATACTCGGCATCTATTTTAAGTCCTCCAGGTGCCAACATCCGGGGATAGTCTATCTCGTCGGTGGTGTCCACGTAGCGGCGCATCTCCATCACGTCATCGCCCGCCACCTGACGGCATACATCCCAGAACTCCTCTTCCGTGAATCCCCTTCCGGCATTCTTGTAGAAGTCATCGTAGAGGCGGCGCATCACGTTGTCGAGACTTTTCTTGCCCTTGGTGAGCTGGCGGATGCGGATGTCCATCAGCTTGGCCACGATGGGGCCCTTGAAGTAATAGTTGATGCTCACCTCGTCCTCGTTCTCGTTGTCGGTCATGAAGTTGAGCCAGATGTCGTAGGCGCTCTGCCTCAGACTCATGTGCTTATGCCCCTCCTTGGTCTCTATCCTGCGGATGAAGCCGGAGAGCTTGCCCAGGGCTTCCTGCTCGGTGATGACGCCGGAGCGCAGCAGCAGTTCGGTCTCATAGTGCATCGTAATGCCCTCCGACACCCAGAGCATCGGCGTGAAGTTCTCCTGGTCGTAGTCGAAGGGCCCCAGCTCGATGGGGCGGATGCGCTTTACATTATACAGATGGTAGTATTCGTGGGCGATGAGGCTGAGGAAGCGGACGTACTCCTCCCTGCTGTCGAAGCGGAACGAGCCTTTCGTGAAGTCCACTTGCGAGCAGGCGTGCTCCAGTCCGCCGTCTCCCTTGCCCAGAATGAAGAAGCAGTATCGGCTGAAGGGAGTCTCGCCGAAGAGTTTTTCGGCTTGCCCCACCATTTTCTCCACGTCGCTGAAGAAGCTGGTGCTGTCTATCCCCTGTGGAGTCTCGATGGCGAAGACAAATTCCTTGCCGAGCCATTTCTTCTCCACGATTTGGTGGTTGCCCAGCAGGAAGGGACTGTCGTACAGCTCGTCGGCATCCATGGCTAGGAATGTGTTCTCCCGTCCCTTTACGGGGGCCAGGGTAGTGGTGGCGTGTCTCCATCGCTTGTCGGGATGCAGGGCGATGGTCATGGGGAGGTCTTTCTTGCCCTCCACGTAGAGGAACACGCCGTTGCCGGGCACAAAGGCGCGGGCGGAGTCGACCATGGCTTCCGCCAGGTCCTGTTTGTTGGCGTAGATGCGGTAGGTGATGGTAATTGCCTTCTGCTTTCCGTTCTTCACGAGCCATCCGTTCTTCCTTTGCTTCTCCCAGCTGATGGGCTGTCCCGCATTGTCGGTAACGCGGAAGTCGCAGAGGTTCTTGGGGTAATTCTTGATGTCGTAGTCGCCCGGTGCCCATACGGGCATCTTGAAGAGCGTCTGCCCGTCCACGAGGCCCGATGCCTTTAGGGTCACGTTGATGTAGTGCTTGGCGGGGGTGAACGTCAAGTCGTAAGATAGGTTCTGGGGCCGTCCGCTTTCGGCGAACCATACGGCTGCCGTCAAGAGGAGCAGGCGCAAGAATAGGAAGGATGTTTTCTTCATTGTCATTCTTTTTCGGTTTATTCTGTCACCCAGTCAGTGATGTTTCGTTGCCATAATCCGTCTTTTTTATTCCTTGGCAAAGTTAAGCATTTTTTCTGATATTCGCAAGGGCAACCGGATAAAAACATTTTTTTAGGTGAAAACACATTGTATTTCAGATAAATCTTGTATCTTTGCAGCTACATTTGGCACGGCTTTTGTTATATTCAAGTTCCGCCAGTGAAATTTGATGGACAATTTACTATTATAAGAAAGGAAAGAAAGACAATGGAAAAGATCGATGTAAAGCAACTCAATGATAACGTATTCGAGACGATAGGCAAGGAATGGATGCTGGTTTGCGCCGGCGACAAGGAACGTTTCAATATGATGACGGCCTCGTGGGGCTGCCTGGGCTGGTTGTGGAACAAGCCCGTGGCTGTGGTGTTCATACGTCCCGAGCGGCACACCCACGCATTGATAGAGGACAACGAGTACATGACCCTCTCCTTCCTGGGATATGGCGAGGAGGCCCGCAAGATTTACAACTTCTGTGGTTCCAAGAGCGGCCGTGACTTCGACAAGGCGAAGGAGACGGGCTTGACACCCGTAGCGACCGACCACGGCAGCATCACCTTCGAGCAGAGCCGCCTCACCTTGGAGTGCCGCAAACTGTTCAAGGACACGATGACAGCGGAGAAGTTCCTCGACAAGGACTTGCTCCAGTGGTATGGCGAGAAGGGAGGCTTCCACGACGTGTACGTGGTGGAAATCACTAATGCTTATAAAAAATAAAATCATGGAGGACAAGGAAAAGGAAAAAGCATACGTCTTAACTCCTTTAACTCCTTTGACTCCTTTAACTCCCCAAAGTTATGCCCCAAGAACAAACAGCGATTCGTGAACGGCAGCGCACCAGGCTCAAGGAGCCGGGGCGTTATGTGGTGATGATGTTCAACGATGACTTCACGCCGATGGACTTCGTAGTGGAAATCCTCGAGACCGTCTTCTTCAAGTCGGCTGCCGAGGCTGAGGCCATCATGCTCAAGGTACACCATGAGGAGAAAGCCGTGGTGGGAATCTACAGCTACGACATTGCCAAGAGCAAGGTGGAAAAAGCGATGGAGCGCGCTCGGTCGCAGAAATATCCGCTGAAGCTCACTTATATGCCAGAATAAAAAAGAAGAAAGGAACAGAAAGATTTATGGATAGCATGGGATTGACCCGATATATGAGTGTATTGATGGACGACGCGATGAAGCAAGCCCGGTTTTTCGACCACGAGTTCGTGATGCCGGAGCACATGCTCTTGTCGCTTCTCCGGCAGTATGCCTTCTGCCAGGCCCTGCAGGAAGAGGGCGTGGAGGCTCTGAAGATGCACGAGGAACTCGTGTCGTGGCTCGCCAAGCAGGAGCGCGTGCCCGAGAACATCAAGTATATGCCCGAGCCTTCGTCGCTCTTCAAGACGATGTTTGGCACGGCTTGCGCCCTCGCCGCTGCCGCCGACAGAAACCTGGTGAACGTGACCCACTTCGTGCAGGCGATGTTTGGCCTGCAAAACTCCGAGGCGGCCTTCTTGCTCGGCAAGAACCTGGGCGACCGTCTGGGAGAGTTTCTCGCCAGCGTAGATAGCTATTACCCCATGGACGCAGCTGCTGTGGAAGGTGCTGTGGGCATCGACGGCGACTATGACGAGGACGATTATGACGACTATGATGACGAGGACGACCGCTATCGCCAGCCACAGGACTGGCACCAGCTCGTGACCTGCATCTCCGACAAGGTGGACCAGCACAACCCGCTCATCGGCAGGGAACAGGAACTGGACAGAACCATCCAGGTGCTCTGCCGTGCCGAGAAGAACAATCCGCTGCACATCGGCGAACCGGGTGTGGGCAAGACGGCCTTGGTCTACGGACTAGCCAAGCTCATCAACGACGGACAGGTGCCCGAACGTCTGAAGGGAGCCCGCATCTATAGCATGGACATCGCCCAGATGCTTGCCGGTGCCCAGTATCGCGGCGACTTCGAAAAACGCATCAAGCTGGTGATGGAGGGGGCCGTCAAGGAGGGCAACACCATCATCTACATCGACGAGATTCACAACATGATAGGAGCGGGCCGGGGAAGCGACGGCGGCCCCGATGCCTCCAACCAGCTGAAACAATACCTGGAGGCGGGCGATATCCGCTTCATCGGCTCTACCACCTACGAGGAATACAACCGCCATATAGCCCAGAGCAAGGGCATCGTGCGCCGCTTCCAGCAGATAGACATCAAGGAACCTTCCGAGGAGGAGGCCATCAAGATATTGGAGGGCTTGCAGCAGAAGTACAACAAGTTTCACGGTGTCACCTACCGCAAGGAAGCCCTGGAGTATGCCGTGCGTGCCAGTGCCAAGTATATCAGCAACCGCTGCCTGCCCGACAAGGCCATCGACCTCATCGACGAGGCGGGTGCTTATCTGGAGGTACACCCCGTGGAGTATCGCCAGCGCTCTTACGTGACCAAGGCTATCATCCAGCAAATCCTTGTCAAGGTGTGCAAGATAGACGCAGCCGCCATGAAGGACGAGAACAACAATGCCTTGGCCACTCTCGGCCAGCGTATGCTCGACAAGATTTATGGGCAGGACAAGGCTGTAGACAAGGTGGTAGAGGCCGTGATGATGGCGAAGGCCGGACTCGTGGACGACGACAAGCCGATGGCTTCGCTGCTCTTCGTGGGTCCTACGGGTGTGGGAAAGACAGAGGTGGCCCGTGTGCTGGCCAAGGAACTGGGCATCGAGCTTGTGCGGTTCGACATGAGCGAGTACACCGAGAAGCATACGGTGGCCAAGCTCATCGGTTCGCCGGCCGGATACATCGGCTATGAGGATGGCGGCCTGCTGACCGATGCCATCCGCAAGACGCCCAACTGCGTGCTCCTGCTCGACGAGATAGAGAAGGCACACAGCGACATCTACAACATCCTTTTGCAGGTGATGGACTATGCCCGCCTCACCGACAACAAGGGACAGAAGGCAGACTTCCGCAACGTGATTCTCATCATGACCTCCAATGCCGGTGCTCAATATGCCTCGCAGGCCAGCGTAGGCTTCGGGGGTGGTGTGAGCCGTGGCGAGGCGATGTTGTCGCAGGTGAAGAAGACCTTCAAGCCCGAGTTCATCAACCGCCTCTCCGACACCGTGGTGTTCAACGACATGGACAAGCACATGGCCGAGTTGATACTTGGCAAGAAGCTACGCCAGCTCGACCAGAAGTTGGCTGCGAAGGGTGTCACCCTCACGTTGACCGATGCGGCAAGGGAGCAACTCCTGAAGTGGGGCTTTACCAAGGAGTATGGTGCGCGCGAGATGGACCGAGCCATCGGCAACCGTCTGAAACCAGTCTTGATGAAGGCTCTGCTCTTCGGAAAGCTCAAGAAGGGCGGAAAGGCCAAGGTGGACTTCGATGGAAAGGAAATGGTTATAAACAATTAGGAGTTAACTCCAAAAACAATGATATTCGAAATAGACGACAGTTCTAAAGAACTTTACTTCCCAGACCCTCACCTGGGCGATGACGACGGTTGCTTCGCCGTGGGCGGCGACCTGAGCGTCGACCGCCTACTTTTGGCCTACTGCAACGGCATCTTCCCCTGGTACAATTTCCGCATCCAAGAGCAGCCGGTGTGGTACTGCCCGATGAAGCGTTTCGTCATCTTCCCCGACGAAATCCATGTGAGCCACTCCATGCGCACGCTCATGAACAAGAACAAGTACAGCGTGGGCATCAACGAGGCTTTCGACCGCGTGATAAGGGAATGCGGCAAGTGCAACCGCCGCAACGAGGAAGACGGCGCCTGGCTGGGCGAGAACATCATCCGGGCCTACACCGAACTTCACAACCAGGGCTTTGCTGCCAGCGTGGAGGTTTGGGACAACGAGACAGGCCAGCTCGTAGGCGGCCTCTATGGTGTTACCATAGGCAAAGTGTTCATCGGCGAGAGCATGTTCTCCCTTGTGCCGTCGGCCTCTAAACTGGCACTCATCTTCCTCGCCCGATTCTTGCAGAAGAACGGCGGCAGGATGATAGACTGCCAACTGGAGACTTCACATCTCAAGTCGATGGGCGGCAGATACATCTCCTACGATGAGTATATGGATATAATGAATGAGGTGTAAACGACAAAGGCTAGTTTCTCATTTGCAAGAAACCAGCCTTTGTCGTTTTATGTGAAATTTAGAATATCGGCTCGCCGATGCAGCCATTAGGCGCCTGGATGTGAAGCATGGCACAGACCGTGGCGGCAATGTCCGTCATATAGTGAGGCTGCGTAGTCTCTCCGTGCTTGATGTTCCATCCCATGAAAACCAATGGGATGTGGGTGTCGTAACCGTTCCATGCTACGTGGGTGGTTCCCTTGGCACTCCCCGAGTCATAGTAGGCTGGCTTCAAGACAATCTGCACACCGCCGCTACGCTCACGGTTGTAGCCGTTGATGGCGCGGAACTTCACGTCGTCGGGTACGCTCGCGATGGATGTCTTCTCCATGTCGAAGGCATAGTGTACATCCTTGTCTTTCTTCAGCCGGTCTACCACCACCTGCTTGATGGCTTCGTAGTCGAGGCCGAGAGAGTCTATCCTGGCTGTCTCGAAGAACACCTGGTTGTTCATGATGGTCTTCACGAGCTTACCGGCTGTTGGATATTTCGTTGCCAAGGCTTCATCGAGGTATTGCTTGGCAGTCCTCTTGCTCCAGATGCCGGCAGGGATGCGCTGGTCGTTCAGGAAGGTGGGGTTGTTCACGCCGCCATGGTCGGCACTGAGGAACAGGAGGTAGTTGCCCTTGCCCACCTTTTGGTCGAGATAAGAGAAGAAGTCGGCGAGCGACTGGTCGAGGCGCAGGTAGGTGTCCTCGGTCTCGATGGCATTCACACCCACTTGATGACCAATGTAGTCGGTGCTGGAGCAGCTCACGGTGAGCATATCGGTCTCGTTGCCCTGTCCCAGTTTCTCTCCGTCAATGGCAGCCTTGGCGATGTCGATGGTCAGGCTGTTGCCAAAAGGGGTGTTGCGGATAATTTGGTATCCGTACTTCTTATATAATGTAGGAAGGTCGAGAGGCAGTACGGCATTCACTCCCTCCACGATGCCCTTCTCGTAGTTGTTGTCGTCGGCAGTGCTCTCCTTGTAGGAGTCGATTGGGTAGAGAGTCTCCCATTTCTTGGCGAGATACTTCTCTGGCAACTTCTGCTTGTTGAATTTGTTCACCCAGTCTGGCAATTTGTCCATGTAGAAACTGCTGGTGATGAACTTGCCGCTCTTGTCGTCAAACCAGAAGGCACCGTTGGCATGGTGGCCGGCGGGAAGGATTGATGCTCGGTCCTTGAGAGCCACGCCGATTACCTTGCTGCGGTTGTTGGTGGCAAGGCGAAGCTCGTCGCCGATGGTGGTGGTCCACATATTGCGAGGCGACATCAAGCCTGCCTTACTGTCTGAGCCTACGGGCTTCACGGTATTGTCGTCGGTGCAATATACCTTTTTCCCGTCTTTCACGAAGTTGTTGCCGGCGATACCGTTGATGGATGGCACAGAACCCGTATAGATGCAGCTGTGTCCGATGGCCGTTACCGATGGGATGTAAGGGATGCGTGTGTTCTCTACGCTGAATCCTTCGCCGAGCAGTCGCTTGAATCCGCCCTCACCATAGCGGGCATAATAACGGTAGAGATAGTCCCAGCGCATCTGGTCGATGACGATGCCTACTACCAGCTTGGGACGTTCTGGCTGAGCCTGTGCCATGCCGCAGAAGGCGCAGAGCACGAGGATGAGTTTGAAAATCTTTTTCATATCCTTATTGTTCGATGTTTTGTGATACTTTTTAAATTCGTGTGCAAAGATACGATTTATTTGTTACAAAACGATAAAATGTAGGTGAAAACTGTCTGTCATTTCATTTTTCGCCGATAGCGCTCAGACACAAAAAAATAGGCTAAGCTCTTAGTAATAAGATGCTTAGCCTTGTGGACCAGCTAGGGCTTGAACCTAGGACCTCCAGATTATGAGTCTGTTGCTCTAACCAACTGAGCTACAAGTCCGGGGAATTTTTACAAATTCGAGTGCAAAGATACTAGATTTTTGGCAAATGGCCAAATGTTTTGGCGAAAAACTTTCAAGGGATGGGGAAAAAGATGCTTGCAGGTGCGCAAAACGGGGGATTTGTGCCGGCTTTTATATAAATTAATACCTGTTACGGCGAGATAGTCGGATTTTTGTCGTATCTTTGCACGCAATATGTGCGCACGTATGCGCGAATAATTCTTAGGAAATGGACACAGACAAAAACAAAAGGTTCGGCTTGACCGACGAACAAGTGAAACAGAGCAGGGAGCAGCACGGACGCAATGTGCTCACACCGCCTCAGCGTACATCGTTATGGAAACTCTATCTGGACAAGTATCGCGACCCGATTATCCAGATACTGTTGGTTGCTGCAGTCGTCTCCCTCGTTCTCGCTTTCATCGAGAATGATTTCATGGAGACGGTAGGTATCTTCCTGGCAGTGTTCCTGGCCACTACCGTGGGATTTTACTTCGAGCGGGACGCCGCTAAGAAGTTTAATGTGCTCACAGCCCTGGGCGAGGAACAGCCCGTGAAGGTGCGCCGGGGTGGCAAGGTGATGGAGATACCCCGCCACGATGTGGTAGTGGGCGACGTGGTGCTTGTCGAAGTGGGCGACGAGGTGCCTGCCGACGGCAAGTTGGTTATGGTGACAGACCTGCAAATTAACGAGTCGGCCCTCACCGGCGAGCCTATCGCCGAAAAGACGCTGCAGGCGACGGGCGACGGGGCTTATCCTCCCTGCGTGGTGCTCCGCTCCACAATGGTGATGAATGGCCGGGGCGAGTTTGTAGTCACTGCCGTGGGCGATGCCACAGAGATAGGAAAGGTGGCGCAGAAGAGCACCGAGCAGACAGCCGTGCAGACACCGCTCTATATGCAGCTCGACAAACTGGCCAAGATGATTTCCAAGGTGGGCTCTGGTGTATCAGTCGCAGCCTTCGTCATCTTCCTGGTGCACGACATTCTCACCAACCCCGCCTGGGGAGGCAAAGACTACTTCTATATGGCGGAAATCGTGTTGAAATACTTCATGATGGCCGTAACGCTCATCGTGATGGCCGTGCCCGAGGGATTGCCGATGGCGGTGACCCTCTCCCTGGCGCTCAATATGCGACGGATGCTGAAGTCGAACAACCTCGTGCGCAAGCTCCATGCCTGCGAGACGATGGGTGCCGTTACCGTGATTTGCACCGACAAGACGGGTACCCTGACGCAGAACAAGATGCAGGTGGATTCCCTCCTGCTGAAGAATGGCGGCGAGAGTCTGCTCGATGCAGCCATCGCCCTCAACTCCACCGCCGAACTGAACGAGGGCAAGGCTATCGGCAATCCTACCGAGTCGGCTCTGCTGCTTTGGCTTCAAGGCCATGACAAGGACTATGCCGCCCTTCGCAAGCAACTCAAGGTAAGCAAGCAGTTGCCCTTCTCTACCGAGCGCAAGTTTATGGCTACGCTCGCCGAGGTGGATGGCGGGCTGTATCTCTTTGTGAAGGGTGCGCCCGAGATAGTGATGAAGAAGTGTGTCTTCGAGGAGAGGGAGCAGAAGCAGACCCTGGAGCAACTGAGCGAATGGCAGCACAAGGCCATGCGAACCCTCGCCTTCGCCTATAAGAAGGTAGACGCCACGGCTGCGCCCGATGTGAATGCCCTCTTCGAGCAGGCACTCGAAGCTGCCGGCTTGCAGCTCCAGGCCATCGCTGCCATCAACGACCCCATCCGCCCCGATGTGCCTGCCGCCGTGCAGGAGTGCCGCCATGCCGGCATCGAAGTAAAAGTGGTGACGGGCGATACCGCAGCCACGGCCATGGAGATAGGCAAGCAGATAGGCGTGTTTGAGGATGATACGGAGAGCATCGGCGCGGATGGCGAGATGACTTCGCTCGACGAGCAGATGATAACGGGCGAGCAATGGGAGGCTCTCTCTGACGAGGAGGCCTACGAGCGTGCCAAGGACATCAGGGTGATGAGCCGTGCCCGCCCTACCGACAAGCAGCGACTGGTACACATGCTCCAGCAGCGTGGTGAGGTGGTGGCCGTGACGGGCGACGGAACCAACGATGCGCCGGCCCTCCACTATGCCCACGTAGGACTGTCGCTCGGCTCGGGTACTTCCGTTGCCAAGGAGGCTTCCGACATGACCTTGCTCGACGACTCGTTCAAGTCTATCGCCAACGCCGTGATGTGGGGCCGCTCGCTCTATCGCAACATCCAGCGATTCCTCTTCTTCCAGTTGGTGGTGAATGTGGCGGCCTTGCTGCTGGTGCTGGGCGGTTCGATACTTGGCACCGACATGCCGCTCACCGTGACCCAGATACTCTGGATCAACCTGATTATGGATACCTTCGCAGCCTTGGCCCTGGCCTCGCTGCCACCGTCGCACGAGGTGATGAAGGACAAGCCCCGCAATGCCTCCGACTTCATCATCACCAAGCCCATCGGCCGGGGCATCCTCTTCTGCGGCATCGTGTTCTTCCTCCTGATGTTTGCCTTCCTCGTCTATTGCGAGCGCAGGGGCAAGGGTGGGGTAGACACCCACGAGCTTACCTGGTTTTTCACCACCTTCGTGATGCTCCAGTTCTGGAATCTCTTCAATGCCAAAGCCTTGGGGAGCAACCATTCAGCCTTCCGCCATTTCTGGCAGGACAAGGGCATGATACTCGTGTTGGCCCTCGTACTCTTCGGGCAGTGGCTCATCGTAACCTTCGGCGGCGAGATGTTCCGCACCGTGCCCTTGTCGTTTGGGGAGTGGGCTGTCATCATCGCTTCCACCTCCATCGTGCTTTGGGTGGGCGAACTGTGGCGAGGCATCAAACGGTTGCATCGCAAGTAATTGACTTGAACGTGTGATATGAAGACAATATATTATAACATTGACGACAAGCGCAAGGTTGCCGCTGCATCTGCCGGGATGCAGCAGCAGCCTTGTGTCGCTACTATCGGATTTTTCGACGGGGTGCATCGGGGACATCAGTTCTTGATAGGCCACCTTGTGGAGACGGCCCGGAGAGAAGGACTGGCTTCTACGGTAATCACCTTCGACGAGCATCCGCGCAAGGTGCTGCAGAGCGACTATCAGCCCGAGATGCTCTGCACGCTCGACTCCAAGCTCCTCTTGCTCTCCAAGACGGAGGTAGACAATGCCGTGGTGCTGCATTTCGACCGGCAGATGGCTGCGCTCTCGGCCCGCGAGTTTATGCAGCAGGTGCTGCGCGACCATCTCAACGTGAGGAAGCTCTTTATCGGCTACGACCATCGTTTCGGCCACAACCGCGAGGAAACCTTCGACGACTATGTGCGCTACGGCAAGGAGATGGGCATCGAGGTAATCCGCAACGAAGCCTTCCGGATAGACGGTGTCAACATCTCCTCTTCCGTAATCCGAGCCTTCTTGAAGGAGGGGGAGGTAGATCTGGCCAACCGATGCCTGGGCTATCCCTATACCATCATCGGCAAGGTGGTGAATGGTTACCACGAGGGCAGAAAGCTCGGTTTCCCCACCGCCAACCTCGACATCTCCCACTTCGGGCAGCTCATTCCCGCCCCCGGTGTCTATGCCGTGAAAGCCAGGATGGAGCATACGGTGGTGTGGAAGCATGGCATGATGAACGTGGGAACCCGACCAACCTTCAATGGCAAGCAACTCACGCTCGAAACGCACATCTTCAACTTTGAAGACGACATTTACGACCAGTTCTTGTTGGTTGGTTTTGTGAAGCGCATCAGGGGCGAGCAGAAGTTCGGAAGCCCCGAGGAGCTGGCGGAGCAACTGAGTGAGGATGAACGGTCTGTGCTCGCTCTCTTCGAAAAGGAAGAATGACAAAAAGAATGCCTGGACAATCTATGGCAAAATAAATAATAAGAATAATGGAAATGGAAAAGGAAACTTTGAATAAATGGGCAAGGGGGATTGCCGTCATCCTCTTG
>CAVGLH010000071.1:0-11920 GCA_963630065.1 Bacteroides fragilis | reverse complement strand
TTGGGCAAGACCACCCTCATCTCCCTCACCGTCAAGAAGGAGATATACACCCCCTGTTTCATAGAGGCAGTGCTACAGATAGCCTCCAACGGCAGTGTAAGTTCCTTCAACACACTGGACTTCAAGTCACTGCTGGGCATCCCAGTAGCACTCGATGACGGGGAAAAAGACCTTGCCAAAGACTATGTCGTCTTCGACTATGTGCCGGAATACAAGCCTTCGGAGAACGGCACCTCCCTCTACCTGAAGCTCAACATCTTCAGTCCCGAGCATGTCTTCTCTTTCCAGAAATACAACAAGTGCTATGTAGCCAAGAAACTGGGAGCCGGCGTCCTGAAGACTGTCGCCGGCAAGTCGGCGCTCATCAAGAGTGTCGACTACAGCCACCTGCAGCACACCCTCATCAAGAACGATTCCACCAATGAATGGATGGAGTTCATCCAGCCCTACCTCGTGCAATACGAGGAGAGCCCGCTCGACCTCCTGAGGCGGGTTGCCAACCGCTGCGGCGAGTTCCTGTTCTATGAGAACGGCACATGGCAACTGGGCTTCAACCCCACGGCTGCCATCAGCGTAACCAACTTCTCGGCACTGTCATTCAAGAAACCCAAGGACAGGGACGTGGAGAACTTCTTCATGACCAACTACATGAAGAAGACCGAAGAGCAGGAGCAACCGGACGACAGCAAAAACACAAGGAGATACAGCGGTCCTAACGAGGAATACCTGGAAGTCCTGAAGAAGAGCAAGAGCAGTTTCAACGAATCGTTCGGGAAGTTGTTTGCCCTCGACAATCCCGGTTCCTATCTTTACAATGCATGCCAGTGGATGAAGAAGGACAACCTCTACGAGATTGTCGCCAGCTTGGGTTCGGACCTATTAAAGAACACCATCAAGACAGCAACCAAGCTCAACGAGAAACAAGACAAATGGAACGAATCCTTCATCACCCCCTATGAAAACAACACCGACCAATGTACAACGGACGGCGGTGTCGTGGTTTGTCCGCTCAGCAACTACAACGCCCGCCAGTACTTCGGCAAAGACTTCTACGTGAAGACGCGAGAGCTGGAGCAGAAGGCTGCTGAACAGGCTATACACATCAACTTCGGCACCTACTACACCCCGCTCCTGCTGGGCGACATCATCAAGGTGCTGGAGAAAGACTACATCGTAGTCAAGACATCCATCACCAGCGAACACAAGGTGTCGGCAAACACCGCCGGCACCTACACCACCTTCGAGGTGGATGCCATCCCCGTGCTGGACGAGGGCTACTACCCTCCCCTGCTGGAGGAAAAGCCCTCTACAGCCATTGCCAACCAGGTGGCTTACGTTGTCGCCAACAACGACCCTTCGCAGTTGGGAAGAATACAGTTCCGCTACCCCTGGCAGACAGAGGAAGCAGGCTGTCCGTCATCGCCCTGGGTGAGGACTACGCAGCCCTTCGCCTCCAAGGACTCCGGCATCAGGTTCACGCCGCAAGTAGGCGACGAGATCATGATCGGCTATGAGTTCGGCAACATCGAGCGTCCCTTCGTGATGGGAGCAATGACATCGGCAACCAACACGTTCAAGGTAGGCCAGAACAGGGCAGCCTTCCTGGAGAACTCCATAGCAAACAGCTATGTGGACAGCGGACTCGACGGATTCTGCAACAACGACTTCATGATCAAGTCGCCCACCGGCCAGTACATCAAGTTCCTGTCGCCCACCAACCAGAACTGCGCGAACTTCGCCACCAGTTTCTTCCCCGCCCTCAATGCCTGGCTGAAATACATTCCCATGGCAGGCGACGCCATCACCTATTCCGGCGACTCAGCCAAACAGCTGAGCGGCGGCATCAACATCGGCGATGCCTATGGCTTCTTCAACATCAACATGTCGACGGAGAAGCGCAAGATATTGATTTCCTCCCCCTTAGGCGACGTAAACATCGACGCCATGACCGGCATTACCATCAGCGCCCCCAACGGCGACGTGAAGATAACGGGAAGGAACGTGGACATCGTGGCAGGCAACAACCTGACGCTCATGTCGGGCACCAACATCCCCAAGATGAGGAAAGCCTACACCAAGAATACCGGCTACGCCGCCAAGGACGCCGCTTTCGGAATAATCCTGAATGAAGTGAAGAGTCTGACGACACTCTTCGACCTGAGACTGCTGAGGTCAGTGATAGACGCTTTCGTCAAGCCCATTGGCGGAACGGCTCTCATCAAGTCGAACCGCTTCCTTTGCATGGAGGCAGGAAAGGGCAAGACGAAACTGCCCGACAAGGCCTACAAGACCGCCAGCTTCGCCACGAAGGGAGATGTCGACTATAAACTCCTGGACCTCAAGGTAAAGGATATACTCCGTTCGACTCTTCTGATGATAAACTGCATTGACGGCACATATAAGTACGCCCATCAAAAGGCATTGGAATACAAACAGGCTTATAACCGTCTTGTAAATGACAATATAGAGAAGTGGAAAAAGGTGAAAAAAAACGCAATGGAGGACAACCAATTCTCGATTGGCGAACAAAACATAGAAGTAGATGATATTAGCAACAATATCGAGAACGGTGACCAAATCATCCAGGCGGTATTTTACTCCCATACCGCAGCAGAAGATTCGCACCCAAAACTTGACCAGTTGGAATCCATAGATCACAATAACATAGCCGCGGATAAAAAAGACCTGCAAAGAGCAGCGGATTTACTGTCAACGACCATAAAAGAGTATTTCGGTGTAATAGACCGCATCAACCTGATTGCCGAAGGTTCCATCTCTGTCTCCGACACAGTTTTCGTCAGCATTAACGATGTTTTTGCGGAATATAGAACAAACATTCTCGATTACCTCACCACGACATACACAAAGATGTTCCGGGATTTCAACTGGCTACAGACAGGAAGTGAACTGGGGAATCCTGAGCATAACGGACTGACAGACAAAGATAAGAGGAAAATCCTATATGGAGTTATCCAAAAGCTGAAAGAGGAAAAATACATCGACATATACATTCCCTATTGGTTCACTGCCCACCAGCTGAGGAATTGCACGAAGGATGACATCTCCGTGTGTGAAAACAACGCATCCTGGAGCAGCTACCTTTCTTGCATCAGGCATTACGCAGACGGGAGAAATTTGGAGAGTGACTTTTCCCAGCTCTTCGGTGCCATGTACAGTCACTGGGAAGAGAACAGGGTATGGGATGCGGAAATCAAAGGCGAGATCCTTCTTTCCGACTCATCAGGCAACACCTGCAACATCAACGGAGAGTCTATCAGCTCAACAGCCGTCAGCAACATCAGTAAGGAATTGAAGGAACTGAGCAAGATTTAGGAACCTTCTCTCCCTTCTTCATCATCAACCATTTAAACATCAACACTTATGCCACAGAATATGTATGACAGCTGGCTCGAATCAATGAAAGCCTTCCAGGCCAGCATGGACAAGGACGTGAACGAGGTCAGACGTTACAAGGACGAGATACAGAAGATCAAGCAAGACATGACCGACAAGTACAACAACGGGCAATATATAAGGGACGAGCAACGCATCGTCATCTCCGCCCCCGAGATTGTCATCGGCAATGTCCTGAAGGACGGCACCCTGATTCCCAACGAGACCTCAAGGGTCATCATCCGTGCCAACAACATCCAGCAGGAGGGCGTGGGCACAGACTTTGGCAGGGGCACCATCACCAACAAGGCGACAGAAATCAGAAACCTCTGTCTGGACCCCGGCGTGGACGGCAACGAAGAGGTGGTCAGCTACCGTTCCAGCTACACCGTACAGGCACAGAGCGTCGCCCTGCAAAGCGAGGAGACGGAGGGCACGTTCGCAGAGACAGCAACAGCCCTCCCCGGCGAGATCAAGCTGCAGGCAGACAACCATGTCTCCATAGCCGCAATGGTCCCCCAAGGAAACAGGAAAAACCAAATAGAGGAAACCATCAAGGCAAAAAATGCCGACAAGGAGCGGTTCCAGCAGGAATCCGACAGCAGGATGGCAGAGATAGAGGACAACATCAAGGAACTCAACGCCCTGTTTGCCCTGACCAAGAATCTCTTTGACAACGGCACCCAGGTGCGCGTCTCCATCGAAGACATCGAGACTACGAAAAAGCTGATCGACGAGAAATACAGCATCCTGTGCAAGGAATTCAAGGCTTTCCAGGAAGCGACGTCGAAGCTCGCCGAAGCCAACCGCCAGATCAAGACCCTGAACGACAAGAAGGCAACCATCGAGGAGACCGAGAAGAACGTGCAGAACAAGCAGAGCACAGGTGCCTCCATAGACATATTTGCGGAAAACACCAACATCCACTCCGTGGACGCCAACTACAAGGTTTGCGAAAGCGAGAACGCCGGACTGGAAATTGCAGCAAAGAAAGTAGAAATCAGTGCCATAGCCAACGGAAACGGAATGCTGGAAGACAGCGAGTTCAACGTCAACACACAGAAGATCGGTCTCTCCACCGCCAACATGAAACCCGGCGAGAACGCGGGAGAAATCGACATGCCTGCGGAAGGACAGGTAAACATCACGTCGAGAAACATCATCATGGAATCAGTGGACAAAGTGTATACGCCCGGCGAGACAACGGGAGGAGTCAACGAAGCGAAAGAAAAAGCCCTGACAAGCGGCGGTCTGATCAATATGCGGGCCAAGTTCGTGAGTGTGAGAAGCCAAACAACGGACGGACAGGCGGAAGGGGAGTTCAACGTCAACAGCAAGATAGTCAGGATGTCTGCCTCCGAGACAACAGACAGCGGCAACCTGTCCATCGCCCCCAAGAGCTACATAGAACTGGGCTACAACCAGACCCGAATCAGAGCGAAGGAGCACATCATAATGGATGCCGACAAGGCAATCCTCGTCCACGCCAACGAAGACGTGGAGATACAGCAGTCCTTCAACAAGGCAGCACTCCAACTCAACCAGGGCAACGTGTCCTTGAAGGGCGAGAACACGAAGCTCCTCGGCAAGACCACTCTGGCGGGCGAGACCACCTGCAGCGCAAATGTGGAGATGACGTCTGCCACGGCAAAGGACCTGAAGGTAACCGGTGCCATCAGCACTCCCAACTCTTCCGAGGGAACTCCAACATCAACTGTCACCTCAGAGGAAGCCATCGAACTCCTCCTGAAACTGTCGGAGCTAGAACAGAAGACCAACGAGCTTTTGAAGAAATCGGAGGAAGAAAAGGAGCAGGAGATAAAGGAGCAGGAATAGCCTGCTCATTGCAAACAAATTCGTATAAAAAATATGAAATAATTTGGTATAAACAGAAAAAATCCCTATTTTTGCAGAATACTTTTAAAAGTAAACCAGCTACAACGCAATTGAGAATGTACATTTCATGCCAATTGGCAGACATAGATGCAACCGGCGATACTATGCTGAGGTTCCTCCGAGACGCTGTTGCACTAGGTAATTATTATACCTGCAGATAACTTTCCTGAGCCTCAGGAGAGGAAGGAAGAATATGCCTTACTCCCAAGAAATCCAGTGGTTTGTCATCCACACGCGTCCCAACCAAGAGAAAAAAGTGAAGACGATATTGGAGACCGAGCAAAACAAGAGAAGCAACATCCTTGACTTCTACTGTCCCTTGAACCCCGTTGTCAGGGTACAGAGAGGAAAGCAGGAAGAACTGCTGCCCCTGTTTGCCGGAAGGGTCTTCGTACTGACAACACAAGATACTGCCACGACACTCCTCGCCGAGAGATACCCCGAAGGTTACCTGGAATATGACAAGACACAGAAACGGGTGATGACCGTACCCGACCTGCAGATGCTCTTCTTCATGGACTTCAACGAACACTACCCCGAGAAAGTGCTGGTGCTGGAACGCCCCTACAGTGACTATGCCTTCAACGCCAAGAACGACGAGCCCAACGAGGCAATCAAGGTCATTGACGGTCCCTTTCAGGGGAAAACGGGTTACCTGGTGAGGTTCCGGGGCAACAGACGGTTGGTGTTCCAAATGGAAGACATGGCAATATCCATTCCCGACATTTGGGACTACCACCTGACAAGGCTCCACAACAACGAGTGCGACCGACAGTCGAGGCACACCCTCAAGGCGCGCATCGCCGACCTCATCATCGGAAAGCTGCAAGACTGCGGTTTCGTGGAAAACACCTGCCTCACCTTTGCCTGGTTCATCAATACGCTTATCGTGAAAGACTCCTTCGCCGGACTCCTGGAAGAAACGGACCGCCGCGCAGGGAAAGAGGCTTACCGCCGGCTCGCCGAAAAGGTGAAGAACCTGAGCAGAGAAGAGGCAGAGCAGATTCGCTCGCTCGCCAACTACATCAAGACCGATTCACATTTTATGGACGACTACCAGACAGCCCTCTCCATACGCCCATTCCTCACCCCCACTCCCGGCATCTGTCCCACAGAGGGAAAAGACTACGCCATTTGCCGTCACAAGGACTTCACGGAGGTGATTCGCAAAGTGACATTCCTGGAAGACACCTTCTTCCCCAAGCAAGACACGGCAAGTGCGACACCCACCAGCTACTACGCCCATGTAGGCATCCTCAAGAAACGCAACAACCGCTGCGTGGTGTTCGTCAACTTCGATAAGATACTGAGGGAATACTTCCTCTTGGGTGGACAAGCCAAGGCGAAGCAGTTGGAAACCTTCCAGAACTACAGTCCGCTGCTCTACCAAGTGCTAAAAGGCGAGAACACCGTCAAAGCAAAGAAGGCACTGGCCGTCGGTGCGAGAACGCTCCATGTGCTCTGCATACAGACGGAAGCCAACGCACCAACAGACGGCACCGAGCTCATTGAGCAGCAGCACATCCGCAAAGTCATCGACACATTGACCGAAACCAGCAGGAGAGTCTGCCAAGAGATCAACGGAAGCACGCATCTCGCCATCTGGCGGAAATACCTCCGGAGCATCTGGTTGCACATATAATCTATGTACAATTTATCATGTACGATTTATAAATTTTAAAAAAATTAGAACTATGATAAATGAGCTGAAATCCATAGCAGGCTCCTTTGCAAAGGAATATTGCAACGACGCCATCTATCCCGCCCACCTGTTCAAGGCAGTGCTCCACAAGGAGATAGGACTCGTCCACTTCGTCGAGACGGAACTGGGCAAGGACTACTATTACCTCCAGGACTGGGCTGACGTACAGATGACCCTCCAGCCACGCGCCACGCGTCCCAACGCCGACGTGAGTCTCTCCGACGAGTCCATCGCCGTGATGGAGGAAGCCGACAACTTCACCGAGCGTTTCGGTCTGGAGGAGTGCCAGCCGGTATGCGTGCTCGCAGCCCTGGTGACACCGGGCGTGGGCTTCACCTTCGACCAGTTGAAGACCCTGCCGCTCACCACTGCAGAAATCTGCGCCAAGATGGAGACGGGCAACAACAGCGGTGCCGCCCCCTCTGCAGACGTGAGCCACCCCTACCTCGACAACGCCGTGACCAAGGAGAAGGGCAACATCGGAAAATACTGCATCGACAAGATAGCCGAGATACGTGGCGGAAAGAAGGAAGCCGTGGTGGGATTCGAGAAGGAAATCTCCACCATCTACGAAATCTTAGGAAGGAAGACCAAGGCAAACCTGCTCGTCACCGGCGAGTCGGGCATCGGCAAGACAGCGCTCATCAACGGGTTTCTCAACCAGTTGGCCGCCAACGACGTGCCCTCTTTCCTGCAGAATGCCAAGGCATACGAACTGGACACCGCAGCCCTCTCCGCAGGAGCCTCCTACAAGGGTGAGGTGGACGACCGCTTCAAGAAAGTGATCAAGGAGATAGAGGAACAGGAGAACGCTATCCTCATCATCGAGTCGATAGAGAAGCTCTTCGACCGCCAGGACAACCTCTTCGGTGCCTCCACCATCCTCAAGCAGGAACTTTCCAAGGGCAACCTGCTGCTCATCTGCACCAGCACCACCGACGGCTACACCAAGCACCTGGAGACTGACAAGGAGTTCTCCGGCAGAATGGAGCGCATCATCCTGGAGGAGCCCACAGCCGACCAGAGCCTGAGAATCCTCAAGGGCATCATGCCCGAATACGAGGCTTACCACAAACTCACCGTCGACGAGGAAGTGATGGAGAACGCCATCCGCCTCGCCAAGAGATACCTCACGGAGAAGGCATTGCCCACCTCAGCCATCGACCTCATCGACCGCACCATGTCGCTCCTCAAGACGATGAACGATATGACAGAGAACGACATCAAGTCTTATCGCGAGCAGCTCGACAAGGTGGAAGCAGAGGCAGAGGGCAAGGACGAGAAGGACTCCATGGTGATGAAAGACCTAGAATGGCTCGACTACGAGATTAACAACAAGACCAACTGCATCCTGATGGCACAACTCGACAGCGACATCGACTTCGCCAAGATTGCCACCGTGAAGGAGCGCATCGACTGCCTCAAGGGCATCCTCAACAAACTGGAAGAACTTGCCAAGGACAAGCGAACGGAATTGAAGAGCAACGACCTCGATGCAGTGGTGGCCAAGCAGACGGGCATTCCATTGGGTAAAGTACAGGTGCAGGAGCGTGACCGTCTGCTCGGTGCAGAAGACACCTTGAAGAAACGTGTCGTAGGTCAGGACCACGCCGTGAAGAAGGTATTGGATGCCGTGTTCGAGTCTCGTTCGGGCCTCAACAAGAAGGGACAGCCCATGGGTTCGTTCTTCTTCCTCGGTCCCACCGGTACCGGTAAGACGGAGCTTTCAAAGGCTTTGGCAGCCTTCCTCTTCGGCGACGAGTCATCGCTCATCCGCTTCGACATGTCGGAGTTCAAGGAAGAGCATTCCGTGGCACTGCTCTACGGTGCGCCTCCGGGATATGTAGGCTACGAGGAAGGCGGTCTGCTGGTCAATAAGATCCGCCAGAAGCCCTACTCCGTGGTACTCTTCGACGAGATAGAGAAAGCCCACAAGTCGGTGTTCGACCTCTTCTTGCAGATTTTGGACGAGGGCAAGTTGCACGACCGCTTGGGCCGTGTGGGTGATTTCTCCAACGCCCTCATCCTCTTCACCTCCAACATCGGCAGCCAGTATGTGGTGGATTCCTTCACCCAGAAGGGCGTACCCCCCGAGACCAACGACCTGATGGAGATCATGCAGAACTACTTCCGCCCCGAGTTCCTGGGCCGTCTCACCGAAATCGTTCCGTTCTCACCGATTACCGAGGACACCGTGAAGCGCATCTTCGACATCCATATGAAGGGCTTGCTCAAGCAGTTGGAGGAGCAGAACATCACTCTGGAAATCACCCCAGAGGCCAAGCACCAGATTGCTATGCGCGGTTTCAATCCTCAGTATGGTGCCCGTCCTATCCTGGGCATCATCCGCAAGGAAATCCGCCACCCACTGTCCAAGCTGATCATCTCGGGTGAAGTGAAGTCGGGCGATACCGTAGTTCTCTCTCTAAAAGACGAGCAGCCGGAATTCTGTGTTAAACAACAATAAAATAAGTATCAATAATAAAATAGAACAACTATGGCTATTAAAGAGAATTTTATCTCCATGGCGCCAGACGAGGAGTCAAACGCCAAAGTGTCTCCCATAGACAACAACAAGACCCTGATGATGGACCAGTACACATCAGATGTAGAGCCAGGCAACCCTGAGCTAGTAGAAGACATCAGAACCATCGACGATGCATTCGCCCACTTCAAGCCAAGCGTAGAGGTGGACTTCATCGACGAGGACGGCGGCTGCGTGAACGAGAAGTTGCACTTTAATGAACTGCGCGACTTCGAGGCACAGGGCGGCAAGGGACGCCTGGTATCCAACAGCAAGTTCCTCTCCGGCGTGAAGCAGAACATAGACGTGAACGCCAAGATCCGCAAGAACATCGAGCAGAACCGCAAGTTGCGCGATATTCTCAAAAACTCATCCTCCCGCGCCGAGCTGAAGGAAATGCTCAAGGCAATGCTGGACGAACTGGAGGCTAACAACTAAAAAAGTAAAGGAGAATAAAAGATATGGCAGAAACAGAAATGAAAAAGAGCGTTGCCGTAGAGCAACAGACTGGCGCAGAAAGCGTACAGGCTCCCAAGGAACATAAGGACCTCACCGAACTTCTGAAAGACTTCGGTGGCTTCAACGCCGTCCGCGGCTTCATGCCCGACGCAGAGAACCTGAATCCGGCCCGCAAGGCTGTGAAGGCAGTATTCCTGAGCGACAAGCGTTTCAAGGAGAAGCGCGAGGGTCTCATCAAGGACATCAAGGGCTGGCTGGAGCTCCTCGACGAGGACCACGGCAGCGCCACTGAGTTTGCAGATGCCTGCAAGACAAAGGAAGAGAAATACACAAAGATTCTGGAGCAGGGCATCACCGACGCCCTCTACGCCACCAAGAACCTGGAGTGTACCTATCGTTCACTAGACTCTTTCTTCAAGACGGCCAACACCGACAAGGTGAAGAATCTGCGCCTCATCAACGTATACAAGGACGACATCGCAGATCCCGATTCAGGCTTCGCCGGTGAGGTAGAGAACCTCCTGAGAAACGGTTTCGACCGTCTGAGCCTCAAGGACTGCTACAGTCTGATGGTAATCCCTGGCAACGTGTTCGACGACAAGCCAACCCTGTTGCAGTGGGCGAAAATGGCATTCAAGTATAAGGTGATGATGCTCACCGACCATGCCGACGAGTATTCGTTCGACGATTTGTACAACAACACAGAAAGCTATCGCGACAGCGACATCGAGTTGCAGAACGTCATCATGACGGCCAACTGGATTGTGGGCCGTGAGTCAGAGAAGATGTCTGAAGACGAGAAGGAGAACATGGCGTTCTTCATCCCCGGTTCTGCGGCCCTGGCAGGTAAGCTCTACGACGAGAGCGCCAACATGGCACAGGGTGCCGGTGGCAAGAAGTACGGTACACTTGACGGTGTGAAGGGCGTACACCTCGACTTACTGAAGTCGGAGATTGCTGCCTTGATGGACAACCAGGTCATCCCAATGGTGTACTCAGAGGGCCGCGTGATGGCATTCAACAATACCACCTTATACAATGGTGACAACACTGCTATGAAGGAGTATCCTATCGTACGTGTGTTCGACTGGGTGAAGAAAGTGCTGATGAACTATGTACACGAGGTGGCATTGGAGAACTGGGATCCATACAACTCTCCAAAGAACCTGAAGTCAAAGATCCAAGCATTCCTCAACGACTATAAGGGTTACGGCAACTTGTTCCAGAACTATGAGATCAAGGAGCCGACACAGGATCCCGACACCAAGCGCATCACATGCGACATCAGCCTGACACCATTCTATTCAGCCAAGAACTTCATCATCAAGGTGAGCGCAGACAAGCACAACAAGGACGCTCAATAAGGCTCTACAAAAATATCTGAAAAGGAAAAGTTTTCTAATAATTCTAGTTTCCTTTATATAATTAAGGTGTAAACTATAAATTGGAAACTACCTTTTCAGATATAGTTTTAAAATTAAGTTTTCCGCTATTTTTGGGGTTGTTTTTCTTGGAACGTATTCATTAATTTCCTACATTTGCATCAAGAAAAAGAAATAACAAACAAATAAATTTCCGGCACACCGTCCGAGGGGCGGATGGAGCCAAACCAGAGATAAACAACATCATTCATAACTTAAAAATTTTACGACTATGGCAAAGACTCCGGTTAAAATAGAGATAGACGGTTACAAGGAGCGTGAAGTACTGATGGTAACTTACGATTTCGATCAGGCAACCGATGTAGAAGGACAGATGTCAGGCATCCCACGCGGAGGCAAGATTACAGTCCGGGTAAAAGCCCACAACGATGGCACACCCGATTTGCTGGCATGGATGACAGAGCGCAACTTGCCAAAGAACGGCACCATTACTTTCAATGAGACCAAAACGGGCAAGGTAATGAAGACCATCAAGTTTACCAACGGCTATTGCGTCAACTTCGA
>CAVGLH010000070.1:0-11955 GCA_963630065.1 Bacteroides fragilis | reverse complement strand
TCCGAAAAAACAACCGTACAGGCGGAAAGAATTCCTCTCAATCATGCGCCTCCAGCCATGCCTCCAGCACCTCGCAATACTTGTCGGTCTGCTCGGCAAATGGCATGTGGCGGGCACCCGCGAACAGCTCCCATTTCGACTCGGGGATGCCGTCGTAGAGCGTCTTCGCCACCAGCGGCGTGCAGAGGTCGTCGGTTCCGCTCATCACCAGGCAGGGCACCCCTATCTCATGCAGCCTGTCGGTATAGTCATAGTCGCGGAGCGTGCCCGTAGGGTTGTACTCGTTCGGTCCCCAGCCATGGAGATAAGCCTCGGCACCCGACTTCTTCGGCCTGCGAAGGCACTCGGGGCTCTCCTCCGTCACCTCGCCGGCGCAATGCAGGAGCATGAAGCGCTCGTTGGCCTTGGCGTAAGCCTCGGTCGAGAAGTCACCGCTGGCCTCGGCCTCCGCGATGGCCCGCTGGTCTTCCTCCGACATGAACCTGATCATGCGATGCTGCTCGCTGGCCCAGAGCTTGCTGCTCGAAAGCGTGCTGGAGAGGATGGCCGACTTCACTCCCTTCGCCTTCTTCTCTACGAGATAGATGATGTCGAGCATGCCTCCCCACGACTGTCCGAGGAGATGGAAGCTGTCCAGCCGCAGATGGTCGATGAGCGCGCAAAGCTCGTCGAGCCAAGTCTCGGGAGTCCACAGCTCGGGATGTCCCTCCACGTAAGAATTTCCGCATCCCAGCTGGTCGTAGCTTATCACGGCGCGTCCCGTCTCCGCCACGCGGTCCAGCAGTTCGAAATAGTTGTGCGTGCTGCCCGGTCCGCCGTGCAGGAGGATGATGGGGCTCTTGCCCTCCTCCGTCTCGCCCACGATGCGATAATACGTCTGATAGCCCTTGAAGGGCATGTATCCTTCCTTGATATTCTTCTTAGCCATATAAAATAACACTTTTTGTTTTGCGCCGCTAAATTACAAAGAAAAACTGGAACGGCAAAATCAAGGAGGGGCAAAATCAAGAAAAGCTCATAGCCCCCGCTTTAAAGTTTGTTAACGAGTTGCAAATCGGCATCGTTTTAGGAAAAATATACTATCTTTGCACTCATCGAACAAAAAAGGACAAGCTATGGCACTGAAACTTTACCCTATAGGAATACAGACGTTTTCGGAAATCCGCAATACGGACAAGCTGTATATAGACAAGACGGAATACATCTACCACATGGCACATACCAACGGTAAGTTTTTCTTCTTGGGCAGACCGCGCCGTTTCGGTAAGTCACTGCTTGTCTCCACCATGCACAGCTATTTCGAAGGCAAGAAGGAACTCTTCCAAGGACTTGCCATCGAGAAACTGGAGAATGAGTGGACGGAATATCCCGTGCTGCACTTCGACATGAGCTTGGGAAAACATATGGAGAAAGAGCAGTTGGAGAGATACTTGGCAGACATTCTAGAGAAACAGGAGGCTCTTTGGGGCTACAAGAGTGAGAAGATGGATGCCAATCTGCGACTCAAAGACTTGATTACACTTGCTTATAAAAAGGCCGGCAAGCAGGTTGTTGTACTCATTGATGAATACGATGCGCCCCTGCTGGACGTGGCACATGAGACAGAGCAACTGGATGTACTCCGCAACGTCATGCGCAACTTCTACAGTCCGCTGAAAGGCTGCGAGCCCATGCTACGCTTCGTCTTCCTCACCGGCATCACGAAGTTCTCGCAGCTCAGCATCTTCAGCGAGCTGAACAACATCACCAACATCTCGATGGATGACGAATTTGCAGGCATCTGCGGCATTACAAAGGAAGAACTCCTTGAAAACATGTCGGAAGACATCGACATGCTCGCCAAGGCCCTGGACTATTCACGCGAAAAGACTATTACAAAACTCAAGGAACACTATGACGGCTACCATTTTTCCAAGAAGTCGCCAGACGTATTCAACCCATACAGTCTGCTCAACTGTTTTGCCAAACGAGAACTGGGCTCATACTGGTTCACCTCAGGCACACCGACATACCTCATCAACATGCTGAGGAAATTCGATGTGCTGCCAGCCACCATTGCCCCCATGGAAGCGTTGGAATCTGCCTTCGATGCTCCGACGGAAACGATGATGACCATAACGCCGCTGCTCTACCAGAGCGGATACATCACCATCAAGGACTACGACCGAGAAACGACCCTCTACACCCTCGACTTCCCCAACAAGGAGATAAAGGTGGGACTGTTCCAAAGCCTGCTGCCCAACTACATCGAAGGCATGTATGCACAGAACGGAGGCGTAACCATAGCACGAATGTCGGCACTCATACGCAAAAACCAGATGGACGAGGCTCTGCAACTGCTGCAGACGTTCCTCGGCACAGTGCCATACTGCAACGTAGCCAACTACGAGGGCCACTACCAGCAGATGCTCTTCATCATCTTCTCATTGCTCACCAACTTTCTTGTGGATGTAGAGGTACATACATCCAAAGGGCGAGTGGATATTGTATTGCTCACCCTGACCGACCTCTACCTCATCGAACTAAAGCTCAACCAGACCGCACAGGCAGCGATGCAGCAAATCAACCTGAAGAACTACCGCCAGCGGTTCGCCCTCAGCGGCAAGCCCGTCACAAAGGTGGGCATCAATTTCGACTCTACGCAGGGGAATATCACCGACTGGGTGATAGAGGCATAAACAATATTATATCATCTTCTTTAACAGAAACTAGCCAACTGCCGTAACTACTCAGTCTTCTTTTTGCTTGAAATGCAAACGTTTAGCAAATCGTCGGTTTGCCACCAACTTATCGTTAAGAAATCATAAAGTTAGGAAACAACGATTTCGGCAAGTCGTTCATTCTCTCCACAAGAAGGCAGCCCATAGTCAACAGCCGAGGATTTCTCATCTATGACCTCTCAGGCATTCTTCTACCCCCCAACATTGATTGTGGTATCAACAAAGCAGTCTTGGAACTTTATAGTCTGTTGTAGCGGAAATGGACTTTTCGACAATTCAAGAATCCCTGTTAAGTAATAATTAAAAAATAAGTTGGTACATTTATACAAATCCTCGCTGTACCAAGTTATTTTTTATCGTCACATAAATAAAATTGAAGGAAAATAAGATCTGGGCGATTTTCAAAAGTCTGCCGACATTCGCTTCACCCTCTCATGGTCTCACTATCTCATTCTCATGCGCATAGCCAATCCCGAAGAGCGTAGTTTCTATGAAATAGAATGCCGCAACCAGAATTGGAGTGTTCGCCAACTGAGCCGTCAGGTGGGCAGCTGCCTCTACGAGCGGCTGGCATTGAGCCGCGACAAGGACGAGGTGATGCGACTGGCGCATGAGGGGCAGAGATGGAGATGGCTTCGGATGTCATCAAGAGCCCGCTGGCTCTGGAGTTCTTGGGTCTGAAGCCAGATGCTTCTTACTCGGAGTCAAAACTGGAAAACGCCATTATCAGCAAGATACAAGACTTCGAAAAGCCCACCATCGGCATTCTTCTCTGCAAGGAGAAAAACGACGCCCTCGTAGAACTCACCCTGCCCAAGGACGCCAACATCTACGCCTCAGCCTACCAGCTCTACCTGCCCGACAAGGAGCCCAAAAGCAGTTTTTAACTGTCACTGAACAAAATGGCCTGCATAATTTTTTCCACATACCTAGCCTCTTCCTTCATGAAATAAATATGGTGCTCCGCAAACATGCTTCGAATTTCCACATCAGTGGCATCAGGATTGACGGCAAGCCCCCAACGCATCACTTCTCCATAACGAGTCGGCGACAAGATGAAACTATTCAGTGTCAAGTTTTTGTCTCCTATCTCCAGTTCCATCTCGCCATGAAGCATCTCGTAAAGTTTTACCTTAGGATCGGCAAAGCCAGTGGCTCTCCCCAAACCATGAGGGTCGATGAAAGTGACATATTGATGCTCACCTCTCACTATCCATAAGATGAAGTCTGGGTAAAAGCCCGCATCTACAAAGAAGCCAACTCCTGTCTTGCTCTGGTTTCTCAGCAAATAGACCTCATATCCTTCCAGTTCCTTTGGCTTGGAGTCCACGTATGCCATCAACCTATCGACAAACTCATATTCGCTGTCCACCAAAGCCACCGGCGATATTTCTATGAGCTGCTCTCCATCCGCATCCTTCTGCTTGCCATTGTAATACATCAGCGGACTATACAAATGCTGCGAGCAAAACAAAGCCTGGAAACCAGAACCGATTCTAATCGTCGAAGAGAAAGTATAATTCTCCAGTTGACTTTTTATCTTGTCGAGCGTTTGCTTGAAACCCTCATAAAGCCCCTTGTTGATTTCAAGTTGGATTTTATCGTCAAAGCCCACCATGTCACGCGTCAAGGAGACAGTCTCCAAGTTATGGTTCACCCATGCCGACTTATGGTTCTTATAGAACTTGTCGATGTAACCCTGCAACAAGGTGGTCAGGATGTCTTGCCACATACGGCTCACCCTCAGATAGTCATCCCATGCCAAACTTGTCTCTGGCACATACAGCACATACCAAGCCGTGTCTGCAGCTATTTCCCTCAACGTTTGTGGACGCATTGTCAGATTGTACATTCCACGCTGGCGCTTGTATTCAGCCAAGTCGAGATAAAGCTTGCTCCAATCTATCAGTGCCAACTCTCTTTCTCCAAGCTTAGCCTCGTTCTTAACAACAGAAAGATGCTCTTTTTCTGAAGTAACAGACGAGAAGGTCTTTATTTGGGAATAGCGGTCTAGAATGATGGGCCTCGCCAACATGGCAGTCTCCATGCGCAGAGGCAAGAGAGGCACATCCTTGATGAATTTCTTTCCTTTTTTCAGGCGTAAATATTTAAGACGTTTTTTCTCCAAATCCACGACATTCGGCATCAATGGCAATTCCACGTTCACCTTGTCATGCCACTCCTTGTCAATGCCCTCGTCCTTGATGATACGACTGAACTCATCCATATAGTCGGCCTTCATACCAAAGATATTCAGTGTTTCCAAGACCTCGATATGGCTTGGCACATCGTCAGGATGCTGTCCTTCCCCCAGGTGCGAAGTACGTTTCAGAGAAAAGCCATATCCCTTCAGGCGCACGCCACGTCCAAAGAGCTGGATTATTTCCGAACCATCCCCTTGCCCCACATGAAGCAAGCACATGGCGGACACACGCCAAGAAGACCACCCCTCGGTAAACTTCTTGGCACCTATCAAGATGTTGATGCGAGAATCTTTCACATTGATATTCTCAAAGAGCGATTGCTTGTTATAGTCCCTTACGCCGGTATGTACGAACGCCCCACAAGCATCGGTAACATCCTTGGGATTGCCCACATTGACCACTCCGAAATAGGCAGAGTTGCCCATGCGCATTCCTATTTCGCCATCCGCTCCCTTCATACGGTCCAGATGCAGCTGCACGCCATGCAAGCCACTATTGAAGATGGAAGCCAGCATGTCGTCATATATTTCAGGGGCCGACTTGCCGATTTCCCGCAGATAGGCAAAAGCATCCTTGTAGATGCTATAGCCATCGGCATCCATCAGCCCGTCTGTTCCAGAGAGCAAAGCCTCTATCCCAGACACCGTCTTTTCGTTCTCAGTGGTGAATTGCTGAAAGAACTTTACCAATCTGACTATATCGCTCAGTTCCGACTTGGAATTGCTCACCGTATTTCCCACGAATATGGCCGCAGGCTTCTCTATGTTGTAGGGCTGCAAGTCTTCTTTCTTGTCTGTGTAAAGGCGCAACTGCTCGTAGTAGCCCAGCAAGCCGCCCAGCATATATAGATATTCCTGGGCCTCATCAGTCATCACTTTCACGTTGCGTGTCACGAAGTCTTTGCCATACCCATCATCGTAGAAGTATTTGTAGCTATAGTCGAACAGCGTTGCCAAGCCATACTCCCACAGCAAGTTGTCTTTTTTCTTCTTGCTGCTCTCCGCAGCTATGCCCTGTCCGAAGGTGGCTGAATACTCAAAGCAGAAGCCTTTCTCGCTGAGCTTGTCACGCAATTGTTTCCAAGTATCCCCGCTCGTGCCACGATGGCCTTCGTCGATGAACACCAAGTTGTTCTTTTCAAAGAAATCGACATTCACTTTCAGTTCTCCGTCTTCCTCGGCAAGTTTGGTGATTTCCGTTACCTGCACATACTGGTCTTTATAGAGACTTCCCCCCTTCTTGGAGAACACCTGTACCTGAATGCCGCTCTGCTCCAGCTCGTCCCGATGCTGGTTGGAGAGGTTTTCCTTCGGGGTAATAAGCAGAGTGTTATTGTAGTCCATGCCGTGCTTGTTGGCATAGTAACGCAACTGGAGCATATTGACATGCATCATGAGCGTCTTGCCCGAGCCAGTGGCACACCAAACGGCGAGCTTGTTCAGCCGGTCGATGGTTATTTCCTTGCGGAAAGGCTCTACATAACGGTCGGTGTTTTGCAAGAACACGTTCCTGCGATAACGGTTCAGGTCTGCACAGAGTGCCTCTTTATCCGTGAAATACTTGTCGAGATATATCTCAGTAAGCAAAAGTTCTATCCACTGGAAGTATTTCCATACCACCTTGTCCTGTCTATGGTCGTTGATGTGCATGGTATAGTCGTGGATGTGCCGGTCGTAGCGCATCACGTCCTCCACCTTCACCACGCCAGCCCAATCTTTCAGCTGATTGCACAACACACGGCAGAAGTAAGATACATTCTCCTCGTCCCACCCCTCCAGATTGGGGGCTTTCATGTTGGCAACCAGCTCTTCCCAAGACTGCACACCCAACTTGCTGAGCATGTAGTTGCCCAGCAAAAGCGAGTTGTCAAGGCGTGCCTCCACACCTTGCTTCGATTTCAATTTATTCTTTGCCATCCTCGAGAAGTTTTAAATATCATGGTTATCAAACATGCGTTTCAAGAACTCTGTCTCTGTCAGCATCACTCTATCAGACAAAGACACAGGCAATACGGCGGCCAGATTGTTGTCGCAATTCACATAGATACGGCGAAAGCTCTTCACATCGGCTCTACTACCTACATATTCTGCCAGTTTTTCATCATCCACCATATCGATGTCACGCCAAACCACAAGAGTCTTCTCACCTTTGCGAGTTTCGCCCGAAACAACTTGCAATCCTTCCATTGGCCACTCGTAATGGTCAACATAGAGACCTATCAGATAATTGAATGTCTCCGGCAAATCCACTGTCTGCTCCGCTCTCACCGTACCATGGGTGATTTTCATCTTGGGGGTGAAAGGATGCTCAAACCGGTTGAGATTCATCAAACTCTCACGGCTCTCCACATCCAGCATATAGCCCAGCATATAGCTCTCGTCGAAGTTGACACTCTGGGCAAGTTGGTTTTTCTTCAACTCGATATTGTTCAACGTGTCCTCATATTGCTCCAGCCGGATATACTTCACCATGCCGCCACCTTTCCACTCATACTTGTCGGTAACTCCCGAAGTATCACCATGCAAAGTGTTCTTGATGCGACGCAATGGGATGCTGTCGAAGTATTCGTTCACCTCGACATTGATAAACTTTCTGCCCGACTTCAAGCTGACGGCGCCAGATGTACCAGAACCTGCAAAGTAATCCAACACAAGGTCGCCCTTCCGGGTAGTGGATTCAAAGATACGGTCTACCAGTTTCTCCGGCTTCTTTCCTTTCTTCAAGACCACTCCTCCCTCATTGTGAATATCGTTTGGAAGGACATCATCCCAAATGTCGGAAACTGGCTCTATAGGCACAATTTTATCACCGACTTTTCTCAATCTGTCTTTAAAGAACAATATTGCTTGACCATTTATTACATAATAATCATTACAATCTTCTCGCTCTAAATGATATATTTTTTGAGGATGCTCTAATGATTGCTTTTTCAAATCCAAGACATCATTTCCTACGCTGTCTTCATCCAAAGCCGCAAGACGGCAAATCGAATCAGCTTTCTCTATCATAAACTTATAAAGCTCGTCCTCATAAGTATCTCCGAGAGTCTTGCTTAATTGGCTTTTCTTTATACCTTTATATTGAGCAAACACCTCTAATACTGTAGAAATTGTCCACTTGTCATAGCCCTGTTCCTTATTGAGGATAAAATTCTTGTATCTTGTCTTTTTGAAGTCAATACCGCATTCTCGACAAGCACGTTCAGGATTCCACTTTCCATTTCCATTTGAATACATCACGACATTCTCGCTGATGTTCACCAATCCAGGGTTGATGACCTTGGCACCCGTCAGCGAAGCTCTTCTCACCGTGATGTTAGCCTTGCGATTCTCACTGCCCAAGGTCATGTCCATCAAGGCTATGAGCTTATCCAGTTCCTTGATGTCTATGCTCACCGCAATGGAGCCACCCTCCTTGAAGAAAGGCTTGGTGAGCAAGAGGCGGTCATAGATGCAAGACAGCCAACTGCTCTCCTGATAGTTGTCCTTATATACGAAGTCGTCACCACCCGTGTTGTAAGGAGGGTCGATATAGACGCACTTCACCTGCTCGCCGAATTTCTCCTGCAAGAGATTGAGGGCTTGGAAGTTCTCCGAGCTTACCATCAAGCCATTGCATTGCTCATCCACATGGTCTATCGAAGCAAGCAACTGATGTTTAAACTCTGTGCCGAAAAAAGCCGTATCAACCACGAGCGTATTGTTTTCCCTCAAAAACTGAGGAGTAAGAGGTACGGAATACTCAGCCCTCATGCCAGGAAGTTCTCCCTTGCCAAGCTTGATTTGGTCGATGGCATACAGCTTCACCCATTCCTCACGTTGCTTGTCGTTCTTGGCAATCTCCTCATACAAGCTCTCCGGGATGCGGTCAATGGTGACAAGATAATCAGCCGAAGCCACCATTTTCTTTTTCAGCCAAAGCTTCTTCTGGTATTCCTCCAGCTGAGCCATCAACGCGATAACGCTACGCCCCACAACTTTCACAGCTTTCACCACGGCAAGGTGGGAGAGGAATTTCTTGGTCTCGGCCGTATCGATGTCGTCTATCACGAGAATCTCGTTCTTGATATAGAATTCCAACTCACGTGAGAGAAACGCACCCAAATCCTTATGGATGAAATAGTCCTGTCGGTTTTTCTCCGTATAAGTAGTAAGATGGCGCAACAGCAAGGTGGTGTGCTTCTTGGCATCCACCTCCCTTGTCAGCTCTCGATAATCCGAATAATCCTTGGAAACCAGCTCCAGGAGTTTGTTGTAAGCCTGAGAGCGAAGCGTACTCTGGTTAGGGGTCTTTGCCATCAGTTGATACACAAAGTTGAAATGTAGCACCCCGTCGCCGGTTATCTCCACAGGCATCTCCTCGTAGAGCTTGAAGTGATGTTCCAGCTCACGCTTCGACTTCTGGTCGTTCATTGGAGTCTCAGCCTCTTTCAACGTAAACTCCACCTGCTTGCCATCGCTCAAAGAGAAATGGTAGTTCTTGAAGTACTCGCCCGTCTTGATATAATATTGGTCAGCGTTGGCCCAATACAGCTTTACCTCCTCGCCTTCGTATGGGATGGCATACACATCTTTCTTATAGCGCCGCTGAGACACAAAGTCCCCCTTGTCATAGTAACGGGAAAAGAAAGTGTTGAGGTGGGTAAACACCTCAGCCTGCATTTCCCCGGCATCTCCCATGACGGCAAGTTCCTCGCGCAGTTTCTTCACAAACCTGTCGTTGTCTATCTCGCGAGTCGTGTATCCTTCCTTTTGCATAGCATTTACCTTGTCATCCAAGCGGGCCTTCTTCTCGCCATAGTCAGACGACATGCCATTGGAAATCTGCTCTTCCACGATTTCCTTCAATCTCACATCAAGCCACTGGTCTATCTCCTGCTTCTTGATGCGCATGATGCGATAAATGCCGAAGTCCAGTTCCTCGGCACTATCCAACATGAAAATACTTCGCAATGTGCTGCGAAACATATCTAAAGCTGTATCCATTGATTATCTTTTTTGTTTTCGCAAGCAAAGGTAAGGCATTTTTTGCAAAAAGCCAAATATTATTCAGACATTATTCCAATATTTGCAACAAACTTAACAGTAAAAATCAGAACAACCCATAAAATTCCAATCATTTCTAAATATTTTCAGCCAAAAGATAGGTATCAT
This sequence comes from Bacteroides fragilis, assembly GCA_963630065.1. Lineage (GTDB taxonomy): Bacteria > Bacteroidota > Bacteroidia > Bacteroidales > Bacteroidaceae > Prevotella > Prevotella fragilis_A. The sequence continues at coordinate 1,878 of CAVGLH010000070.1, read as the reverse complement.
CAATATTTTTTGCTAACTTTGTAGCGTTGATGGCTGCTTTTTGAAGAGCAATCACCAATTGTCCGACTACTCCATTTCTTCTAATGCCGTAATTGGTCAAATACAATGTAAAATCTTTAAAATATTAAATCAATGTCTGCATTAGATTACAACACAATTGTCGGGCATGACCCTCAAACTTTTGAGAACATTCTCAAATTATTCCATCGGTATGACGAGGATAAAATCCTTTGGGCTGTTTACCAGAAAAACCTCCAAGCCGAAGAGATAGACATGATGATTGATGACATACGAATTGCAAGAACCCGTATGCACAAGGAAAATATATCGTTGCATAAATTCTCAAAAGTGTTCCCTTGGGAATTTGCCACAATCAACAATGGCTGTTTTGAGACAACAAGCATTCTCCTCGGCAAATTCAGAAGCAACTCCAAAGGCTGTAGATTTGTATATAACAAACTTAGAGCCAAAGTTTACAAGAAAGGATATGCTGGAGGGCAGAAAATTCGTCCAAGAGCATCTTACCTAAATGATGTAGCCTACTCCAAGATGTTCTTCAAGGAAGAATACCCAGAGAATGTAAAAACGTTATGCGAGGAAATAGAAGGTTTCTTTCACGATGTCTTTACTTGTAGCTCAATATGCAAAGATACCCTTACCATTGAGAAAAGAATCAAGGGTAATCCACAACAATGCCAAGAAATCCTGGATACCAGTATTGACAAAATCACCAGACAAATCAAGGAGGTTGGCGGTGGGGCCATCACTATAGACATCAAGGAGGTGACTTCGGATGAGATTGAGCAGAAAAGAGCCAAAGCAAAATCCAACTTGGAGTTTGCCACAGAAAACTACCATCGCTACAGCAAGAAACAGCTTACCGAATATGTCATTAAGATTACCATCTTCAAGGGCATACAAAACAACTTGCAAGGATTGGAACAAGTCCTTTGGAGAAACAATCCCCAAAAAGGCAAGCAAGTGCGCTTCATCATCAACCATCTTGAAAAAATCGTTGACGAGTTGGGAGCTTTCAAAACCGAAGGCAATCACAAGATGCCAGGCGGCTTTATCGCATGGCTCATGGACTGGAGCGAGAAGGATGGTACTGACACCCAGTTTTTCAAATATCTGAGAGACACATACCAGGGGGCCAAGTACCCTCTTCCCAAGACCAACAGCGCTTTCAGCAACCAAAAGAGCAAAAATACAAAAGAATCAAAAAACACATCAAGCAATGAGGTGCAAGGTATCAAGCATGAAGACTTCTTGGAAAAGATAAATTCATACTTTAGCACAGATTCCAACCAGGCCCAGCAATCAGCCGCCATATAATGTAAAAACACAGCTTTCAAATAACCTATAAAATGGATTGGTCTGAAAGGGCTAATCCATTTTTTATTTTTCAAAACATCCAGCAGAAATTGAAAACACTATATTTTGAATCAAAATAGAAACAAAATGTAAATTCTATCATAACATTTTTTAAATCGCAACTGAATTTTGAAAAATCATTCCTTCGTTTTACAAAACAGACACTTAGCCCTTTTCAACACACACATAGTTCCTTCAAATCATTGGTTTATGCAAATACACGTAAAAAATTGTGGCTGAGCAAATTGTCATGTATCTTTGCAAACCAGAAACCAGTATGGGATGCATACCATATCCATTGGAGCACAGCGCTAAAGCCAAGCGCCGGTGTTGGTTTCTTGCGGATGATGCCCGTAGGCTGCGGGGTAAAACATCTCTGTATTTAAGACTATGATAGAAATATCTTGCAACAACACCCCAAAGACGGGCAAATCCCCCACTTCCCCCAGTTCCCCCACTGGGGCATTGGGGGCAAAGGCAGCCAAAGAAGGCTGCCTGAGTACA
>CAVGLH010000069.1:0-11976 GCA_963630065.1 Bacteroides fragilis | reverse complement strand
GCGAACTGAACGAGGAGGGCACCACCATCGTGATGGTAACCCATTCCAAGCACGACGCCACCTATGCCGACCGCATCGTCAACCTCTTCGACGGGCAGGTGGTGGATGCCGTGAGCGTCCAACTTTAACATGATACGCTCCTAGGTTTCCCTCACCTGCTGAGGCGTGAGCCCCGTGTGCTTCTTGAAGTAGCGGCAGAAGAAACTGGCATCGGCAAAATGATACTCCCATGCCATTTCCTTGATGCTCTGCGTGCTGCGCCTCAGTTGCATCTTGATTTGAAGGATAGAATATTGGTCGATGATGGTCTTGGGGGTGTGGCCCGTCACTTGGCGCACGATGTTGGTGAGATATTTCGAGGTGATGTTCATCTGTCCGGCATAGAAGTTGACATCCCTCGAAATCTTGTAGTTCTTCTCCATCAACATCATAAAAAGATTGAAGAGTTCGCGGACGCGATAGGATTTCACTTCGTCGGGACGACGTTGGGGATTGCGCTGTAAGTATTCATGGAAGCCGATGAAGAACGCCTTCAACTGGCAGAGCACCAACTGCGTGAGACAAGTACACTCCGACTGTTCGAAATACAACTTCAGTAAGTTGAACATACAGTTGATGATATTGGTGACCACCGGGGTGTCCTGCCGGCATCGGTCTTCGCGCAGAGACGAATACACCGTATGCTCCATTTGCAAACTTGCCTCGCGGAGCAAGCTGGCGCAATACTTTAGTATCTCGAATTTTGGCGAAGGATTTTTCGTTCTTCGTTCTTCACTCTTCACTTCCTTCAGTTCCACCACGTCGTTGGGGAAAAGCGTGATGACGGCACCCTCGTAGAGATTCCAGTCCTTATAGTTCACGTTCAGTACGGCCTTGCCGCTGCGGCAAATGAGGATGGCTCCGTAGGTCAACACCTGCGGACTATCCTTCCACTCTTCCAAGTTGGAGAAGAAGAGATTTGCCTCTTGATAATTACTCAATTCTTTTAGCTGCATTCTGTTTTGTTCCTTTTTCGCTTGCAAAAGTACGCATAAAATATGACATAAAAGAACTTTTATTCCCTTATCGTCCATCCTCCACGGAAAAATTAAAGCGAGAGTTTTCCCAAAACTCCGTACCTTTGCACCCGAAAAATAGGTAATCAAATAGTATGATCAAGAAAATCTTATTCGTTAGCCTCCTGTTGTTGGGAGGCAAGGCATGGGCGCAACACCCCATGACCATAGAACAGCTTTTCCAAAGGGTGGAGGATAACAGCAAGAGTCTGCGCACCGCCAAGACGGGGGTGGAAGCTGCCAGCATTGGCATCGAGGCCGCCAAGAGCAAGCGACTGCCCGACCTCGACGCATCGCTCTCGTTCAGCTACATCGGCAATGCCTTGCTCACCGACCGCGACTTCTCCAACGCACAGGGACTAAGCAGTCCGCACTACGGCAACAACTTTTCATTTCAGGCGCAACAGGCCGTCTACACGGGCGGCGCCCTCACCGCTGGTATCAAGCTCGCCGAACTGGGCAAGCAACAGGCCGAGGTGGGCGTGAGACTGACCCGACAGCAAGCTCGCTTCATCGCCCTTGGCCAGTATCTCGACCTCTTCAAGATAGACAACCAGATACAAGTCTATGAAAAGAACATCAAGTTGACCGAGCAACTCATCGCCGACATCAAGGAGAAACAGAAGCAAGGCATGGCCTTGAAGAACGACATCACGCGCTATGAGCTGCAGATGGAGAGCCTCAAGCTCGGGCTTACCGCCCTCCACAACAACCGCAGCATCCTCAATCACCAGCTCTGCAACACGCTCGGCATGAGCCAAGACGAGACCATCACTCCCGATGCCTCTATAATAAATAAGGTATATGGAAAAGACGGCGAGGCACATTGGCAGACTGCTGGCACCCTCAACTCACCCCTCTTGGAACAGAGTTCGAACGCCATTCGAATCGCAGAACAAAAGGAGAAGATAGCCAAGAGCGACATGCTCCCGAAAGTGGCCTTCGTTGCCGCCGACAACTTTGACGGTCCCATTACCTTCGAATTGCCCCCCATCGACAAGAACATCAACATCTGGTATGTGGGGGTGGGCGTGAAGTACAGTCTCAGTTCGCTCTTCAAGAGCAACAAGCGCATCAAGCAGGCCGCCGTGGAGACCCGACAGGCCAAGGAGACGCACGCCGTGCAGGCTGAACAGCTGAATAACAACATCCAGGCTGCCTACGTGCAGTATCAGCAAACCTACGTAGAACTGGAGACTCAGCAGAAGAGTGTGGAATTGGCCCGTCAGAACTACGAAGTGATGAACTCCCGCTATCTCAACCAGATGGCACTCGTCACCGACATGGTGGACGCCAGCAACCTACGCCTCAACGCTGAGCTGAAAGAGGTAGATGCACGCATCAACATCGTTTATGCCTACTACAAGATAAAGTATGTGGCAGGCGAAATCTAATTGAAAGGTAAAAAAGTAAAAAGGTAAAAAAGACAGACTATGAACAAGAATATTGTCAAGAGAATATATAATGTAGTGATTGTGGTGCTCCTCATCGGAGCGATAGGCTGGTGCTTCAGCCATTTCTACCACGGCAGTGGAGTGGAATATACCGACGACGCACAGGTGTGCCGCCACATCACTCCCATCAACACCCGTGTGCCTGGATTCATCAAGGAAATCCGCTTCAACGACTTCCAACACGTGAAGAAGGGCGACACGCTCGTTGTCATCGAGGATGCAGAGTATCGCTTGCAAGTGGCTCAGGCTGAGGCTGGATTGCGTAGTTCGAAGGCTGGTTCATCGGTAGTTTCTGCCACGATGACCACCACCAACAGCAATGTGCAGACGGCCTCGGCCGGCATCGAGGAGGCTCGCGTGGACATGATGAACGCCAAGCAAGACTTCGACCGTTTCGCCGCCTTGATGAAGAAAGATGCCGTGACCAAGCAGCAGTACGACAACGCCTATGCCCGCTACCTCGGTGCCAAGGCTCGCTATGAGCAGGCCAACTCTCGCCGCACCAGTGCCGCATCGGTCAAGAACGTACAGACCCACCAGCTCGGCGGTTCGCGTGCCGGAGAGAGCGTGGCTGAGGCCCAACTCAACTTGGCTCGCTTGAACCTCTCCTACACCGTCATCGTGGCAACCTGCGACGGTGTGATGGGCAAGAAGGAAATCCACGAGGGGCAACTCGTACAGCCCGGCCAGATGCTGGCCCGCATTGTCGATGACAACGATGTGTGGGTAGTGGCCAACTACCGTGAGACTCAGATGGACGGCATCACCGTGGGCAAGGCGGTGGATTTCACAGCCGATGCCATCCCTGGCGTGGTTTTCCATGGCAAGGTGGAGTCATTGTCAGCCGCAGCCGGCAATGCCTACTCCATGATTCCAGTGGACAATGCCACCGGCAACTTTGTGAAAGTGGAGCAGCGTGTACCCGTTCGCATCGCCCTCACCAAGGACAACGATGCCAAGCAAGTAGCCTTGCTCCGCGCAGGACTCAATGTGGAAACAAAGGTACATTAAAATAGAAAAGAAATGCCAGGACCTCCAATGTTACAGGGACCTTTCAGTGTCCCTTCATTCAACAGCTACATACCCCGCAAGCTGCATCCATGGCTCTACCTGCCCATCGCCTTCATCTTCCTGATGTCGGGCGGCATCTACGGCGGTGCCATGAGCCAGGTGATGGGCGAATACAGCCTGATGAGGGAAGACGTGCTCATGATTGTCATGTTCAACGTGGTGGGAGTGGCCATGCCCTTCCCCTTCCTCTTCAAGATGAAGTTCCGCTTCACCAACCGCCAGCTCCTCATCAATGCGGCACTGGTGGTGGCGGCGTGCAACTTCCTCATCATGTGGACCGACTCCGTGCCCCTGATGTGCATCCTCGCCTACATCTCAGGTTTCTTCAAGCTCTGCGGTACTTTCGAAATCATGAGCACCATCCAGCTATGGATGACCAAGAAGAGAGATTTCACCATCTTCTTCCCCTTGCTCTATTGCCTCGTACTGGGCAACATGTATTTGTCGCCTTGGGTCACCGAGCACCTCATCTACACCTTCCAGGATTGGCGCATCATCAACTGGACGATGACGGGACTGCTGCTCTTCGTGGCACTCTTCCTCTATGTCACCACCCACGACTTCCGCTTCATGAAGCCCCTGCCCTTCATCAGCATCGACTATCTGGGCTGCATCCTTTGGTCGGCGTGGATGCTGGAGTTCATATTCTTCTTCACCTATGGCGAGCACTATAACTGGCTCGACAGCAAGGTGATGCAGATAGACCTTCTGCTCTTCATCGTGACGGGATATTTCTGCATCCAGCGAATGCTCCACATCCGTCATCCTTACATTGCTCCAGCGGCCTGGAAATACAAGCGACTGATTCCGCTGCTCATCCTCTTTGCCTTCGTGGAGTTCATGGGCAGTACGCCCAAGGTGTTGCAGACGGCGTTCACGGGCGGCGTGCTCCATTTCGGAAGCATCACCACCAATGTACTCAACTTCGTGGAATGGGTGGGAGCCATTGTGGGCTGCCTCTTCTGCCTCTTCTGGTGCAAGGTGCTCCGGCAGAAATATACCCGCCTGCTCACGCTGGGCGTGGCGGCAATGGCGGCCTATCCCGTAATGATGTATTTCCTCATCGACCCGGGTCTGCCCATCGAGATGCTCTACGCCCCCACCTTGCTGCGGTCGTTCGGCAATGCCATCTTCTTCTGTATGCTTACCATCTATCTGGAGGAACTGATGCCCTTCCAGCATTTCTTCATGGGATTGACGATGGCGGGCATCATCCGCAACGGCCCCATCTCCTCGATGTGCTCGGGCTTATACAGTTTCGGACTTCGCCACCTGATGGCCGACAACATGGCGCGTGGCTTGCCTTACGACAGCACCCAGCTGCTGATGATTAGCATCCGGCAGCTCTACGGCCTCACCTGTCTTGTGGGTCTCGCCGTGCTCCTCGTCTTCCTACTCTGGGACATCCAGCCCGTGCGCAGCACGCTGAAGAAGATGCCTGCTTGGAACTTTGTGGGGAGAAAAATGAAGAAAAACAAGGAGTTCAAGAAATTCTAGTAATCCTCAATATACCCTTTGGTAAACATATCGTAGGATAGAGCTTCCAGTTCGGAGAGCGTCATGTGCTCCACTGCGTGCTCTATCTTGCGAATCAATTCGTCTCTCTTGTAATCGTCGTTGTCGCTCAGGCGCGATGTAAATCTATTGCTCATTGATATTGAAATATTGAAAGATGGAAATATGGAATTTGGGGGTATACGCCTGAAGACATTGCTGGCTGCGCATTATGCTCGCTCATAACAGTCGATGACGTTATCATCATACACCTCGTGGCTTGTCGGCTTCACATCGTGAGGAAGCAGAGGGGCTTTTGTACCATCCTTCACATACTTCACGGTAGATGTCTCCAGACGGATTTCATCCCAAAGACCAGCGTCGAGGAAGGCCTGGTGGGTGACGGTTCCGCCCTCCACTATCAGCGACTGCACCTTATTATTATATAGGTACTCCATGATTTGCCTCAAGACATCCTCTTTGCCCTTGGAGAAATCCAAGCCATCAAAACAGGGATGGCGGCGGTCGATGACAAGGCGCATAGGGTCTTTTCCGTACCAGTCTCTCACATTGAGCTGGCTATGGTCGCGCTCGTCGGTGACCCTTCCTATGAGGATGGCATCGTTCTCGGCGCGAAGCTTATGCGAGAGCATTTTTGTGAATGGCGAGGAAATCGCCATGCCGTGAAACTCGTCGTCGAGAAATCCGTTGGCAGTCTGGCACCACTTCAAGATGATGTAAGGGCGCTGATGGGTGTTGTAGGTGATGAAACGCTTGTTCAGCTCCAGGCATTCAGCCTCCAGTACGCCCACCGTCACCTCGATACCAGCCTCCCGAATCTTCTGGATGCCACGGCCTTGCACCTTGGCAAAGGGGTCTACGCATCCACAGACGCATCTTTTCACCCCTTTCTTCACTACCAAGTCGGCGCAAGGAGGCGTCTTGCCGTAATGGGAACAAGGCTCCAGGCTCACATAGATGGTAGCCTCCGGCAAGAGATGCTCATCCTCTGGCTTGACCGAGGCAAAGGCATTCACCTCGGCATGGCCTTGGCCGCAGCGCACATGGTATCCTTCGCCGATGATTCTGCCATCAGCACTCACGATGACCGCCCCCACCATCGGGTTGGGCTTGGCGTTCTGCCTGCCGTTCTTCGCCAGTTGCAGGCAACGGCGCATATACATTTCATCGATTTCTTTTTGACTCATAGAAATTTTCTGCATTAACATTACTCACTTTCGATAAAAAAGCGTACCTTTGCGGTATGAAATCTTATCAGCAACTCTGGCAATCCCTCACCTCCCTGTATGATGCTGGCGAAGCGCAGGCTATCGTCCGCACGGTGCTCGATGTGAAGTATGGAATGACCCTGACCGACATAATCAGCGGCAAAGTTAATGAATTATCCGCAGACGAGGGCATAAAACTCGAAGAAATTATCTGCAGACTGCAAAAAGGCGAGCCTGTGCAGTATGTATTGGGGCAAGCCGACTTCGCAGGAAGGACTTTCCACGTGGAGCCAGGCGTGCTGATTCCAAGACCTGAAACGGCAGAACTTTGCCGATGGATTGTGGAAACACAGAACGAGAACTGTGAAAAAGATAAAAAGGCAAGGCATACCAAACTTGTCTCTCCCCGACCAAGAATCATTGACCTTTGCTCAGGCTCTGGCTGCATCGCCATTACTTTGGATCTTGAAATTCCAAATTCGGAAATCTTGGGAATCGACATTTCCGACTGCGCCTGCAGGGTGGCCACAAAGAATGCCGAGTTGTTGTCTTCTAAGGCATTCTTCAGTAATGCCGACATCTTTGAAATGCTTGAAAAGTGCAAGAGAAACACAAAGGACAAGTTCGAAGCAGACATCATCGTGAGCAATCCTCCCTATATCTGCGAGAAGGAAAAAGTGGATATGGCAAAGAATGTCCTGGGTTACGAACCTGGCATCGCCCTCTTCGTTCCAGACGAAGACCCGCTGAAGTTCTATCGAGCCATCGCTGAGTTTGCTGCTATGGAATTGCGCCGTTGTGGCTTGCTCTATTTCGAAATCAACCCTATCTACGAGAAGGAGACAAGGGAAATGCTTGAAGAATTCGGTTTTAGGGAAATCGAAACAAAGGAGGATTCCTTCGGGAAAAAGAGGATGATGAGGGCCATAAAGTAATCTCCCCCCGCAAACTCAACATTCAACACGCAACATTCGAATCATGGAATACGAAACTTATAACAAGCCGCGCCGGGCGAAGAAGCCTATGACCGAGCAGCAGGCTCTCCTGAAGCTCACCACCCTCTGCACCCAAGCCGAGCATTGCTCCTGGGAGATGGTGGAGAAGATGAAGAAGTGGGAACTGTCCGAGGATGCCATCGCCCGCAACATGCAGTTCCTGACGGAGAAAAAGTTCGTTGACGACGAGCGGTTCGCCCGCTTCTTCATCAACGACAAGATAAAATACAACAAGTGGGGACGCCGCAAGGTGGAGCAAGCCCTATGGATGAAGCACATCCCGAAGGACATTTCAGCCCCCATCTTCGAGGAGCTGGAGGACGACCTCTATATGGAGACCCTCCTGCCCCTGATGAAGAGCAAGTGGAAGACCATCAAGGCCAAGAACGACTACGAGCGCTCTATGAAACTCATCCGCTTCGCCATGGGACGGGGATACGGGACGGACATCATCCACAAATGCATTGACAGGATGAAGGAGGAAGACATGAGCGGCATGGAAGTGGAAGACATGGACGTATTTTAATATCATTATAATATAGAAAGGAGGAAACAAGATGAAAATAAGCCTGTTGGGGAAAATCCTGGACTTCTTGCTGCCGCGCACTTGTGCCTGCTGCGGCGACTACCTGTCGGGCAACGAGGAGATGATTTGTATCAAATGTCTCTTCCGTATGCCCTGGACAAACTATTGGGAACATCCCTACGACAACGAGATGGCCAAATGCTTCTGGCATCTCATCCCCATCGAGCGTTGCTCAGCCCTCTACTATCATGTGAGTAAAACCCAAGCTGCACATCCCATCTATAGGCTGAAGTACGGCAACGACCCCGACATTGGCATCTACCTAGGGGAGTTTCTTGGCGAAAAAGGACAGAGATACAATTTCTTCGGGGGAATAGATGCCATCGTGCCCATCCCCATAGCCCGAAAACGAGAGAAGGAGCGCGGCTACAACCAAAGCTACATCATCGCCAAAGGCATCCAGAACATCACCCACCTCCCCATCATCAGAGACTGCGTGACGAGAACCGTCTTCGTACAAAGCCAGACCAAGAAAGATCGTCTTGAGCGACGAATCAACGTAGACCAAGTCTATAGACTGGCCGATGCTTATCACGACCAGTACGGCAAGCATCCTATCAGCCACCTGGCTGGCAAGCACCTGCTCATCATCGACGACGTTTGTACCACGGGAGCTACCATCACATCCTGCGCACAGGAACTGATGAAAGCGGGAAAAATGAAATTCAGTGTACTCACCGTCAGTTTCGCACACTCAATATAGCAATAGGGAAGGATTTTGCATCTACACACCCGATAAAATCCAACAACTTTATAGCAAATGTTTTCAATGTACGATTAATGGCAAGTTAAAACAATTTAACCCTCCCAACCGCCAAAGTATGCGAAAAGAATTGTACCTTTGCAGAAACATTTTAATCCTTTATATAATTATGGACAAACTGAAGAAAGAATTCGCATCTAAGTTATTGAAAGTAAAGGCTATCAAACTGCAGCCTAACGATCCTTTCACATGGGCTTCCGGCTGGAAGTCTCCCTTCTATTGCGACAACCGCAAGACGCTCTCGTTCCCAGAACTGCGCAACTACGTGAAGCTGATGCTCGTACATGCCGTCTTGGAGCAATTCCCAGAGGCCGATGCTGTGGCTGGTGTGGCCACAGGTGCCATCGCACAGGGTGCCTTGGTAGCCGACGAGTTGAACTTGCCTTTCGTTTACGTTCGTTCAAAACCAAAGGATCATGGTATGCAGAACCTCATTGAGGGCGAACTCGACCCCAAGGCGAAGGTGGTTGTGGTAGAAGACTTGATTTCTACAGGCGGCAGCTCGCTCAAGGCCGTGGAGGCACTTCGCCAGAACGGCAACGAAATCGTGGGCATGGTGGCCAGCTACACCTACGGCTTCCCCGTGGCAGAGCAGGCTTTCAAGGATGCAAACGTGAAGCTCGTGACGCTGACCGACTATGAGCACGTGGTGGCCGAGGCTTTGGAAACTGGCTACATCGCACAGAGCGATGTGGAGCTGCTCCACGAGTGGCGCAAGGATCCCGCTAACTGGAAAAAATAATTTCGCCGGATGAGTACAAGTACATTTGAAAGCAATATCAAACAGATTCCTCACAAGCAGGAATCTGTTTTCAATACCCTGAGCGACCTCAACAACCTGCAGGTGCTCAAAGACCGCTACGAAATGGTGAAGGACCAGATTCCCGAGGACAAGCGCAAGGAAATGGAGAAGCTCAAGGACCTGAAGTTCGACAGCGACAGTATCTCCATCACCGCCCCCATGGTGGGCGAAATCAAGATGCGCATCATCGACCGCGAGGCCCCCAAGACCATCAAGTTTGAGACGGAGAACAGCCCCATCCCCTTCAACTTCTGGATACAGCTGCTCCCCACCGGCGAGTTTTCCTGCAAGATGAAGCTCACCATCAAGGCCGAGCTCAACATCCTCATCAAGGGAATGGTGAAAAAGCCTTTGCAAGAAGGTATCGAGAAGATAGCCGACGCACTGGCAATGATTCCATATCAGGACTAAAGAATAATAATTATGGCACAAAAACTCTGGGAAAAGAACTTTGAAGTAAACAAGGAAATAGAACGATTCACCGTAGGCCGCGACCGCGAACTCGACCTCTACCTCGCCAAATACGACGTGCTGGGCTCTATGGCCCATATCACCATGCTCCAGAGCATCGGACTGCTGGAGAAAGACGAGCTCACCCAGCTCCTCGCCGAACTGAAGAACATCTACGCCATCGCCGACAAGGGCGAATTCGTCATAGAGGAAGGCGTGGAGGATGTCCACTCCCAGGTGGAACTGATGCTCACACAGAAACTGGGCGACATGGGAAAGAAGATACACTCGGGCCGCTCGCGCAACGACCAGGTGCTCGTAGACCTCAAGCTCTTCACCCGCCACGAACTGAAGGAAATCGTTGACGCTGTGAAAATTCTCTTCGATGAACTGATACAGAAGAGCAACCAGTATAAGGATGTCTTGATGCCGGGCTACACCCACCTGCAGGTGGCGATGCCCTCGTCTTTCGGACTATGGTTTGGCGCCTACGCCGAGAGCCTTGCCGACGACATGCTCTTCCTCCAGGCCGCCTATCGCATGACCAACCGCAACCCCCTGGGAAGTGCGGCCGGCTACGGCAGCTCGTTCCCCCTGAACCGCACGATGACCACCCAGCTCCTCGGCTTCGACAGCATGGACTACAATGTGGTCTACGCCCAGATGGGACGTGGAAAGATGGAGCGCAACGTGGCTTTTGCCATGGCCAGCGTGGCAGGAACCTTGGCCAAGATGGCCTTCGACGCCTGTATGTTCAACTGCCAGAACTTCGGTTTCGTGAAGCTCCCCAAGGAGTGTACCACCGGTTCCAGCATCATGCCCCACAAGAAGAACCCCGACGTGTTTGAGCTGATTCGCGCCAAGAGCAACAAGCTCCAGAGCCTCCCCCAGCAGGTGATGCTCATCATGAACAACCTGCCCGTGGGCTACTTCCGCGACCTGCAGATTATCAAGGAAGTGTTCCTCCCTGCTTTCGACGAGTTGAAGGACTGTCTGCAGATGGCCGCCTACATCATCAACAAGATGGAGGTGAACGAGCATATCCTCGACGATTCTCGATACGACCCGATGTTCTCCGTAGAGGAAGTGAACCAACTTGCCGCCAACGGCACCCCGTTCCGCGATGCCTACAAGAAGGTGGGGCTGGAAATCGAGGCGGGCGAGTTCAAGCCCAACAAGAATATCCACCACACCCACGAGGGCAGCATCGGCAACCTCTGCAACGACAAGATACAGGAATTGATGGAAAAGACCCTCTCCGAGTTCCACTTCGAGCGCATGGAGGAGGCAGAGAAAGCACTTCTGGCATGAAAAAAAACGCATATATATATAATAAGGTGAAGAGCATGGCAGTCAAAGCTATGCTCTTTGTCTCTATATGCCCCTTGGCGATATGGCTTCTTGCCTCGTGCGGTGCGGAGAATGCAATCAGCACGCTGTACCCCTGCCAGTTTATTTTTTACACCCAATACCATCCGGGATCTGACATTGAGACCGCCCTCAATGGTCCGGGAACCTATGTGATGGTCAGCGCCAAGAAGGTGAATGCGGCATGGAACATCTATACCACACTCAATGACGGAAAAAATAAGACGAATACCATCGTCCTCTCCACCGTCAAGGAAAATTATGCCAACTATAGCTATCTGGGAGCCAACAATGGCTTTATCCTGGGCACCTCCAATTTCAATGGCCGCGTGGCATGGGACCGACAGTGCCCCAACTGTATCAGCCAATACACTGGCACCGACTATCCCTTGTCGTGGACAGGCAACCGCCAGTTTGTAAATTGTGCCAAGTGCAAGCGCACCTATTCTCTGGAAAACGGAACCGTCACAGAGGGTGGACAAGGCAAGGAAGACAAGTCGCTGATGCAATACAAAGTGGCCTATTCGGGCATTGGAAGCATACTGACCGTGGGAAATTAGCACAAAAATGCAAGAAATCATACTTTCTCACACTTAAAAAATGTAAATCCTTTGGCGGAACAAAGAAATAGCATTACCTTTGCACTCGCAAAAATGCGGAAATAGCTCAGTTGGTAGAGCACGACCTTGCCAAGGTCGGGGTCGCGGGT
>CAVGLH010000068.1:0-12128 GCA_963630065.1 Bacteroides fragilis | reverse complement strand
GAAGAACTACCGCCAGCGCTTCGCCCTCAGCGGAAAGCCGGTGACCAAGGTGGGCGTCAACTTCGACTCCACCCGGGGAAACATCGAGAACTGGGTGATAGAATCATAGAAAATACGCCTAAATCGGGGGCGGAGAAGGAAGTTTTTGGGTTTATAGGCTTGTATTTCGGAAATTTTGCCTAATTTTGCAGCTTGAAACATCAAACCGTAATAAGAAATGGGAAAAATCATATTGACGGGCGACCGTCCTACAGGTAAGCTCCACTTGGGTCACTACATCGGCTCGCTGCAGCGCCGTGTGCAACTTCAGAACGCCGGCGACTTCGACCGCATGTTCGTTTTCATGGCCGACGTACAGGCCCTTACCGACAACGCCGACAATCCGGAAAAGATTCGCCAGAACATCATCGAGGTGGCCCTCGACTATCTCTCGGCCGGTCTCGACCCCCAGAAGTGCACGCTCTATATCCAGAGCATGATACCCGAGCTGGCCGAGCTGACCACCTATCTGATGAACCTCATCACCGTATCGCGCGTGCAGCGCAACCCCACGGTGAAGACGGAGATAAAAATGCGCAATTTCGAGGCCAATATCCCCCTCGGCTTCTTCTGCTACCCCGTGAGCCAGGCTGCCGACATCACCGCCTTCAAGGCCACTACCGTGCCTGCCGGCGAAGACCAGGAGCCTATGCTGGAGGTGACCCGCGAGCTGGTGCGCCGCTTCAACCAGGTGTATGCCCCCGTGTTGGTGGAGCCTGAGATCTTGCTCCCCGAGAATGCCGTTTGCCGCCGCCTTCCCGGAACCGACGGCAAGGAGAAGATGAGCAAGAGCCTGGGCAACTGCATCTACCTGAGCGACGACGAGAAGACCGTATGGAAGAAGGTGAAGAAGATGTCGAACGGAGAGCCCCGCATGAGCATGGAGGAACCAGGCCACCTGGAGGGCAACGCCGTGTTTACCTATATGGAGGCTTTCTCCACTCCCGACGACTTCGCCGAGTTCTGGCCCGAGTTCAAGACCCTCGACGAGCTGAAGGAGCAGTATGTGAAGGGTGGCATCGGCGACGGAACCTGCAAGAAGTTCCTGAACAGCGTGATCAACAAGATGCTCGACCCCATCCGCCAGCGCCGCCACGAGTTTGAGCAGGACATCCCCGAGGTGTTCAACATCCTGAAGAAGGGCAGCGAGAGCGCCCGCGAGTTTGCCGCCCAGACCATGGACGAGGTTCGCAAGGCCATGCGCATCGACTATTTCAGCGATGCTGCCTACATCGAGGAGCAGGCGAGGAAGTTTAAATTATAATGAACAAAAGAATATTACAATTAGCGGTGCCGTCGATTATCAGCAATATCACGGTGCCGCTTTTGGGTTTGGTAGATGTCGCCATTGTGGGCCACATCGGCAATGCCGCCCACATTGGGGCCATCGCCGTGGGGGCGATGCTCTTCAACGTGGTGTACTGGCTCTTCGGGTTTCTGAGGATGGGCACGAGCGGGATGACCTCGCAGGCACTGGGCAGGAGAGACCTTGCCGAGGTGGTGAGGCTGCTGCTGAGGTCGTTGGCGATAGGTGTGGGCATCGGACTGCTGTTCTTTATCCTCCAGCGATGGGTGATAGGGGCCGGCTTGTGGGCCATGTCGCCCGAGGCGGATGTCGCAGACTTGGCCCGGAGATATTGCCGGGTGGGCATCTGGGGGGCGCCGGCAGTGTTGGGGCTCTATGGTTTCACCGGCTGGTATATCGGCATGCAGAACACCCGCATCCCTATGGTGGTGTCGCTGACGCAGAATGTGGTCAACATCGTGGCCTCCCTGCTGCTGGTCTTTGGCTGCGGAATGACGGTGGAGGGTGTGGCCCTCGGCACGGTCGTCGCCCAGTGGTGGGGATTTCTGATGGCAGGGGGGCTCTTCTTTCGGTATTACCGCAGGCTGGGGAAGAAAGATTTCCGCACAAATCTCTTCGCCTCCGATGCCTTGCGGCGGTTTTTCTCCGTAAACCGCGACATCTTCCTGCGCACCGTCTGCTTGGTGGCGGTCAACCTCTTCTTCACGTCGGCAGGTTCCAGGGAGGGCACGCTCGTGCTGGCGGTGAACGCCCTGCTGATGACGCTCTTCACCATCTTTTCGTACTTTATGGATGGCTTTGCCTATGCGGCAGAGGCCCTGGCCGGCAAATATCATGGGGCGGGAAACAAGGCTGCCTTCCGCGACGTGGTGAGGCGCACGATGGGCATCGGTGGAGTAGTGGCCGCAGGCTTCACCTTATTATATATAACGGGTGGCGGACATTTCCTCTCGCTTCTCACCGACGACGGCAGGGTGGTGGCCGCATCGGGTGAGTATTTTGGGTGGGCGGTGCTGATACCCTTGTCGGGGATGGCGGCCTTCGTGTTTGACGGCGTATTCGTGGGCATCACCGAGTCACGGAGCATGCTTCTCTCCACAGCCGTCTCCTCGGCCGTCTTCTTCGCGCTGTTCTTCAGCCTGCATCCCCTGCTGGGCAACCATGCCCTGTGGCTCGCCTTTGTGGTCTATCTCGTTTTGAGGGGAATGGTGTTGTGGATGGTTTATCTCAGGAAGTTGCGATAAGCCATTTCTTTTTTTGCACACTCAAAAGATGTGTGCGCATTTTTGGTGAAATCTGCATTAATTTAGTTTAAAACTTGCGCTTTAATTCTTTTTAGTTACATTATTTTAGTAATTTCGCACATGAAACAAGCGAAATACAGAGTAAGATGACAGCAGAACAATATTATCAGGAAGGCAATGCCTGGCGAAAGCGAGGCAACTTCAAGCGTGCCCTTGACTGCTACATGGAGGCCATCGCCCTCGACCCGGGGAGTCCGGCCGCGGCAGCCAAGGAGATGCTCGATGATATCATGGGCTTCTACTGTAAGGATTACTACAATCCGTAAAGAAAATAAAAGAAAATAGAAAAAGATATGAGCAAGATTAAAGGGGCTATTGTGGTTGACACGGAGCGGTGCAAGGGGTGCGCCCTCTGCATGGAGGCCTGTCCGCATGGGGTGATTGCCTTGGCACAGAAGAAAGTGAATGTGCATGGCTACCGCTATGTGGAGGCGGCCAATGCTGACGCATGCGTCGGTTGTACATCCTGTGCCATCGTATGCCCGGACGGTTGCATCAGCGTTTATCGTAAGAAAGAGGACTAACAACAATGGCTGAAAATCAAGAAGTAACATTAATGAAAGGCAATGAGGCGATAGCCCATGCCTGCATACGGTGTGGGGCGGATGGCTTCTTCGGCTATCCCATCACACCTCAGAGTGAAATCATAGAGACGCTCGCCCTGCTCAAGCCTTGGGAGACCACCGGCATGGTGGTGCTGCAGGCTGAGAGCGAGGTGGCGGCCATCAATATGGTATATGGCGGTGCCGGTGCCGGCAAGCGCGTCATCACCACTTCTTCCAGTCCCGGCGTGGCGCTGATGCAGGAGGGCATCTCCTACATGGCTGGCGCGGAGATTCCGGGCGTGGTGGTCAATGTGCAGCGGGGCGGCCCGGGGCTGGGTACCATACAGCCTTCGCAGAGCGACTATTTCCAGGCCACCCGCGGCGGTGGCAACGGCGACTACAATGTCATCGTGCTGGCTCCGGCTTCGGTGCAGGAGATGGCCGACTTCGTGGACCTGGCCTTCGAGCTGGCCTTCAAGTACCGCAACCCGGCCATGATATTGAGCGACGGCGTGATAGGGCAGATGATGGAAAAAGTGGTGCTTCCCCCCGCCAAGCCTCGTCGCACCGAGGAGGAGATAGCCAGGGAATGCCCCTGGGCCACCATCGGCCGACCGAAGACACGCCAGCCCAACATCCTCACCTCGCTCGAACTGAAGCCCGAGGTGATGGAGGTGCGCAACATCGCCCTGCAGGAGAAATACAAGAAGATTCGTGAGACGGAGGTGCGCTACGAGACCAAACTGATGGACGACGCCGACTATGTGATAGTGGCCTTCGGCAGTGCCGCCCGCATCGCCGAGAAAGCCATCGAGAGTGCGCGCGAGCAGGGCATCAAGGTGGGCCTGTTCCGTCCCGTCACCCTTTGGCCCTTCCCCGAGAAGGAAATCCATGAGCTGGCCAAGGCCAAGAAGGGATTCCTGGTGGCTGAGATCAACGCCGGACAGATGGTGGAAGACGTGCGCCTAGCCGTCAACGGGCTGGCACCCGTGGAGCACTTCGGACGTCTGGGCGGCATCGTGCCGGAGCCGGAGGAATTCGTGGAAGCGCTGAAAAAAATAATTATAAACTGAATGTAATGAACGATATAGTTTCACCAGAGAATCTGGTATATAAGAAGCCTGCGCTGATGAACGACACGCCGATGCACTACTGTCCGGGGTGTTCGCACGGCGTGGTGCACAAGCTCGTGGCCGAGGTCATCGAGGAAATGGGCATGGAAGACAAGTCGGTGGGCGTTTGCCCCGTGGGCTGTGCTGTGTTCGCCTATCGTTATCTGGACATCGACTGGCAGGAGGCTGCCCATGGACGTGCGCCAGCCGTGGCCACTGCCATCAAGCGCTTGTGGCCCGACCGCCTCGTGTTTACCTATCAGGGCGACGGCGACCTGGCCTGCATCGGAACCTGCGAGACCATCCACGCCCTGAACCGCGGCGAGCACATCGCCGTGATTTTCATCAACAATGCCATCTACGGAATGACGGGCGGACAGATGGCTCCCACCACCTTGCTGGGACAGAAGACGGCCACTTGTCCCTACGGTCGCGAGCCCGACCTGCACGGTTATCCGCTCAACATCACCGAACTGGCCAGCCACCTGACGGGCACCTGCTACGTGACCCGCCAGAGCGTGGAGACCGTGGCGAGCATCAAGAAGGCCAAGAAGGCCATCCGAAAGGCTTTCGAGGCCAGCATGCAGGGCAAGGGGTCCAGCCTGGTGGAGATTGTGTCTACCTGCAACAGCGGATGGAAACTCTCGCCCGTGGAGGCCAACAAGTGGATGGAGGAGAATATGTTTAAGGAATATCCCAAGGGAGACCTGAAGGATACGACGGGAAGTTAGGGAAGTTAAGGGAAGTTAGGGAAGTTAAGGGAAGTTAGGGAAGTTAAGGGAAGTTAAGGGACAAATGCTTTTGTGGGCATGTAAACTATATGGCTATTGTCCTTTAACTCCCTAAGCGACCAAAGGGAGCGATAACTTCCCTTAACTTCTTTAACTTCCTCAACTTCCTCAAAATACAAGTAAGAAACAATGAAGACAGAAATTATTATATCCGGTTTTGGCGGACAGGGCGTGCTCTCGATGGGAAAGATACTGGCCTACTCGGGACTGATGGAGGACAAGGAGGTGACCTGGATGCCGGCCTATGGACCCGAGCAGCGGGGAGGCACGGCCAACGTAACGGTGATTGTGAGCGACAATCGCATCTCTTCGCCCATCTTGAGCCAGTATGACGTGGCCATCGTGCTCAACCAGCCCTCGCTCGACAAGTTCTTGCCCAAGATTAAGCCGGGGGGCATTCTTATCTATGACGGCTATGGCATCATGAACCCGCCTACGAGGGAGGACATCTCCATTTATCGCATCGACGCAATGGACAAGGCTGCGGAGATGAAGAACGGCAAGGTGTTCAACATGATTGTGCTCGGCGGATTGCTGAAGGTGTGTCCCGTGGTGAGTACAGATGGTCTGAACAAGGCTCTCTACAAGTCGTTGCCAGAGCGCCATCACGGCTTGATTCCGCTCAATATGCAGGCGGTGGAAGAGGGAATGAAAATCATCGAAAAGTTGGAATAGCCCCCATTGCATGAGAGATTTTAGCATCAAGACACCCGAACAGTTTCAGCAACTTTATGGTAGATACTATAAGGTGATGATGCTTTATGCTCTCAAGAATACAGCTGACCAGCAAGTAGCAGAGGATTTGGTACAGAATGTTTTTCTCAGTCTTTGGGAAAATCGGGAAACATTCCATGAGGAGGCTTCTGTACGTTCTTATCTCTATCTCACGATTCGCCGCAGAGTCATCGATCAGATGAGACATGCCGCAAGAAAATGGGCGATAAGGACAACTTGCTCTTGCTTTTGCTCCTGTTTGGCTAACGATTTTGTTGTTTTTTAGTGCTTTTTACTCATAAAAAGCACTTTTTTTGTGTTTTCTTGTAAACGTATGTCTTCTGTCTTCGTACTTATATTATCAAGACAAAGATAAACGTATGGATATATTTGACATTATCAGCCGTTCCTTGATGCACGATTTGGAGGCAGGGGAACAGCGGCAACTCGACCAGTGGTTAGCCGAGAGTGAGGAGCACCAAAGGCTCTATCAGTCACTTTTGGCCAAGGAAGATCTTGCCGGGCAATATCGTACATATAGGAACCTGGACGGGGAGAAGGCTTGGCGGAAATTGGCTCCGCTCATCCGACAGACTGAGGACAATGCTTCACGTAGCCGTCATCGTTTTTTCCATATACCCAGACGATATGTGGGCAGGGTGGCAGCAGCCATCGTGGGTGTGCTGCTTGTGGCAGGTGGCTCTTGTCGGCGAAGCATATTTCATCGTGGCAAAGGATGCGCGCCATCCTTTTATCGTGCATACGGCCAAGGGCGACATCAAGGAATATGGCACCGAGTTTAATGTCAACACGAATGGCGACAAGACCAGTGTGGTTCTTGTGAGAGGTAGCATCAGTGTAAGTATCAAGGGTGGGCCTGAACAAATGATGAAGCCTGGCGACAAGGCCGACATAAGTGAAAACGGTATCACGAAGAGTCAGGTGGATGTGGCTCCATACATCGCATGGAACACCGGACATTTCAGCTTCGAGGACTGCACCTTGGACGACCTGATGCAGGTGGTGGGCAGATGGTATGGGCGACAGGTGGAATTTACTTCAGCCCCACTTCGCACCGTGCGTTTCACTGGCAGTTTGATTTCTCGCTTTTCAACAACCATCTCTTCGGTTCGGTAGACTATTACAACAAGAAGTCAACCGATGTGCTGGGCCAGGTGAGCATCGCCAGTGTGAACGGCACCAGTTACGCTACGTTCAACAATGCTGCCATCCGCAACAATGGTGTTGAGGTTTCGCTCGGCACGCAGGGAAGCGCAGGCGATTTCGGATGGGGTGCCAACTTGAGCTGGGCTTACAACAAGAACGAGGTGACCAAGCTCTATATCGAGGGTAACAAGACTCCTATCAGCGACATGTCTGTGTATATGGACGAACCAGACAAGTGGATGCGCTACCAGGGTACGACAGTGGCTCCTCATACTGTGTCCCTCAACCTTGATGTGAGCTGGAAGAACCTCTCGCTCTCAGCATTCCTCAACGGTCGCTTTGGTGGCAAGATGCGCATGCCTAAGTTTGGCTACACAATCCTCGACTACTACGGTATGCGTACGAACATCAGCGCCCAGGTGGTCGACCTGATGGATAACGAGGGAAAGGTGACAGCCTCTCCTAGCCGCAATATGCCTCTGCCCACTGTGGACGGGGAAGGCAACCCATTGGGAGTGTACGACTATGGTTATTGGTCGTTCTACTACAACACACTCAACACTTCGGTCGAGAGTTCCGACTATATCTATCTGAGTGAGATCGACCTCAACTACAGCTTGCCCAAGAGTTTGTTCAAGGGCAACTTTTGGGTGAAGTGAAGTTCTAATCTAGGATATAATAAATAGGAGAAACAACAATGAAGAAAATCATATATTATATGACAGCCCTTGTCTTGGCGAGTGGTACGCTGACCTCGTGCAACGACTATCTCGACACCGTGCAGAACAAGGGCAACGACGAGGTGCTAACCTCTGGGAAACAGATAGAGGCTCTCTTCGCCAACAGCGAGATGTTCAACACCAAGGCGATTTACAATGTGTTTGCCTCAGACGACTACGGACTCACCACCGACCATTATGATGCCTTGGGCTATGTGGACGAGAACATCATCAACGGAATGTCGTGGAACATCAATGACGTGATAAGCAACCTCGCACAGGCCCATATGCTCAGGGCGATGGCGATGTGGAGTTTGGTCAACACCTACTGCTTGCCCTACTCTGCAGGGAACGCTTCCTCGCTGGGACTGCCCTTGAAGCAGACCACCAGTTATGAGGAGGCCATGCCAAGAGCCACCTTGCAGCAGACCTATGACTTCATCCTTGCCGACCTGGACGCAGCCGCCAACACGGCCAACACAGGCATAGCCGCCAACAAGCGTTGGTGGGTGAGCCGTCCTGCCGTGGAGGCAATGAAAGCGCGCATCTACCTCTTCATGCAAGAATATGACAAGGCTGCTACCCATGCCGTCGAGGCCTTGAAGTGTGGCGACGCCCAGCTCGACGACTACAACCAATTGCACTATCGTGTGGCCCAGGTGTCGCTGGATGGAGAAATGCAAGATGTCTACTATTCCGAGCTTTATCGCTATGGCGACAACCAAGTGGCCAACTACAAGGAAAACTACCTGTCGGAATATTTTACGGGCGAGTTTGCACTCATTCCCTCGGAAGAGCTGATTTCGCTCTACGACCAAGACAACGACTTGCGCTTCAAGCATTTTCGAAGCAACGGACAGATAGAACAGAATACCTACGACGAGGGCAGCGTGCAAATCACTCAGCTGGAGATGCCTGATGATGAAGAAGGTGGCGGAGACGGCGGTGACGAAGGTGATGACGACTATGAAGATTGGGATGATTAACAAACTTACAAAATGAAATATTTTCGAAAATTCTCTCTCGGATGGTGCTTGTGCATGGCGATGTTTGGCGTCTCCATGCCAGCATCGTCATCCAAGGCCAGCTCAGCTCATACCGACGGTTATCGGTTTGACTCGCTCGAAGTATTGGTGGACAGCATGATGCCCCGTTTGGAGACCAACAATATGCTGATTGCCTGCAAGGCTTACTTCGAGACCATCGACAAGGTGGTGACTCCCCGAGAATGGGCCGACCGCATGAAGGCGGACATGATGGCGCAAATGTTTGACAACTTCTCGACCAGCGAAGAAAGCGAACTCTATAACTTCTACCTGCAGGAGACAGTCAATGCCCCGGACAGTCTGAAGGAAAAGGTGAAGGCTCATCACGATGCGATGGTTGCCAAATAGATGCAATCCCCCGTTTCCTCTTCTTCGACAAGGAAGAATCATCTCGCTCGATGTTCCCCGCCCATCGAATGAGGACATCGTCAAGTTTATAGATGACTGCTTACAGAAATAAGTTTTAAAGATGAATATTGTGTAAGTTCGTAAGTGTTATATATTAGTTATGGACAACTAGAAAAAAGGCTCGCTTCCTTGCAGGAGGCGAGCCTTTTGTTAGTGCTGTCTGATGTTTCTCTTCTTATTGTACTTCTTCTACAGTAACCTGGCCTTTGGCATCAAACTTGAACTTGAAGGTCTTGTCCAGGTGAGTACCTTTGATGGCAGACTGTACACACTCAACGTAATCTCCGAAAGTCTTTGAAGTAGTATAATCCTTGGGTGAGAATGAATTCTCTACAGGATTGCTGATTTTGCTGTTGCTGGATGTGTAGGCAGCTGAGCTGTAACCGAAGGCTACAATAATATTTTCGCTTAACGGGGTGTCTGACTTATATTTGTCGCTCTCGCCATCCTTCAATGTTGCTTTAAACTTGAGGGTGACCTCGTTGGGGAAAGTGCTGATTTCATACGTAGGAGAGAATAAGAAAAGACCGTCTATGACCGTTGTTGAGGCTTTCCCGTCTGTGGCATCTTTCAGTATATTGCCATTTTTGTCTTTTGCCGTCATCTCTAGGTTGTAATGGTCTGTCACGCCTTTGCTGATTTTCAAACTTGTTGCAATCTTTGCTGTGGCAGGTGTCTTGTCCTCGGTAGGCTTGGTGACCTCGGTGTCTGTCTTGCCAGAGAATGGGTCGTTCTGGTTTGAACTATCCTTGCTGCAGGACGTGAATAGAGATGTTGCCACTACTACTGCAGTCAGTATGGCTGCGTTAAAAACACTCTTGCTGTTGTTGAATATCTTTTTCATATTGTTTCTTTTTAATTGGGTTGTATACTTTTGTTTATTATCTCTTTACAGTTTCCGTTTCTTATTGTTTCTGTTTTCTGATGCAAAGGTATGCATCTTTTTCTTATCTGCAAAGAAAAACACAGATAATTTTCAATAAAACCCGAAATTAAAACCAATGAGTGAAAGGGAGTTTCCTAATACGGAGTTACACCTTATATTATATATAAAAGGATGTCTTAGGGAAAACTCTATAGCCATTTTCCGTTTACTTCGCCAACTGGATGCTCATGGGACTCACGGTGATGAGATGTTTCTTGTAGAGGTCGCCCACAGCCCGCTTGTACACCTTCTTGCTCACGTGGAAACGCTCGTAGATGTCGTCGGCCTCGCTCTTGTCGCCCAGGTCGCACTCGCCGTCGTTGTCCAGAAGATACTGGTAGAGCGTCTCGGCGAAGTCGGCGGTCTGCTGGAGACCGGTCTTCTGCAGCGTGACGTCAATCTTGCCGTCGGGGCGTACTCTTCCGATGTAGCCCTTCAGCTTGTCGCCCGTGTGGATGTACTGGAATATCTGGTCTTGGTAGAGAAGGCCGGGATACTGGTTGTCGATGATGACCTTGAAGCCCAGGTCGGTCTTCTGCCACACCAAGAGGTCTACCTCGTCGCCGTGGCGGTAGTGGGGATGTTCCTCGTTCATGTACTTTTCCACCTTGGCCGAGGCCACGATGCGGTAGCTCTCCTCGTCGATGTGGATGTGTACGATGTAGGAGTTGCCCAGCACCATACGCTTCTTCTGCTCGCGGAAGGGACAGAAGATGTCTTTCATCAGTCCCCAGCCCAGGAAGGCTCCATACTCGTTGACCCACTTCACTTCCAGATAGGCGAAGTCGCCTACCTTGGCCAGTGGAGTCTCGGTGGTGGCTATCATGCGCTCGTCTTGGTCGAGGTAGAGGAAAACATCCAGTTCGTCGCCGATGCCCACGCCTTCGGGCACATATCGGGTGGGGAGGAGAATCTCTCCTTCGTCGCCTCCGTCCAGATACAGTCCGAAGTCTACTTTCTTTACTATTCGCAGGCGATTGTAGTCGCCCAGTTTTATTTTTTTACTCATAATTCTTGGAGTTAAGGAGTTATGGAGTCAAGGAGTTAAGACAATGCCTCTGCCTCTGACTCGTCTTCGACCGCTGCAGCTGCTGCCTCCACGGTCTTCTCTATCATGCCGTCCTTCAGATGGATGGTGCGGTCGGTGATGGTGGCCAGGCCCTCGTCGTGGGTTACGATGACGAAAGTTTGTCCGAACTTGTCGCGCAGGTCGAAGAAGAGCTGGTGAAGCTCGGCCTTGTTCTTGGTGTCGAGACTGCCAGAGGGTTCGTCGGCGAGGATGACAGCGGGATTGTTGACCAAGGCTCTCGCCACGGCCACGCGCTGCTTCTCGCCTCCTGAAAGTTCGGCAGGCTTGTGGCTGGCGCGGTCGCTCAGTCCCATGAATGCCAGCAGCTCCTCGGCGCGTTCCTTGGCTTCCTTGCGTCCCTTTCCGGCAATGAAGGCTGGAATCATGATGTTCTCCAGGGCCGTGAACTCGGGCAGGAGCTGGTGAAACTGGAATACGAAACCGAGGTGCTGGTTGCGGAAGTCGCTCAGCTTCTTGGTGCTGAGATTGCCCACGTCGATGCCGTCTACCACGATGCTGCCCTTGTCGGGCTTGTCGAGGGTACCGATAATCTGTAGCAGGGTGGTCTTGCCGGCTCCGCTGGGGCCTACGATGCTCACTACCTCTCCCTTGTCTATATGCAGGTCGATGCCCTTGAGCACCTGCAGGGAGCCGAAGCTCTTGGTGATACCTTTTATGTCAATCATCTTTTTGGAAAATGTTGAATGTTAAATGTTGAATGTTGAATTATTGGGAGGCAAAGGTAAGCAAAATAATTGGAAATGCCTAATTTTATGGTTTAAAAAGAAAAAAAGAGGCCTATTTTGTGGAATAAGCCTCTTTTTTGCCTTTTTACTTTTTTGCCTTTTATTTCAGTCCGTCGGCATCGCCTGTGGTCTTCAGGCCGTTGCTCTTCTCACGGGGCGTGATGTTCACGTCCTTGGCCACTGTGTTTTCAATCACGTCGGTCTTGAACGCCATCTTCTTGTCGGTGCAGCGGATGT
>CAVGLH010000067.1:0-12192 GCA_963630065.1 Bacteroides fragilis | reverse complement strand
CATCTACAGCTTCACCATCCAGAACATCTGGCAGCTCGACTTCCTCGCCGGCAACTGTTTCGTGGAAGACGGAGCCGTCATCGACCGCAAGCTCAACGTAGCCATCACCCGGGCGAGGAAACAGATGATTATGACGGGCAATCCCGAGATATTGCGCAATAATCAGATATTTAATGAATTAATGCAATATGTAAGGGGAAAAGGAGGATATTTTGAAGGAAGAGTGAAGAGGGAAGAGTGAAGAATACAGAGAAAAGTCGCCTTTTTGAGAAATTTCATCGAAAAAGTTTGGCGATATGGAAATAAAGTTCTATCTTTGCAAACGAAATAGACACAAAAGGATAAGAAGAGAATATAAAGGATATAGGATTCCAGTGCTCCACTGCATTGGGATTCTTTATTTTTTATGCCTCCAAAAAAATATTATTAATAACAACAAACAATAAAAAAAGATTATGGCTTACATGTCACAAGAAGGCTACGACAAACTCGTGGCTGAGCTGAAACAGCTCGTTTCTGTAGAGCGCCCAAAGGCATCAGCCGCAATTGCTGAAGCCCGAGACAAGGGTGACCTGAGTGAGAACTCCGAGTATGATGCCGCCAAAGAGGCACAGGCTCATCTAGAAGATAAGATTAACCGCATCAAACTCACCATTGCCGAGGCCAAGATCATTGACACCAAGCAGCTCAGCACCGACTGCGTGCAGATTATGTCGAAGGTGGAGATGACCAACATGGCCAACAAGGCAAAGATGACCTACACCATCGTGAGCGAGAGCGAGGCCAACCTGAAGGAGGGCAAGATTTCCATCAAGACCCCCATCGCCCAGGGACTGCTCAACAAGAAGGTGGGCGACGTGGCAGAAATCAAGATTCCGCGCGGCACCATCAACCTGCGCATCGACAAGATTTCGTTCGAATAAAAACAAGAGAATATGGCTAGCATTTTTTCAAAAATCGCAGCAGGAGAGATTCCTAGCTACAAGTGTGCCGAGAGCGACAAGTTCTACGCTTTCCTCGACATCAGCCCTATCGGCAAGGGACACACCCTGGTGATCCCCCGAAAGGAAGTGGACTACATCTTCGATATGGAGGACGAAGACCTGGCCGAGTTTGAGGTTTTCGCCAAGAAGGTGGCCAAGGCCATCAAGGCGGCCTTCCCCTGCAAAAAGGTGGCCCAGGTGGTGCTGGGGCTGGAGGTTCCCCATGCCCACATCCATCTCATCCCGATGAACAGCGAGGCCGACGTCAACTTCCGCAAAGAGCACCTCAAGCTCTCGGAGGAAGAGTTCAAGGAAATCGCCGACAAAATCTACAGGGAGTTTACTTCTATTAGAAGTTAGGGAAGTTAAGGGAAGTTATCGCTCTCTGCGAGAGCTTGGGAAGTTAAGGGACAACAGTCTTATTGCTGAGCATTCGCCCCCAAGCGAGAAAGGCTAATGTCCCTTAACTTCTCTAACTTCTTTAACTTCTCTAACTTCCCCACTTCCCAAGGAAGTTAAGGGAGTTAAGGGAAGTTATCGCTCTCTGCGAGAGCTTGGGAAGTTAAGGGACAACAGTCTTGTTGCTGAGTATTCGACTCCAAGGAGAAAGACTTATGTCCCTTAACTTCCCTCTAACTTCCCTTAACTTCTTTAACTCCCCTAACTTCAGACTTCTAACTCAAATAAATTCCTCCCCCTTCTTCATTTGCACCTCGTTCACATACTTGCGAACCAGTGCCGACGAATCCTCTTTCTTGCATACCAGCAGCACATTGTCCTTCTCCGCCACGATGAATCCATCCAGGCCATTGAGCACCGCCAGCTTGCCCTTGGGCAACTTGACGATGGTGTTGTGGCAATCCTCCATCATCACATCGCTGTCGATAATCACATTGTCATTTTCGCCTTTCTGCATCACCTCGTAAATACTGTGCCAAGTACCAAGGTCAGCCCATCCGAAATCACATTTCATCATATAGACATTGGCAGGTTTCTCCAAGATGCCGAAATCCACGGAAATATTGGGATAAGAAGAGAAATTCTCCTTCATGTAAGCGTTCTCCGTATCCACACTAAACTCAGGATAGAGTCTGTCATACTCGCGAAGCACTGGCGGCAAAATATGGGCGAAGCACGTTCTCAAATAACTGACATTGGAAAGGAAGAGACCTGTGTTCCAAAAGAACTCCCCGCTCTCCATAAAGATTTTAGCGAAGTCGCGCTCAGGTTTCTCCGTAAACGACTGCACCTTATACAGATTGTCACCGACAGCATCACCCATTTGGATGTAGCCATACCCAGGCTCAGGCCTCGTAGGTTTCACGCCCATAGTCAAGAAGCGATTGTTTCCCTCCACAAAGGCAAGTCCTTCCTGCACATTCTTGCAAAAGGCTTCTTCATTAAAGACGGCTTGGTCGGACGGTGTAGCGATGACCGAAGCGTTGGGATTGAGCATGGAGATACGGTGGTTGGCCCAGGCCATGCTGGGTGCCGTGTTGCGATGAATAGGCTCCACAAGAATCCTGTCTGCGGAAACCTCGGGCAATTGTTCACTTACCAAAGGCACATAGTCTTCATTAGTGATGACAAAGATATGGCTTGCGGGCACCACCTTTGCCATTCGATCGTATGTTTGTTGCAATTGCGTACGGCCCACGCCAAAGAAGTCGATAAACTGTTTAGGACAACTAGACCGGCTGCACGGCCAAAGTCTTCTTCCCTTTCCTCCAGCCAATATCACGCAATAATTATTATCACTGTTTACCATTTTAAGTTATGTATTAGTTCGTTTCAAATTCATGTGTAAAGTTAGGAAATATATCTGAAAGCACCAAAGTTTTTCTTGAAAATTAATAAAGCAAGAGCCAAATGCAACAATATTTTAGTGTTTCTGCACATAAAATGCATTTTTTCGTATTTTTTTCCTCAAAAAATTTGTCAGTTCGAAAATATTTAGTACCTTTGCACTCGCATTTGAGCCGCAAGGCAGATGCCCAGATGGCGGAATCGGTAGACGCGCTGGTCTCAAACACCAGTGGAGCAATCCATCCCGGTTCGATCCCGGGTCTGGGTACACAAGAGGGTTGACAACTTCAAGGTTGTCAACCCTCTTTCTTTATACGATATACCTACCATATGCAAACGTTTTCATACTTTTTGACCTTTAACTATCCTTTTCTTTTGGAAATGCCAGTTTTTTTTCATATATTTGCAAGCCAGATAAAAACAACATTCATCAAACATAAAAACAACAAGACTTTCATGAAGAAACTATTTAGCTTGGTTTGCGCTTGCTTGCTGATATTCAACTCGCAAGCCGCAGAAACAAACAAGTATGATGCTCTCTACGAGAATCTTCCATTCAAGATGGAAAAGGTTACCCATCCCCAATTCCCAGGCAATGAAGTCTGCGTCAAGGACTTCGGTGCCGTCGGCGACGGTTCCTCACTCTGCACTGAGGCATTCAAGAAAGCCATTGACGCTCTGGAGCAGAAAGGTGGCGGCAAACTCATCGTGCCTCAAGGCGTATGGTTCACCGGCCCCATCACGCTGAAGAGCAACATCAACCTTCACCTGCAAAAAGGTGCGGTAATCCTCTTCTCCCCCGACGACAGTCTCTATCCCTTTGTCGACACCTCGTTCGAAGGGCTAAACACCCGCCGGTGTCAATCTCCCATCTCAGGCAATAACCTCACGAATGTGGCAATAACCGGCCAGGGTTGCATCGACGGAAACGGAGAGTACTGGCGACCACTGAAGAAGCAAAAGGTTACGGAGAGCCAGTGGAAGGCCATCACGTCTCGTGGCGGCGCCTTCAAGCGCACCGACTATTGGTTTCCATCGGAGGGAGCCTTGAAGGCTGACAACAGCGCCAACATGAACGTGCCCAAAACGCCTGACAGCGAAGAAGAATGGAACGAGATAAAGCGATTCCTGCGCCCTGTGATGATAAGTCTGGTCAACTGCAAGAACGTTTGGCTCAACGGAGTCATCTTCCAGAACTCCCCCGCCTGGAACATCCATCCGTTGATGTGTGAGAACGTGCTCATCGAAGACGTTTTGGTTCGCAATCCCTCATACGCACAGAATGGTGACGGACTGGACTTGGAATCTTGCAAGAACGCACTCATTGTGAACTCGACCTTCGACGTTGGCGACGACGGAATCTGCATCAAGAGCGGAAAGGACGAGGACGGACGCAAGCGCGGCATCCCTTGCGAGAATGTCATCGTGAACGGTTGCACCGTGTTCAAGGGCCATGGCGGCTTCGTCGTGGGTAGCGAGATGAGCGGCGGCGTGAAGAACGTGATGGTGAGCGACTGCCAATTCCTGGGCACAGACGTAGGCTTGCGCTTCAAGAGTACACGTGGCCGCGGAGGAATCGTGGAGAACATTTACATCAAGGACATGTCGATGTTCGACATCCAGACCGACGTTATCACCTTCGACCTCTATTATGGCGGCAAATCTGCCGTCGAGGTATTAAACGACGGGGACGAGGCCAAAAGCCAGAAGGTGGAGAAATACAAGGTGGACGAGACCACACCTTGCTTCCGCAACATCGATATCAACCACGTCATCTGCCGCACCGCTCGCCGCGCTGCCTACTTCAACGGTCTACCGGAGATGCCTGTGCAGAACATCAGCATCAAGGACATGGAAGTGAATAATGCCAAGCAAGGCATCGTCATCAACCGCACGGAAGGAGTGACCTTGGAAAACATCAAGGTGAATGCAGAGACCCACACCTTCGACGCGAAGAACTCTAAAGACGTAACCGTCAATGGCAAAAAGTATAAGAAAATAGACGACAAGGGCATTACCCTAGACTTCTAAGACATATAAAAAGGCCGTCCAACCAAAAAGATGTGTTGAACGGCCTTTTTGTATATCATAAATATCCTATTCAAGTTTCAACTAGAACGTTTTTCCATACCCGGAATCTTCCAGCGTTACATCACTTATGGAGAAAGTCACGTCAGCGGGAAAGGAGAAAATCGGACCTTTATACGTGGTTCTTTTACCTATCACAAGATGAACATCCGTGAAAGAGCAAACTTTTATTACATTTCCCCCGTTGTCTTTCATGGTAGCCGTAACATTAATATCAGACTGGTCGTTGCTACTTAGCAATGCATAGAGAGCTATACTTACCGCCTTCCCTTTTAAGTTTGCATCTTCGATATTGAAAGTCTTGGTGATTGTCTCTTTTGATTTACAAAAACCTGTTGACGGATCGAAGACCTTTCCACAGCTGCCAGAGATAACGAATTCAGCAGAAGCAGCATTGTCCGGGACTTTGTCGCTAGAAGTCAGCGTAAAGCTGCTGACACCTCTCTTAAGCGCAACGTTTTCAGCCTTCCTCAATTCCTCCTTAGCGATAGTGATGTCTTGTGAGGCATAAGCCATATCAGTAATCATATCATCGGGGAAAGTCACCTCTGTTGTCGACCGAACGCTAACCCTCTTCGTCTGTTGAAGGTTTGTTTTGGCAGCAATGGCTATTAGTGTATACTCTCCGTAAGGTACGGATAACTCCACTTTGCCAAAATCTGCACTCGTACTATCCTGACTCACCAAATAACTTACATTATTCGGATTGTCCTTCGGAATGAGACAGACTTGAAGGTCGCTGTAGAGATGTGCTTTCTTCAGAGGGCTGGCCTCTGAATCCCCAGCACGCGTTTTAGCGGCTGTGTTTGCACTAATCGACTCAATAGTCTCTTCAAAGAAGCTCAGGCTTACTTTATGGTTTTCTACTTGTGGAGCCGTTTCAGACGCCACGTTACCTTCTTTAGCACAGCTACCCAAAAGTAGCGCAAAGAATAATGCGATTGCTGATGTTCTAATTTTACCCATGAAAAAAAGGTTTAGTTAAGTTAGGGATTTTCCCTAGTGCTTGCAAATATACAACTTTTTTTGATATTAAACACAATTCTTCGGAAAAAGTTCTTTTTTTTATATCATTTTATTACAAAAAGCATTATTTTGTTACACAAGACTGAAGCTCATGCGATGAAATGGCGTGACACCATGCTCTTTGATGGCTTCACGATGTTTCTTGGTGGGATAGCCTTTGTTACTCTTCCAATCATACTGAGGATATTCCTCTGCCAACGCATCCATGTAATCGTCACGATAAGTCTTGGCGAGAATACTCGCTGCAGCTATCGCCAGATATTTGCCATCACCCTTTACAATGGTGGTATAAGGCAAGTCCTTGTAAGGCTTAAACCGGTTGCCGTCTACGATGACGGCCTCGGGGCGCACCTGCAGCTGGTCGAGGGCTCGATGCATGGCCAGAATGCTGGCATTCAAGATATTGATTTCATCGATTTCATCGGCAGTTACAACCCCTACGGCCCAAGCCACCGCATCACGCTCTATCTGCTCACGAAGGGCCTTGCGCTTCTTGTCCGTAAGTTTCTTACTATCATTCAATTCTGGATTCTGATAATCGGGCGGCAAGATGACGGCGGCGGCAAACACACTGCCCGCCAGGCAGCCGCGGCCAGCCTCGTCGCAGCCTGCCTCTACCATGTCCTTATAATAATGACTTTCCAACATACAAGCATCGTTTATAAGTGAATAAATAAGTTTTCTCCATCAAGGCAGAGGCTTGAGCCCCTCCCATCTCACATTCCAATTGCCGTCTTGCGGGAATCCGGGATTGGGATGAATGCTGCCGTCCCATCCGGCACACATCATGGCCACGGCCATCAGCAGGCCGCCATTACCTGGCAGGTAAAGGCGCAGGCGAGCATCCTGGTAATTATGTCCGCTTACAAGATAGGTGTTCTTCTGCTGGTTCATCAGCAAAGCTCCCACGGCATTCTGGGGTTCGCCCATACGCGCCGCACACATCGCCATCATCGGATAGTCCCAGCCCCAGGAAGTGTTCCACTGCCAGTTCTTCCATATCCACTCCTCGGTCTTCTTCATCTTGGCCAAGTCTATCTGGCTGCTGTTGTACGGCAAAACGCCCACGGCTCCCATCACAGCGGGATGGTCGCTGAACATACGGACTTTGGAATAAGTATCAGGCTCTGTTTCGGCCGCCAGATAAAGACTGTCCTTGGAGGCCAGGGGCGACATCTTCTCGATGACTTCATCCCAATGAGCATCGCGGGGCTTGCCCAGCCGCTCGCGCCACGCCTGAGCCACCTGCAAGGCAAAATGCCAATAGCTCAACTCGAAGGGCGGATTCACGGTTGTGGCTGCGGGCAGAGTCTCCTGGGCGGCAATGCAGCCACGCAGAATGTATCGGTCGCCCACCTGGTCGTATTCGGCGAAATCGCCCATAAATTCGGCGGTTTCATCGACCAGACGGGCGTATTTCTGAAGCACGGAAGGCGAAGGGTTGGCACGATAGAGCAGCTCTGCAAGATAGATGAGATGGGGTTGCTGCCAAATGAGGAAACTGCCCACGCTCGATGGAGCCTCGCCCGCATCGGGATCGGTCATCTTCATCCAGCGCACGCCCTTGAATCCTTGCCGCTCAGCAATCTTGCGTGCATTTTCCTCGGCCTTGAAATACCAGGAAAGCGAGCGGTCGAGCAGCTCGGGATGACCCCACAAAGCGAATTGCGCCTGGTGCCAAAGTATCATCTCGAGATGGAACTTGCCAAACCACGAGTTGTAGGTAAGTCCCGTTTCCTGCGGCGGAGTGTCGCCTGCATCCTGGATGGCCAGGAGATATTGGCTCAACACTACGCGGCGCTCCAACTCCTTGGCACGGGCATCCTTGCAAGCGCCGAAGTCGACCATGGCTCCCTTCTGCCAATAGGCGTTCCAATAATTCTTGGCTGCAGCTACTACCTCGGCAAAAGTCTTGCTCTCTACCGATGGCTGCGCAGCATATTCGCAAGTAAAGTCGAGTTCACGAGCCTTGGCCACCAGCTGGAACCAGTTGTTGCCCATCTGCTTGAGCTTTGCCTTTCCCTGCCACCGCAACATGACGAAATATACGGTTTCACCGACCTTGCGCCTTAAAACGGCCGCATTCATCGTGCTGGAAGTTAATGTGGTGGAATGCAAGGAATCCTTCGCCCAGTCGCAAGCGTCGTCGCAATGTGCGCCTGTAGGATAGGCAAAGCGGAGGTTCAAGGCGATGTTGCCCTTGCTCTGCACGTGCGAGGCAATCATGTCGAGCTGCGGATGGCAAACCGTCTCTACTACATACGGATTGCCCCGATAAGTAAAACTACTCTTGATAATGCCGTTCCACATGTCCAAGGTTTGGTCTACGTCCTTCACCTGCCGGGGGTCTCTGCCCAGGGAGAGGCCCACGGAGCCGAGATGGAGGCGGTGCGGATTCACACGATACCAGTCGCCGGCAGCCTTCTTGCGCTTGTCGTCCTTCACTTGGGTAGCGTAAGGCTCCTTGCGGCCCCGACCGAAGTCATAATACCGCCAGCTTTCCTCGGGCGCATAGTTCTGGGGGTTGGCAAACGAGTGCCAGCCCCAGTCGCTCATCGTGCCCAGCGGCACGCCTTTGGCATAAGCCTCGGGGAAAGACTGAAGCCCCGTGCCGTCTACCGTCATCGCAAAACCGCCATTGCCCACAGACAAAGAATTGAGCGAATCCATCGACACTACATGCGGGTTGTTTCTCTCTACCACAAGCCGGCGGTTGATGCCTTGCGCCTGCAATGCGAGGGAGAGAACACAGAAGGCGGCAATCAAAATGTTTTTTCTCATATACGTTTTCAGGTAAGTTTGTTTTCTACAGATAAGAGCAGCGTCTTGCCCGATCAGAACATCTGCGCCACGCGCTTCACGCCAGCTACCAGGGCGTCGACTTCTTCCTTGGTGTTGTAAAGGGCGAAGCTGGCGCGCACGGTGCCGAGAATGCCATAACGGTCCATCAAGGGCTGGGCGCAATGATGGCCCGTGCGCACGGCAATGCCGAGGCGGTCGAGAAGCGTTCCCATGTCCATGTGGTGAATGTCGCCAACGAGGAAGCTCACCACAGCGTCCTTGCCCTCTTGCTCGCCAAAAAGTCTGATTCCATCAATGGTGCGCATCTGCTCCATACAGTATCGGGTAAGTTCCTGCTCGTGCTGCGCAATATTGTCCATACCCAGGGCTGAAACATAGTCGATGGCCTTGGCCAGGCCGTGGGTGGCCACATAGTCGGGCGTGCCTGCCTCAAACTTGAAGGGCAGCCTTTCGAAGGTGGTCTTCTCGAAGCTCACGCTCTCTATCATCTCGCCGCCGCCCTGGTAGGGAGGCATCCGGTCGAGCCACTCTTCCTTGCCGTAAAGCACGCCGATGCCCGTTGGGCCGTAAATCTTATGGCCGCTGAAAGCGAAGAAATCGCAGTCCAAGTCTTGCACGTCTACGGCGAAATGGGGAGTGCTCTGCGCGCCGTCTACTATCACGGGCACGTCGTGCTCGTGGGCAATGCGAATCATCTCCTTCACGGGGTTCACCGTGCCGAGCACGTTGCTCACCTGGGCAATGCTCACTATCTTGGTGCGCTCGGTAAACAAAGCGGCGAATTCATCGAGACTGATCTCGCCCTTGTCGTTGATGGGAATCACACGCAGGGCAATGCCTTTCCGGGCTGCCTGCAACTGCCAGGGCACGATGTTGGAGTGGTGCTCCATGGTGGAGACAATCACCTCGTCGCCCTCGGCCATAAACTCGTCGCAGAACGATGAAACCACGAGATTCAGGCTCTCGGTAGTGCCGCGGGTGAAGATGATTTCCTCGGTCTTGGGGGCATTGATAAACTTGCGCACTGTTTCGCGTGCAGCCTCGTGCAGGTCGGTGGCCTGCTGCGAGAGGTAATGCACGCCGCGGTGCACGTTGGCGTTTACGTTCAGGTACTCGTCGCGCATGGCGTCGAGCACGCAGAGGGGCTTCTGCGTCGTTGCCGCATTGTCGAGATAAACCAACGGATTATCATACACAGTTCTCGATAAAATCGGGAAATCCTGTCGTACTTTGTTTATATCATACATAGTCTTGTTCGATGATTAGAGAAATTTCTTACTTAGCCACATAGTCCATGTTAACTCGTTCCATATTCACGCTTCCGTCTTTCTTGCAAGTGATTCTCACCAGATACTCGCCCGCATTAGGACTGTTGCGCTCGCTCATAGACTCCAAAGTAATATAGCGCACACCACCAAACTCACGATCGTCCCACGCATGCACATGACCGCAGAACACTATCGTGGCGTTCCACTCCGAGAAGCGGCTCAACAGTCGGTAGAGTTCCTCGCGGGGGAATGTAGAGGAAAACTGCGTGACCCTGGGACGGAAGATGTTGGAATGGGAGAACACGAAAGTGTGACGGAGGTTCTTGTCGGATTTCAGTACATTCTTGTCCAAGAGCTTCCACTGTTCTTCGCCCAATGTGCCGCTTGCCGTGTCGAGGAAGATGAACTGGTCGTACATACCAGTGTCGCCGATTCTCACGGTAAACTCGAAGAATGAGGAATGGAAGATGGAAGTGAACAAAGCCCATCCGTTGCGGGTTACGTCATGGTTGCCCACGACCGAAAAGAACGGGAACCGAATGTCCCTTCTGCTGTCATATATATTTCTAAACTCAGTATCAGCATCACCCGACGGGTAACGCTTGTCATACAAGTAGCAACCTTCGGTATCGACACCAAAATACTTGTCAATATATTCCTGCTTGGCAGTATCCAGCGCAGCGGCCAGATTGCGATAATAATCGGCACTGGTGTCGGCAATGTCACCGAGACTTGCCCAAAGGAGATCGCCATGGGCCAATCCTTTTTGTATCATCTCCATGATACGTCCCGTATCTGTAGCTACATGGCTGTCAGACCCCACCAGGAAAGAGTATTCTCCATCGCTTGCCGTAGGCGTACGCATATCGATGGAATCTTCCAAATATTTTTGGTAATAGGTATAGGACATATCAACACGGTCATCAACTCCTGAGCCACCGACGAGCACGCCAGTGGGACTTACCTTGTCACAAGAAGAAAAGCAAGCAACTGCCATCAATGCCAGGCCTGCCATTGCAAAGTTCATACGTTTCATTTACCACAGATATTTAAGTCCAACCTTCAGTGATGATTCATATCTCGATGCCAGCTGACTCGTACTGCCCGCCGGACGAATGTTCAACTCGCCATAGAGTTTCAACCGTTTCTTGAGATTGGCATTCCATCGCACACCCCAGTTGATGTTCCAGTTCTCAAAGTAGAAATCATCGTAATTGCGCACGAAGAGTCCGATGTTCCAGGAGTTCCACCTTGGGCGGATGTTGACGCCTGTACCGAAAGTGAGAGTCGGAGGCTCGGTGTATCCTGAACCCAACATGTTGTAACGGATGAGCGTCTCACCCAGTGTCAGGTCGAAGTAAGGAGTCTCAAAGGTAGCCGAGATGTTGCCGTTATACTCATTGACTTTGTAGTCTACATAACGGTTGTAAAGGAACTTGGCGGAAAAATAGAAATTAATGAACGATACAGGCAAACGATAGGTTCCCTTGGCATAATAGCCATGTTTACCCTTGCCAAAGGGCAGGTCGACGGCTCCCTCGGCACTGATACGGTCGGTGAAATGGCGCGTATAGGCCACGGCTGGTCCCAGGAACTTACCAGTGATGACATTGGTGCCAACCTGCAAATAGCCCGAGACTTCGTTCTTGTGCTCGCCATCGTATAGATGCTCACCACAGAATACAGGTTGCTGTGCCTTCATGGACACAGGCAACCAAAAGAATAAGATGAATGTCAGAACACTTCTCATTTTTATATCTATTTAAAGAAATTCCTACTTACAAAGCTCCTTTCTTACAGTACATCCTACTTACAGAGCTTGCAACCCTCACACTTGTTCAGTTCGCCCCGGAAGCGTTTCTCCACAAGATGGTGCAGGCGGTCGCGCAATGGCTCCAGCTCCATCTTGTCGATGACTTCGTTGATAAAGGCAAACTGAAGGAGCAACTTCGCCTCCTCTCGGCTCACACCACGCTGCTGCATGTAGAAGAGGGCCGCATCATTGAGCTGGCCCACCGTGCTTCCGTGCGCACACTTCACGTCGTCGGCATAGATTTCCAACATTGGCTGGGTGAACATGCGGGCGGTCTTGGTGGCGCAGAGGTTCTGGTTGGTCTCCTGCGAGGTGGTCTTCTGGGCACCATGGCGCACCAGCACACGCCCGGCAAAGGCTCCGCGCGCCTCGTCGTCGAGCACATATTTATAGAGTTCGTTGCTGG
>CAVGLH010000066.1:0-12290 GCA_963630065.1 Bacteroides fragilis | reverse complement strand
TGCCCGGCGTGATGTAGTCGAGCATGGTGAAGGCCACGAAACCCACGATCATCATCTTGAAGAGCTTCAGGTAGTGGTAGCGGATGAAGCGCAGGGGCTCACGCCAGTTGAACAAGGGCTTGCCGTTGATGCTATAGGTCTGCGCATGGGTGTCGAGATGAGGCCGAGCCTCGTATTTCATCACCAGTCCATAGGCACTGAGAAAGAGGAACACGGGCACGCCATAGTGGCCGAAGAAGGAGAGCAGGTGGACGGGCAGGTAGATGTCGGCGTTGGCGATTACCTGTGCCAGCCAGTCCACGTTGTGCTGGAAATACTGGTACTCGTTCTCCTTCACGATGGGGCCGAGCCAGTGGCAGTAGTTGTGCAGGAAGATGCCGATGATGGCAAGGCCGCGCAGGGCGTTGCAAGCCTGTCGGGACAGTGTGGATTGATGGTTCATTTCTTGCTTCCTTTCTTTTCTTGTTCTTTTTTGTTATGTTCGTCGCGCAGCTTGTCGTAGTCGACTGAGTTCTTCAAGATGCGGGGGCGCATCTCGTCGTAGTTCGGACTCAAGATGTTGTACTCCTCGTGGTAGGTAGGGGTCTCGATGCCGGCCAGATATAATAATAGGTGGGGCAGGGCGTCGGTCATGTATCGCTTGTCCTTGGCCTTGCGTATCTGCCGGTAGATGTCGCGGTGCTTCTTGATATACTTGGGCGAGCAGTAGATCCAGAAGGGCACCTCAAACTCGTAGTGGGCCAGCGGCCAGTCTATCTCGGCGGAGTGGTTGCGGCAGATGAAACCGCGGTTCTCCTCGTAACATTCCTCGCCGTGGTCGGGCACGTAGATGACGATGGCGTCCTGCTGCTGGAATCGCTTCACAATCTGCGCCACGATGGAGTCGTTGTAGAGGGTGGCGTTGTCGTAATGGCTCAGCATCTTGCGCTGGGCGTCGGTCAGTTCGGGGCGTTTCTCCTCGTAGCTGCCCGCCCAGAAGTGGGTCTGGTTGTGGCGGTAACGCTGCTTGTAGTTCACGTGTTGTCCCATCAGGTGGAAGATGGTGAGGTTGTGGTCTGTCTGGAAGTTCTTCAGACTGTCGTCGTAGTCTTTCAGAAGACCATCGTCGAGGTCGTGGAGCTGGGTGTTGCGGTGGTCGAACTGCAGTTTGCTCAGTTCGGGATTGTTGAGGAAGAAACCGCCGCTGAAATCGTACACCGCCTCCTTGGCCTGTGGCAGAAACTCGTTGGTGATGAAGGTGACGTTGTAGCCCGCCTTGCGGAACACTTCGGGGAAGAGGGAATAGTCGCACCATTCTCCCTTCTCGCCCACCACGTGGGTGGAGAGCATGTTTTTGAAGACGAAGCTCGTGAGGTTCCAGCAGGTCACTACGTCGGTAAACTTGGTGAGCTTCCTCGACTTCTCCAGTGCTTTCTGCCGTGGCGTGGTCTCCATGAAGTAGCCGTACTGCTGGGAGTGGTGGCGACCGAAGCTCTCGCCGATGATGAGCACGATGTTGGGCGACCGGAAACTGCAGCTGTCCACTTTCACCTCGTGGGCGGCATGGATGAGCTGGGTAATCTGGTGGGCGGCCAACTTGTTGGCGTAGATGCTGAAGTTGAGCCGGTAGATGGGCAGATAGAGCACGGCATGGTCTTTCTCCGTGAGCGTATGCTCCACCTGGCCGATGGTCTTGCCGGTCATCAGCTTGTGAAAGGCCGCCTTGTTGTGCCACGAAGTGCAGATCGAGATGATGAAGAGCACTGCGCAGAGGATGCCGAAGGTGGCGGGCATGGCTGCCGTCATGCGGGGAATCGTCATGATGCGTTTCTTCCATGAGGCCAGTTCGAGCACGGTGATGAGGAATACGTAAAGTTTGACGAGGGGCTTGCGGAAGATGGCGATGAGCAGTTGGATGAGTGCCAGGAGCAGGATCCATCCCACGCTGCTGAAGATGACTTCGGCGGAAATCAGTGCCGAGAGGAAGTTGCTGGCCTCCGAGCTGTTGGTCTCTCCCACCAGCATCAGCATGGAGGGGGTGAGGGTGGAGCCGAAGTTGACGAAGCAATAGGTGTCGGCGGCGGCTGTACTATATAATATAATGTATAGCACGGCCCTGATGGCGAGATACACCTTTCGGGGCAAAACGGCCAGTACGGCGCATACCACATAGAGGTCTGCGAAAAGCTCCAGGAAGAGGTTGTCGTAGAGCGCTCCCTTGGCAGGGGTGGTCACGATGCTGCAGATTATGCCCAGCAGGTACATGAACACGAAGAAGTTGGCGTTCTTGCGGATGGGTGCAGACGCTAGGTTGAGGCACTTCTTGATGATTTCTTTCCAACTCATTTCTTTCTTACTTGTAATAGGTGATGGCTGTTTGCTCTATATTGTCCGGCACCATGCCCTTGATGCTTTCGCCCCGGGCGATGCGCCGGCGGATTTCCGTGCTGCTGATGTTGAGCAGCGCAGTCTCCACGATGGTTACTCCCTGGGGCACTTCGCCGATGCTGCTTCCTTGGCGCGGATAGACCACGATGGGATGGTGGGCGAGGATGTCGTCGTG
Organism: Bacteroides fragilis; assembly: GCA_963630065.1. Lineage (GTDB taxonomy): Bacteria > Bacteroidota > Bacteroidia > Bacteroidales > Bacteroidaceae > Prevotella > Prevotella fragilis_A. The sequence continues at coordinate 9,748 of CAVGLH010000066.1, read as the reverse complement.
ATGATACCACTTGTCGAAGGCCGCCCAGTTGTCGCCGCCGATGAGCAGGGTGAACTCGATGTCGGGATAGTCTTGGCAGATGGCCTGCAGGGTATTCCAAGTATAGGAGGGCTTGGGCAGACGGAACTCATAGTCGCATGCCTTCAGCATCGACTCGTGCTCCAGAGCCTTTTCTACCATCTCCAGTCGCCGATGGTCGTCCAAGAGGTCGGTGGCAGACTTCTTGAACGGGTTCATGGGCGACACCATGAACCACACCTCGTCCAGTCCCGCCTTTTCACACAGGCTCTTCGCCAGGGCGATGTGGCCTGTGTGGATGGGGTTGAAGCTGCCGCCAAAGATTCCTACCTTCTTCATTCTTCACTCTTCACTTAAAAACTCGGACACGAGCTTGTAAACTTCCTGCTGAGCCTTTTCCAAGTCGTCGTTTACCACCACGTGGTCGAATTGGGGGGCGAAGGTAAGTTCATAGCTAGCCTTGGCCAGTCGCTGCTCGATGACCTCGGGAGCATCGGTGCCTCTGCCGTTCAGTCGCTTGCGCAGTTCCTCCACCGAAGGTGGCTGCACGAAGATGCTGAGGGCACGCTCGCCATAGAACTTCTTGATGTTGACACCGCCTTTCACATCGACATCAAAGATGACCGACTCACCCTTGGCAAGCTGGTTTTCCACCTGCGACTTCAGTGTGCCGTAGAATCTGTCCTTGTACACTTCCTCGTATTCCAGGAACTCGTCGGCCTCAATCTTGGCCTTGAACTCCTCTGGCGAGAGAAAGAAATATTCCACACCATTCTGCTCCGTGCCACGAGGCGCACGGGAAGTGCAGCTGATGGAGAAAGCCAGTCGCAGCTCCGGGTGCTCCTTCATCAGCCAATTCACTATCGTACTCTTTCCGCTGCCCGACGGGGCGCTGAAAATCAATAATCCGTTCTTCATTAATGTTGAATGTTAAATGTTAAGTGTTAAATGAGGATAACGTCCTTGTAACTTCAGGCTTCTAACTTTACAAAGCATTCAGCACCTGTTCCTTGATTTGTTCCAACTCATCCTTCATCTTCACCACGATGTTCTGCATCTCTGCCTGGTTGCTCTTCGAGCCGGTGGTATTGATTTCCCGTCCCATCTCCTGGGCGATGAAGCCGAGCTTCTTGCCCACGCCGTGGCCTTCCTCGTTCATCGTCTCGCGGAAATACTTCAGGTGGTTGGTGAGGCGTTGTTTCTCCTCGCTGATGTCCAGCTTCTCGATGTAGTAGATAAGCTCCTGCTCCAGGCGGTTTTTGTCGTATTCCACGTTGGGAATCTGCTGCAGGCCGCTCACGATGTTCTGCTTGATTTTCTCCACACGGGCCTTCTCGTAAGGTTCGATGCTGGCAAGGAGTGCCTGGATGTTGTCCACTTTCTCCGTGAACTTCTTCTGAAGGGCGGCCCCTTCCTGCTTGCGGAAGTCGATGAGTTGGCCAACGGCCTCTTGGATAGCCTTGGTGGCGGCCTCCCACTCCTCGTCGGTCAGTTCTTCCACATCCGTTTTCGTGGTTACGTCGGGAAGACGCAATAAGGTGTTGTACCAGTCGGTAGGTTCGGGAATGCCGGTCTCTGCGGAGATTTGCTTGATTTGCTGGTAATAATTCTTTACAAGAGCACTGTTGATGGGGGTGGCATCCGTAGAGGCATCCTTCTCTATCCAGATAGAGAAATCTATCTTTCCCCTTTCCAGCAACTTAGCCATGTGCTGGCGGATTTCCATCTCTTTCTCTCTGTAGAGCGGTGCGATACGTGTAGAGAGGTCCAGATTCTTGCTGTTTAATGACTTTATCTCTACATGAATTTTCTTTGTTTTGTAGGCTGCGGTAGCTTTTCCGAAGCCTGTCATTGACTGTATCATATAATCTTTCACGTTAAATTTCTGCAAAAGTACAAAAAAATGCGAGAAAATCAGTAAATTTGCACCTTATTTAAGAATATATTTTTAAATTATGTCGTGTATATTGAATATTGAGACGAGTACGGACGTGTGCTCGGTGGCAATTAGTGACAGTGGACAGGTGATTTTCAACAAGGAAGACCACTCTGGCCCCAACCATGCCGTGAAGTTGGGCGTGTTTGTCGATGAGGCTCTTAGTTTTCTCGACGGGCATGGACTTCCGCTTGAGGCAGTGGCTGTGAGTTGCGGTCCTGGTTCCTATACAGGTCTGCGCATCGGAGTGAGCATGGCCAAGGGTATCTGTTATGGCAGGGGGGTGAAACTCATCTCCGTTCCTACGCTTGAGCTGATGGCCGTGCCCGTATTGTTGGGTGAACATCCACAGGAGGAAGATGCCCTCATCGTACCTATGCTCGACGCCCGCCGCATGGAGGTGTATGCCGAGGTGCTCGACCGTGCTTTGAAGATAGTGCGCCCCATCCAGGCCGACATCGTGGATGCCGATACCTATAAGGAATACCTCGACCAGCATCATGTGTATTTCTTCGGCAATGGAGCCGCCAAGTGCATGGAAGTGATCGGGCATCCCAACGCCCACCTCGTGGAGGGCATCGAACCATTGGCCAAGAACATGGCTCCGCTTGCCGAAAAACGCTTTGCCGAAGGGAAGTTTGAGGACGTGGCCTATTTCGTGCCTTTCTATCTCAAGGACTTCGTGGCCAAGATGCCCAAGAAACTAATATAAAATGATAGATATGAACATAAAAGGATTAGACTATAATACGCAGCGTGACCGCCTCGTCCTGCCAGAGTATGGGCGCGAGATCCAGCAGATGGTGGAGTATGCCGTCAAGATCAAAGACAAGGCACAGCGCCAGCGTTGTGCCGAGACCATCGTCGTTATCATGGACCGCTTGTTCCCTGAGAACAGAGGAATTGTGGGCTATAAGCAGAAATTGTGGGACCAACTGGCCATCATGAGCAATTTCCAGCTCGACATCGACTATCCTTACTCTGTGCCCGAGCCGGCACAAGTAGCCCAGAGGCCGAAGCCAATGGATTATCCCATGCAGACCATCAAGGTGCGCCATTATGGATTAATGCTGTGCGAGCTCTTCGAAAAGCTGAAGACCATGCAGCCCGGACCAGAGCGCGACAGACTGGTGGTGCTTACTGCCAACCAGATGCACCGCGACTTGATGCAGTGGAGTCATGGTTCTTGCGACGTGGAGAAGGTGGCCTCGGATTTGGCTCGCTATACGGATGGTAAAATCCAGATTGACCCCAAGACCTTTGTCTTCTGCAAGGCTGACACTCAGATGATGACGGGCAAGCAGACATCCGGCAGGCAGGCAAACGGCAGACAGGCTTCTTCCAAGCAAGCTTCTGGGAAGAGGAAAAAGTAAGTATTACACATTATTTTATATAATAGAAATCTATGGAGTCTTTCATCATAGAGGGCGGCCACCCGCTCAAGGGCACCATCACGCCGCAGGGTGCCAAGAACGAGGCATTGGAGGTGATCTGTACCACCATCCTTACCGACGAACCTGTGCGCATCACCAATGTGCCGGATATCCTTGACGTGAACAACCTCATCAAGTTGCTCAAGGAGATAGGTGTCAAGGTAACGCAGCATAGTCGCCACGACTATACTTTCCAGAGCGATGAACTGAACCTGGACTATCTCGACAGTCTGGAATTTGTGAAGAAGTGCTCTTCGCTCCGTGGCAGTGTGCTCATGTTCGGTCCATTGCTCGGCAGGTGTGGAAAGGCTACCATCGCCAAGCCGGGTGGTGACAAGATAGGCCGCCGCCGTCTCGACACCCATTTTCTGGGATTCAAGTATCTGGGTGCCAGTTTTGTACACGACGACACACGTAATGTCTACCAGATAAAGGCGGATAAACTGAAGGGGTGCTACATGCTGCTCGACGAGGCTTCGGTGACGGGTACTGCCAATATCATCATGGCGTCCGTACTGGCCGAGGGCACTACTACCATCTATAATGCGGCCTGCGAGCCCTACATCCAGCAACTTTGCCATCTGCTCAATGCCATGGGTGCTCAGATTAGCGGCATCGCAAGCAACCTGCTCACCATTGTGGGTGTGGACAAACTGCATGGTGCCACCCATCACATTCTGCCCGACATGATTGAGGTGGGCTCTTTCATCGGCATGGCTGCCATGTGTGGAGAGGGCATCCGCATCAAGGATGTGTCGGTGAAAAACCTCGGCATCATCCCCGATGCGTTCCGCCGCCTGGGAGTGGAAGTGCAGGTGGATGGCGACGACCTCTATATCCCCAAACAGGAACACTACGTGATAGACTCCTTCATCGACGGCACCATCATGACGCTTGCCGACGCTCCTTGGCCGGGACTCACACCAGACCTCCTGTCGGTGCTCCTCGTGGTGGCCACGCAGGCCAAGGGTAGTGTGCTCTTCCATCAGAAGATGTTCGAAAGCCGCCTCTTCTTCGTGGACAAGCTCATCGACATGGGTGCGCAAATCATCCTTTGCGACCCTCACCGCGCCGTAGTGGTGGGACACGACCACAACCTCCAGTTGCGTGCTGGAAGGATGACGAGTCCTGATATCCGTGCCGGTATCGCCCTGCTTATCGCTGCGATGAGTGCCAACGGAACGAGCCGCATCGCCAACATCGCACAGATAGACCGTGGCTACGAGGACATCGAAGCCAGGCTTAATGCCCTGGGGGCGAAGATTACGAGAGTGGAGGATTAGGTGAGTGAAGAGTGAAGAACGAAGAGTGAAGAATTCTATAGCTGATTATGATAAGACGCGACGAAGTATATAAGATAGGTAAGCTCGGAAAGCCGCATGGGGTGAAGGGCGAGATTTCCTTCGCCATCACCGATGACGTGTTCGACCGGGTGGATGCCGAGTACTTGGTGCTCGACATCGACGGCATCCTCGTGCCCTTCTACATGGAGGAATATCGCTTCAAGAACGATGACAATGTGCTCGTGAAGTTCGAGGACATAGACACTCAGGAGCAGGCCCGCAACTATACGGGTTGCGAGGTGTACTTCCCCCGCCATCTCTCGGATAGCGACGAGGAAAACATGACTTGGGCGGAGATCATCGGTTTCCATTTGGTGGATGCCGTCAGTGGCAAGACTATAGGAACCATCGACCGTGTGGACGATTCCACCATCAATCTCCTCTTTGAGATAACTACCCCGGATGGCAACGACCTGCTTATCCCAGCCAGCAACGACCTCATCGAGGAGGTGAATGCTGAGAAGAAAGAGATAAGAATGGCAATACCAGAGGGACTGCTCGAACTGTAAGTGAAGAATGAAGAGTGAAGAATTCATTTGTAAGTGAAGAACGAAAATATGAATAAGAAACAACAGATATGCATTCTCGGCAGTACGGGTAGTATCGGTACGCAGGCACTCGATGTCATCGAGCAGCACAGCGACCTGTACGAGGTGTATTGCCTTACCGCCAACAACCGAGTGAAGGAGCTTGCCGAGCAAGCTCGCAAGTTTCACCCTGCCGCCGTGGTGATAGCCAACGAGGATCACTATGGGGAGTTGCAGGACTTGCTGCGTGACGAGCCTGATGTCAAGGTGTATGCTGGAACACAGGCTCTTTGCGACATCGTGCAGGCTGAGCCCATCGACATGGTGCTCGCCTCGATGGTGGGTTTCTCGGGTTTGGAACCTACCATCCATGCCATCAAGGCACGTAAGAAGATTTGTCTGGCCAACAAGGAGACGCTTGTGGTGGCTGGCGAGTTGATTTGCAACCTTGCCCAGGAATATCATGTGCCCATCCTTCCGGTGGATAGCGAGCACAGCGCCATCTTCCAGAGTTTGGTGGGCGAGGGGGATAATGAAGTGGAAAAGATTCTGCTCACATGCTCGGGCGGCCCCTTCCGCAACTACACCCACGAACAGTTGGAGAAAGTGACGGCGGCCGATGCCCTCAAGCATCCCACTTGGGATATGGGAGCCAAGATTACCATCGACTCGGCATCGCTCATGAACAAGGGCTTCGAGGTGACAGAAGCAAAATGGCTCTTCGGTGTGCCGGCGGAGAAGATAGAGGTGCTCATCCATCCGCAGAGCATTGTGCACAGTGCCGTGCAGTTTGCCGACGGAGCCGTGAAGGCACAGTTGGGTGTTCCCGATATGCGCTTGCCCATCCAGTATGCCTTCTCCTTCCCCCAGCGCTTGCATCTCAACGGTGACCGCCTCGACCTTTTCAAGGCACAGGACCTTCAGTTCTTTGAGCCGGACTACAAGAAGTTCAAGTGCCTGCAGTTGGCCTTCGAGGCAATCAAGAAGGGTGGCAACATGTCGTGTATCGTCAATGCAGCCAATGAGATTGTGAACGCCGGTTTCCGTAAGGGCGAGTGTGGCTTCCTTCAGATGGCGGACATCATAGAGGAGACGATGGCGAAGGCCGCCTTCGATGCCAACCCCGACCTCGATGTCTATCTGCAGACCGATGCCGAGGCTCGCCGCATCGCTACAGAACTGATGAATAATGTATAATTAATAATTTATAATTAAGAATTATCAGAAGCGGAATAGGGAGACTACCTAATGTCTCTTAACTTCTTTAACTTCTATAACTTCTTTAAATTCTACAACGTTAATGGAAGTATTTTTGATCAAGGCGTTGCAGCTGATGCTGTCGCTTTCCATCTTGGTGCTGCTCCACGAGGGCGGACACTTCTTCTTCTCCAAGCTCTTCGGTGTAAGGGTGGAGAAATTCTATCTGTTCTTCGATCCTTGGTTCCACCTCTTCGAGTTCAAGCCAAAGAACTCAGACACCACTTATGGTTTGGGATGGTTGCCGTTGGGCGGATATTGCAAGATTTCGGGCATGATAGACGAGAGCTTCGATACCGAACAGATGAAACAGCCCGAGCAGCCCTATGAGTTTCGCAGCAAACCTGCCTGGCAGAGACTGCTCATCATGATAGGTGGTGTGCTGGTCAACTTTGTGCTGGCTCTCTTCATCTATTCGATGGTGATGTTCCACTGGGGCGACGATTACGTTTCTACCAAGAGCATGACCCAGGGCATGAAGTTCAATAGCGAGGCGAAGGCCTTGGGATTCCAAGACCATGATATTCTCGTGGGTACGGAGAAGGGAGAGTTCAAGACCTACGACGGCGACCTCTTCCGCGACCTTTCCACTGCCAAGCGTGTAGACATCATCCGTGGTGGCAAGAAGATGAGCCTCTCCCTGCAGGGCGACCTCAATATGCTCGATATGATCAAGCAGAATCCTCGTTTCGTAGAGTTGTATGTGCCTCTTCAGATAGACAGCGTGTTGCAGGATTCTCCTGCCGGCAAACTCGGCTTGGCCAAGGGCGACAAGATTTTGACCGTCAATGGCAAGAAGGTGGATTCCTTCAACGACTTCCAGTTGGAGTTGGGCCGTATAGACGACGTGCTGGCCTCTGCTACTACCCGCCAGGATAGTTTGAAGGCTTTGACTGCGAATGTGGAATACCAAAAGGCTTCGGGCGATACGGTGAAGACCTCTACCTTGCTCCAGGCGAGCGAGGAGGGCGTGAAGTTTGGTTTCTTCAATCATCCCGTGATGATGGATTACAAGGTGACCCACATCAGCTTCGGCTTCTTCGAGAGTTTCCCTGCCGGTATCAAGTATGGATGGAACGTATTGGCTGGTTATGTGGGCGACATGAAGTATGTGTTCTCCAAGGAGGGAGCCAAGAGCCTGGGCGGTTTTGGTGCCTTGGGCAGTCTGTTCCCGTCGATGTGGGATTGGCATGCGTTCTGGATGATGACAGCCTTCCTGAGCATCATTTTGGCGTTCATGAACATCCTGCCTATCCCGGCCTTGGATGGCGGCCATGTGTTCTTCCTTCTCTATGAGATGATTACGGGGCGCAAGCCAGGCGACAAGTTCATGGAGCGTGCTGAGTATGTAGGCTTTGGCATCTTGATTATCCTGTTGGTGGTAGCCAACTTGAACGACGTACTAAGATTCTTCGGCGTCATGTAATGGACGCCGAATAAGGTAGCAGGTGTGCGGTGTCTCACCGCACACAGCAGCAAGAATAACAGAAAAGAGCTGAATGCAAATCTGGCGCATTCAGCTCTTTTCTGTATTTAAGTTATGTTGTAAGGTCTTGATTAAGAGTAGCGGATAATCTGTCCGGGGTTCAGCTTCTTGTCCTTCTTGTAACCATTGAGGCGGCAAATCTGTTCTACGCTTACACCACGTTTCTCGGCGATGCTCATGAGCGTTTCTCCAGACTTCACCTTGTGATAGAGCTTCTCTCCGTTGGTAGCAGCTTGGTATCTGCCTACCTCGCCGCCGTTCACCTGCTCCTTGGTGTAACCGCCGTTACCTATCTTGCCACGTGCGGCGTTGGCTTCGGCATACTCGCTCTCATAGGAGTCGCGTTTGAAGTCGTAGAAGTCTCCCGTTACGTCTTGGTTGCGGAAGTCGAAGAACAGGGCTGGGTTCAGAGCCACTCCGCAGAGACGAGTCTCAAAGTGGAGGTGAGAACCTGTGCTTCGTCCCGTGTTGCCACCGAGGGCGATTACATCTCCTGCCTTCACCTCTTGGTTCTCGCTCACCAGCTGCGCTGAGAGATGGCCATAGATGGTTTCCAATCCATTGTTGTGACGGATCACGATGTACTTTCCGTAACCACCACCTTCATATCTTACGATGCGAACTTTGCCTGCAAAGGCTGCGCGGATTGAGTCGCCAATATAAACCTTGATGTCCATACCTTTATGTTGGCGGCCAAAGCTAGCACGGTAACCGAAGTTACTTGTGACAACGCGACTAGGAGTTGGCATGCAGAAATGACGGAGGTCGATGCGAAAGTGCTCGGGCAAGGATGTCACCTTGTGTGCGTACTGATTGGAGAAGTCCTCATACAAGTCGGCAGAGGGATTCTCGCGATCTTCCATCATTCGATAGTGTGACACTGCGAGGGTGTCGAGCGATTTCATTCTGTGGTCTACTGGAGCTTGCCTCGCCAACAAGTCCTGACCATAAATTGGTGCGGCTGTTAACGCCAACAAGGCAATGACCGAAATTTTCTTTACTTTACTTTTTAAACTCATACTACTTAATCCTTTTTTAGGTTCGGTGTCAAACAAGTGCAGAACAAGTAATTGAAATTCTGCAAAAATCGCTAAGACAAATGCCTTAAATAGCGATTTTGTTATATAGACGTTGCAAATATAACAAAAATAATTCAGATAGACAAGCTTGTTAACGCAAACTAGCTGATATTTAACGCGAGTCTCCAGTATTTAACGTTTGTTACGACATTATGACACCTTTAGGCGAAAAATAGGACGCAAATGGGTACTAATATCCCTTTTGTAGCATTCTCAACAATGCCACGGCGGGCGAATGTCCCATGAAAATATACTTTTTCACCTCAGGGCTGGTGAACCGCAGGCATTCTTGGTAGGCTTTGTAGAGGTCATAGAGGTTGATGGTAAATTCCTTCCCCGACGATTCTCTGGTGCCTATTATCATCTTGGCGGTGAGCCGCAGTTTGTGGTATCTGATGCCCGTTGCCGTCTCCAATTCCTTCAGGCTGGCCAGTCTGTGGCGCATTTCCTCCATCGTCATCTCGGGTCTTGGTTCCCGGATGGCTGGTTTCCTTCTTCTGTCTATTTTTTCCATGAATTCTGTCTTTTATAATATCTTAGTAATGATTAAAAAATAAGTTGGTATATTTCTTATTGGCGAAGCTACAATTCCTTGCCTGAGTGGTACGGCGGGGACGCCGTACCTCCTATGATTGCCTTTTCTGGCAAGTATGGGTAACTGTAGGAGGT
>CAVGLH010000065.1:0-12291 GCA_963630065.1 Bacteroides fragilis | reverse complement strand
AGTTACATAGACATCACCGTTGTCGTTGATGCCAAAGTAAGAAGTGCCCCAACCCTTGATGTTGTAGAGCTCCTTCGAGTCTTCGATGGTCCATTTCTTCATTTCTTCAATGTTCTTGGGCTTTTGTGAAAATTAAAAATCTCTATAAATTTATACGTTTAGCTTTTGTCTTATCTGCCTGACAATGGCGTTGATTTTGTCAAAGTTGTCCATCACGTTGACATCGATGACATACTTGGCCTTATTATAATAGGGTTCGCGTAGCTTCAGTTGCTCATGGATGAAGGTGTCTACCTCTTCGGGAGTCTTGTTGAGCAAGAGCGGGCGCACACCCTTTCCCATCTTCAGGTGTGCGTGTAGGGTCTCGGGAGAAGCCTTCAGATAGATGGTCTCGCCCGACAGATTCATGTAGTCCATGTTGTCGAAGAAGCATGGCGTTCCTCCGCCACAGCTTACCACTACGTTCTCAAACTCCGCCACCTCGTGGAGCATGTTGTGCTCTATTTGGCGAAAGCCGCTTTCGCCCGACTCGTCGAAGATTTGCTTCACGGTCTTGCGCATGCGGCTTTCTATGTACCAATCGAGGTCGTAGAACATCACGCCAAGTTCCTTGGCCAGGGCTTTGCCGACAGTTGTCTTGCCGGCTCCCATGTATCCTATGATGATGATTGACTTCATTGTTTCTTTCGGTTCTTTCTCGTTTATGCGATGTCCTTTGAACTTGTTATTTACGGCGACCCTTTGACTTGGGCTCTGGTGACTCCTTGATGATGGTCATGCACTCCTCGTAGGTCAGGGCTTCTACGTTTTCTTGCTTGGCTTTGGGGATGCGGTAGTTCTTGCCGTCATAGGCGATGTATGGACCGTAGCGACCATTGAGGAGCTCCAGTTTCTCGTCTTGGTAGAACGACTTGATATGGCGCTTCTGCTCGTTGGCCCGTTTCTCGTTGATCAGCTCGATGGCTCTTTCCAGCGTGATGGTCAGTGGGTCGTCGGTCTTGGGGATGGCCACATATTTGCGCTCGTGGAGCACGTATGGGCCGTAGCGCCCTGCGCCGATGGTGACGCTGCTGCCTTCAAACTCGCCCAAGTTGCGGGGCAACTTGAACAACTCCAGGGCTTCTTCGAGGGTGATGGTCTCGATGCTCTTGTCGGCAGTCAGCTGGGCGAACAGAGGCTTTTCCGTATCGTCTGCGGTTCCAATCTGTACGACGGGTCCGAAACGTCCAATCTTCACAAACACGGGGCGCCCGCTCTTGGGGTCTTTGCCCAGTTCTCGCTCGCCGGCCTTGTGTTCGCTGCGGGCGTTCATCACCGTGGTGACTTCTGGCTCGAATCCCTTGTCAAAATCTTTCATCCAACTAATCCATTCGGTCTTTCCCTCTGCAATGTCATCGAATTTTTGCTCCACGTTGGCCGTGAAGTTATAGTCCATGATATTGGGGAAACTGTTCATCAAGAAGTCGTTGACCACGATGCCAATGTCTGTGGGCAGGAGCTTGCCTTTCTCTGAACCGGCCATCTCCTTCTTCGTTTTCTGGGTAATCGCAATACCCTTCAGAATGTCTATGGTAAACGACCGTTCCTCTCCAGTCTTGTCGCCTTTCACCACGTATTCGCGCTGCTGGATGGTGCTGATGGTCGGGGCGTATGTGGATGGACGGCCGATGCCCAGGTCTTCCAGTTTCTTCACCAGGCTGGCCTCAGTGTATCTTGTCGGGGCCTGCGAGAATCTTTCAGTGGCTACGATTTCCCTGCGCTGCAACTCGTCTCCTTCGCTCAGGGCCGGCAGGGTGTGGGCTGCGTCCTCTGTATTGTCGTCTTCGTCGGTAGACTCGTGGTAAACCTTGAGGAATCCGTCGAATACAACAACCTCTCCGTTGGCCACGAACTTCTCGCTCGCTCCTTCGATGTTGATGGTGACGGTGGTCTTCTCTATCTGGGCATCAGCCATTTGCGATGCCAGTGTTCGTTTCCAGATGAGTTCGTAGAGCCTCTTCTCCTGGCCCGTTCCCTCGATGCTTGTCTCGCTCATATAAGTGGGGCGGATTGCCTCATGGGCTTCCTGTGCTCCCTTTGAACTGGTGTGATAATCTCGTCCGTGGCTGTACTCCTTGCCATAAACTTTGATGATTTCGTCTTTGCTGGCGTTCTTGCACAGGGTGGAGAGGTTGACGCTGTCGGTACGCATGTAGGTGATGTTTCCCCCCTCGTACAGACGCTGGGCCACCATCATGGTCTGGCTCACCGTGAATCCCAGCTTGCGGGCAGCCTCCTGCTGGAGAGTAGAGGTGGTGAAAGGTGGAGCGGGAACTCGCTTCAGCGGTTTCTTGCTCACGGCCTCCACGCTGAACTTGGCACCTTTGCATTTTTCGAGGAAGGCTTCCACCTCCTCGTGGGTCTTGAAGCGCTGGTCCAGTTCGGCCTTGACCTCGGTGGCGCTTCCGCTTTCGTCTATCATCACGAATACGGCATTGATGCGGTAGTATGGCTCGCTCTTGAACTTCTGGATTTCGCGCTCGCGCTCCACTATCAAACGTACGGCCACGCTCTGCACGCGTCCGGCAGAGAGAGAGGGCTTCACCTTCCTCCAAAGAACCGGCGACAGCTTGAAACCTACCAAGCGGTCGAGCACACGGCGTGCTTGCTGGGCATTCACGAGGTTCATGTTCAGATGGCGCGGGTTCTTGATGGCATCAAGGATGGCGGGCTTGGTGATTTCGTGGAAGACGATGCGGCTCGTCTTCTCCTCGTCCAGTCCGAGCACTTCGCAAAGGTGCCAGCTGATGGCCTCTCCCTCGCGGTCCTCATCGGATGCCAGCCATATTTTTTTGGCTTCCTTAGCATTCGATCTCAATTCTGTAACGAGCTTTTTCTTTTCCTCTGGAATCTCATAACAGGGTTCCATAGTCTTCTCGTTTATACTTAGTTCCTTCTTCTTCAGGTCGCGGATGTGGCCGTAGGAAGACATCACCTTATAGTCTTTTCCTAAAAACTCTTCGATTTTCTTAGCCTTTGCGGGGCTCTCGACGATTACTAAATTTTCTTGCATACGCTTCTACACAGTTTCTGTTTTGATGCGCAAAAGTAAATAAACTTTTTGCTTATACCTTATTATATTGCTATTTTTTTTGGTTTTTTAAATGTTTGGCTTGTTTTTTCATCATTTAGCCATATGTTTTGCAAGAAATTTGCCCAAACCTTGCCGGATGGAGTCTAGGCCGAATTCCTCGGGGTGGATGTTTTCGAGAGGAATCCAATACGACTCCTCCGCGTCGTCCATAGCCTCCACATGGGTGAGGTCTTTCACGCTGACGAGGTAGAACATGTCGAGGGTGTGGACGAGGAAGCTGGAATAGAGGTAGAGGTTGGGAATGCTGAACTGATAGGTCACTCCTGTAACCTCCAGTCCCGTTTCTTCCTTCACTTCCCTTGCCACTCCTTCTTCGCCAGTCTCGTCCATGTCTACGAAACCACCAGGAAGGTCGAGGGTTCCCTTGGCGGGGTCGTTCTTGCGGCGCACCACAAGGAGCTCGTCTTTCTCGTTGAGGATAAATGCCACGGTGGCACTACTGGGGTTTGCATAATAAGTGAACCCGCATGTGGAACACTTCTTGCTCTTGAAATTGTTGATTTCGAAGTGGCTGCTTCCACAGGCAGGGCAAAATTGAAACTTATCTAAAACGTGATTCATTTTTTGAAGTTTTTAAAAAAGGCGACCTTTGGCTTATGCGAAAGGTCGCCTTTATATTCGTTGATTACCATTTGTCGGTTCTGAAAGGGAAGAGGGGAAGACCGCCGGCGTTCGCCATGTTGCCGAGCTGGAAGTTGCGGAAGCAATAGCGCAGGGCCACGGGCTTCTTCACCTCGGGGCAGGTTACGATGATGCTTTCGTTCCATGGGTCGTTGCCGGGCTGCCAGAAATGCTTGGCTGTGGCCTTGTGGAACACTTTGTCTTCGCCTGCCACTTCGAAACCTTCGATGTCCTTGAAGCGGTTGTAGGCTCCGTAGGTGTTGTCGAAGTGAACTTTCACAGTGTCGCCCACGATCTTCATCTCCCTGAATGTCATGCTCTCGCAGAAGAGACCCTTCATACCATAGGTCTTGCTGAGCGCTTGCAGGGCAAGGCGCTCGCCTACGGGTTGCTTCTGGCAGGGGTGTATCTGCTCCACCTCGTAGGGGTAAACCAGGTCCTCGGTGCATACGATGCCGCTGTTGAGGATGATTTTGGCTGCGTTGAACTGCTGCTCGCGGAGTCTTGGCCCCCAGTCGCCGTTTACGTCGCCGTTATGATAAGGTGCTATCTGTACGAAGTAGAATGGCAGTTCGCCCTGCTTGAAGTCTCTGCGCCACTGGGCCACGAGGTCGGCGAGGCGCTTGGTATATTGGTCTTCGGGGTCGCCCACGTTGGAACAGCCTTGATAGTAGAGTATACCCTTTACCGAGTAGTTGAGGATGGGGTGGAAGGTGCCGTTGCCCCAGAGGAGAGGGTAGAGGTAGTCGTAGCCCATCTTGGGTACTTTCGACATCTTGGCGGAGTCGAGTTCCTCCATGGTGTTCTTCTTCAGATAGTCGCGGTCGAGCCAACTCTCCACGCGGCTGCCTCCTTTGTTGGCCATCACGAGGCCTACCGGGATGCCGAGTGCCTTGTTCACGGCTTGCGCGAAGAAATATCCCGTGGCAGATGCGTCGGCTATGGTTTCCGGATTGATGACCTTCCATTCGCAGTTGGCATCGTCCAATGGCTTGGTGCTCATCACGCTGGGTATCTTCACATAGTGTACCCCTTTGTAGTCGTTGGCTTCGAGCACTGCTTTGTTGTAGCCTTCCACGGGGCAGTTGCCGAATCCCTTCATCGGCATCTCCATGTTGCTCTGTCCTGCGCAAACCCACACTTCGCCGGCCAGCACATTGCTGATGGTGGTTTTCTCGCCGTCGTCGAAGGTGATGGAGAGTGGGGTGTAGCTGGCCTTGGGTGTCTGCACCTTGACCGCCCACTTGCCGTCCTTGCCGGTCTTGGCGGAATATTTCAGCATGGACCATGAGGTGGTCACCTCGACGGTAGTTCCTGGCTTGTCCCAGCCCCAGAGGTTGGCTTCTTGGTTTTGTTGGATAATCATGTTGTCACCCAGGATGTGTGGCAACTTTACTTTGGCATTGGCACCCGTTGCGACGAGCGCCAATGTTGCTAGCGTTAAGAGTTTCTGGTTCATTTTAGTGTTTTGCTAAGTTGTTATAATAGGTTCTTGATGGCAGCATCGAGATCCTTAATCTGGTTGTCTCTTGCTTGCAGGGTGTTGCTCCGGTCGATGAGGAAGAAGGTTGGGATGTTCTGCACGTTGTAGAGCTGCACGCTTTGACCCTGGATTCCGTTCTCGTCGCGTACGCAAATCCATGGGATGGCTGCGGTCGATGTCTTCCAGAAATGCTCATTGGGGTCTACGGATATTTGGTAGATTTCCAGGCCAGCTGCGTGATACTTGTTGTAGAGCTCCCTCAGCATCATGATGCGCTTAGTGCTCTCGCTGCTGGCAAAGAGGTGGAAGTCGAGCAGCACCACCTTGCCCTTCAGGTCGGTGATGTGACGTACCCGCCCCTTGCTGTCTTCCAGCGCCAGGTCGATGCAGCCGTTTACGCTCACCTTGCTGGCGTCTATCTGTTGCTCAGCCATCTGGCTCTCGATGATGCGGATGTCCTTCATGCCTTGGATGGCGATGTTGTGGAGGTTTTTTCCGCGCTCTGCGCCTGGGTAGTAGGTGTCCCAACTGGTGGCTACAGCGGCAAACACCTTCACGTCTTCCTTGCTGTTTCTGGGGTTGAATATCAGTGAGTTGGCGTTGCCTAGCTGTATGGTCTGGAAGAGGGCGTAGTAGGAGGAGGCTTTCATCGGCTCCTTGAATATGTAGTGGGTCTTGATGTCCTGTTTGTAAGCCTCAAGCATGCGTGCCACGATGAGGCCGACGGAGTCAGTCCCAATATTGGGGTCTTTGGCGATGGCGTTGATGTTGCCTTGCAGGGTCATCTGCATGAGCGACAGTTCTTTTATCTTGCCGCAGTTCTCCGAGCCTTCCACCTCGTATTTGTAGCTCATCTGAGGGTAGGCGGCCTTCACGGTGACCGTCTCCGTGGAGTCGATGCTGAGGTTGATGGTCTGGTTGGCAATCCTCAGCCGGTAGAATTCGGGCGAGATGGAGTCCATTGCAGTCTCGTCGAAGGCGAAGTATCCGTCCTCCCCCAGTTTGGCGGAATCTATCTTCTCGGGACCGTTCAGTCCTATGTTCTCCAGATAGAGCATGGAGTCTTTGGCCTCGGTAATGTTACCGTTGATATGGAATTTCCTGTTGTTGCAAGAGGTAAGAGCCAGTGCAGCTGTCGTGATGGTTGCTATGGTGCAGAGTCTAGTTATCTTCATGTATTTTAATGTTTTGCAAAATTATCGATTGCAAAGGTAGTAATAAAATTGGGAATAATGCACCCTAGATAGATAAAATATTTAAAAAAGTGGAAAATAGTTGGCCGAATATTCGTTTATTCGTAATTAATGAGGTATCTTTGCAGCGTTTTAGATATTTAGATGTTAGACAAAACAATAAGTTTTTTAAATTAGATGAACGTAATTACAAAAAGTGTTCAATTGCCTGATGGAAGAACCATCACAATTGAAACCGGAAAAGTTGCAAAACAGGCTGATGGTGCTGCGGTTCTCCGCATGGGTAACACAGTGCTTCTCGCAACTGTTTGTGCAGCAAAGGATGCAGTTCCGGGTACAGATTTCATGCCTTTGCAAGTAGATTACCGTGAGCAGTACAGTGCTGCCGGCCGTTTCCCTGGTGGTTTCACCAAGCGCGAAGGCAAAGCCAGCGACGAGGAAATCCTTACCTCCCGCCTTGTGGACCGCGCATTGCGTCCACTTTTCCCTTCTAACTACCATGCAGAAGTTTATGTACAGGTAATGTTGCTCTCAGCCGATGGCGTTGACCAGCCGGATGCCCTCGCAGGTTTCGCTGCCTCTGCTGCCATGGCTTGTTCAGATATTCCTTTCGAGTATTACATCTCCGAGGTTCGTGTGGCCCGTGTCAACGGCGAGTATGTCGTTAACCCTACCTTCCAGCAGATGGAGGAGGCCGACATGGACATCATGGTGGGTGCCACCAAGGACAACATCATGATGGTGGAAGGCGAGATGAAGGAGGTTTCCGAGCAGGATCTCATCGGTGCCCTCAAGGTGGCTGCCGAGGCTATCAAGCCTATGTGCGACCTCCAGTACGAGTTGGCCAAGGAGAAGGGTACTGACGTGAAGCGTGAGTACGACCACGAGGTCAACGACGAGGAGCTCCGCGAGCAGATTAAGAACGAACTTTACAAGCCTGCTTACGACATCAACCACCAGGCTCTTGAGAAGCACGCCCGCCAGGATGCCTTCGACAAGGTGTTGGCAGACTTCCTGGAGAAGTATGACGCAGCTCATACCGACCTCTCTGAGGAGGAATTGGAGGAGAAGCACGCCGAGGCTACACGTTACTATGACGATGTGATGCGCGATGCTATGCGCCGTTGCATCCTCGACGAGGGCTTGCGTCTCGACGGTCGTGCCACTACCGATATCCGTCCTATCTGGTGCGAGGCTTCACCTCTCCCAATGCCTCACGGAAGTGCTATCTTCCAGCGTGGTGAGACTATGTCTCTCTCTACCTGTACCCTCGGTACCAAGATGGATGAGAAACTCATCGACGGCGTTTTGGAGAAGAGCTACCAACGCTTCCTTCTTCACTACAACTTCCCTCCATTCTCTACAGGTGAGGCCAAGGCTCAGCGTGGCGTAGGTCGTCGCGAGATTGGCCACGGTCACTTGGCATGGCGCGGTTTGAAGGGTCAGATTCCCACAGACTTCCCCTATACAGTTCGTCTGGTAAGCCAGATTCTGGAGTCTAACGGCTCTTCTTCCATGGCTACAGTTTGTGCTGGTACTCTCGCCCTGATGGATGCTGGTGTTCCAATGAAGAAACCTGTTTCCGGTATTGCCATGGGTCTGATCAAGAACCCAGGTGAAGACAAGTACGCTATCCTGAGCGATATTCTCGGCGACGAGGACCACTTGGGTGACATGGACTTCAAGACAACTGGTACATGTGACGGTTTGACCGCCACTCAGATGGATATCAAGTGCGACGGTTTGAGTTTCGAGATTCTTGAGGAGGCTTTGATGCAGGCAAAGGCTGGTCGTGAGCACATCCTCAACTGCATGATGGAGACACTCTCCGAGCCTCGTGCCGAGATGAAACCTCAGGTTCCACGCATCGTAGCATTCGACATTCCTAAGGAGTTCATCGGTGCAGTGATTGGTCCCGGCGGTAAGATTATCCAGCAGATGCAGGAGGATACCGGTACTACCATCACCATCGACGAGTCTGATGGCAGGGGTCATGTGCAGGTGTCTGCTCCTAACAAGGATGCCATCGATGCAGCTTTGGCTAAGATTAAGGCGATTGTGGCTGTTCCCGAGGTAGGTGAGGTGTATGAGGGGACTGTACGCTCCGTGATGCCTTACGGTTGCTTCGTGGAGATTCTGCCTGGCAAGGATGGTTTGCTCCATATCTCCGAGATTGACTGGAAGCGTCTGGAGACCGTAGAGGAAGCTGGTATCAAGGAAGGTGACAAGATCAAGGTGAAGTTGATGGAGATTGATCCTAAGACTGGCAAGTACAAGCTCTCTCACCGTGTCCTCATCGAGAAGCCCGAGGGTTATGTGGAGCGTGAGCGTCGTCCGCGTCCTGAGCGTGGTGAGCGTCGCGGTCGCCGTGAGGACCGTCACAATGGTGGCGACCGTCCTGCCCGTCAGCCTCGTCGCTATGAGCATCATAACGATGATCAGGTCCCCAAGGATTTCAATGACTCCTTGGACCATAATAATGATGTAGAATAATACAAGTTGTATTATAAAGGATGGCGCATCTCCGTTGTAGGGAATGCGCCATTTTCTGTCTATATATAATAAGGTGTGTCTTGTGTTTAGGAAACTCTCTTTGGAGAGACGGTTTTAAAATGGGTGTTTTGGGAAAATAAAGCGTGTTTCCCTTTGCTTGTTTGGAAATTTTTGCTACCTTTGCGTCAGAGAAAGAAACATATATATAAACAATTTAAAGATATAGATTATGGTTAAGAAGATATTTATGGCAGCCATGATGATGCTCGCCACACTCTCAATAAATGCACAGAACGAAGCAGTGACTAACCAGTCGGTCATCGATCTTTTGAAGGAGGGATTCTCCTCAGAGGAAATCAAGGGTGCCATAGAGAACAGCACTACCCGCACGCTGACTTTCGATATCAGCTATATGCGAGAGTTAAAGGCTGCTGGTGCCACACAGGACCTGATTACTTACCTTCAGAAGATTGCCAAGACAGACAATGGCTATGAGGGGTTGGTGCTTTGGAATCCTGTAGATGGAGGCAAGCCCGTCAAGGTGTATCGTACCAACTTCGAGAAGGAGGAGAAAGGTCTCAACCTCGGCACTTTGGCAGCAGTTGCCGGTGTTGCTTGGGGAGTGGGCAGCGCGGTGGGCGGCCGCAGTGTAAGCGGTGGCGAGGCTGCTGCGGTGGCAGGAGGTCTGACGCTGATGGCCACTTCCGGCAAGGAGATCCAGAAATTGGTTATTCCGGGCTCTACTTCCAAGGTGAAGACGGGTACTCAGCCGGTGTTCCGCTTCTTCTTCAATAAGGAGGAAGGCAAGAGCTTTAGCCAGGAGTCGGGTAATCTTTATGAGATGGTGATGAACAGCATACAGAGCCCCAATGAGTTCCAACTTATCAAGATGCAGACGAAGACAACTAAGAAGGGCGGCCGTCGCCTCTTCCCAAGTAGCATGTCATATACAGTCGCTGGTTTCGAGGGCTCTAACGCAAGTACCCGAGAAATGGTGAACTTTGAGATAAACACCATCAACAATAACACCTTCGAGGTGACATTCCCTCAGCCGCTAGAGCCGGGCGAGTACTGCTTCTTCTACAAGAGCGGTCTCAGCAACAAGTATTTTCAGGCTCAGCCTTTTGGATTTGACTTTACGGTGGAATAGTGATTTAGAAAAAGCATATAGATTTTAGCAAGGGTGGATGGCCGTGTTGGTTGTCCATCCTTATTTTTTGTATAGTTGTGTGTGAATTGCATGAAAACAAAGAAGTCTCACAAGTTTTTAACTTGCAAGACTTTAAAGTTTGCGCTTCAAGATGGGCTTGAACCAACGACCCCCTGATTAACAGTCAGGTGCTCTAACCAACTGAGCTATTGAAGCATTACTCTTTGAAATAAGTGTTGTCCCTTATTTGCGGTTGCAAAGGTACTGACTTTTTTTGGTTCCACCAAATATTTTCGGTACTTTTTTGTGTTTAGATCAAAAAAAGTGCAAATTTTCTTCATTTTAGGGTAGTATTAGCCCGGAAATGCGTATTTTTGTGGTCGAAATAAAAAAAGAACAAGCAAATGATGAAAAAACTCGTGTTTTCATTGCTGGCGTTGATGTTGGTGGTGCCGACATTTGCCCAGAAAGATAAGGATCATGACTTCAAGGTGGCGAAAAACATGGACATTTTCAATGCCATCTACAAGAACCTTGACCTGGTGTATGTTGATACGCTTGATGCGGACGAGGTGATAGGGAGCGGCATCAATGGTATGCTGGGAAGTCTCGACCCTTATACGACCTACTACCCCGAATCGAAAGTGAAGGACCTCAAGTCAATGCTTACCGGCAAGTATGCTGGCATCGGATCCTTGATCCGCTACAACAACCAGATCCAGAAGGTGGTCATTGACGAGCCATACGAGAATATGCCCGCTGCAGAGGCGGGACTCAAGAAGGGAGACATCATCCTCAGCATCGACGACTCCACGATGTTGGGCAAGGATGTGAGTTATGTGAGCGACCACCTAAAGGGGGCACCCGGCACTTCCTTTCTGCTGAAAGTGAAACGCCCCAGCACGGGAAAGGTGCTGAAGATAAAGATAGAGCGAAAGTCCATCCAGTTGCCTTATTTGCCTTACTATGGTCTGTTACAGGACAAGGTGGGTTATATCAACCTCAACCAGTTTACCGACCAGTGTGCCAAGGACGTGCGCCGAGCCTTTGTCGACCTGAAGAAACAGGGGGCAGAGAAACTTGTCTTCGACCTCCGAAACAATGGCGGTGGAGCGGTGAACGAGGCGGTGAGTATTGCTAACCTGTTCCTGCCCAAGGGAAAGGTGGTGCTCAAGATGCGGGGCAAGTTGCAGCGCGCCAACAGTGAATACAAGACTACGGTGGAACCCGTGGATACGCTGATGCCGATAGTCGTGCTGGTAAGTGGCAATACTGCGAGCTCCAGCGAGATTCTCAGTGGCAGTCTGCAGGATTATGACCGTGCAGTAATATTAGGTACGCGCACGTACGGAAAGGGATTGGTGCAGGCAACGTTCGACTTGCCCTACAACGGACAGATGAAATTGACATCGAGCAAGTACTATATCCCCAGCGGGAGGTGTGTTCAGGCATTGAACTACAAGCATTCCAAGGGCGGCTATGTGGAACACGTGCCGGACTCATTGACCAAAGTGTTCCATACCGCTGGCGGAAGAGAGGTGCGCGACGGCGGTGGCATTAAGCCCGACGTAGAGGTCAAGGCAGACTCTGTGCCTAACCTCGCCTTCTATCTGGCGGGTGCCCGCGACAGCAATGAGGTGATGCTTAACTACGTGGTTGACTATGTTGCCAAACATCCCAAGATAGCTCCCGCCAAGGATTTCGCCCTGACCGATGCCGACTACGAGGAATTCAAGGCAAGGGTGCTGAAGTGTGACTTCAAGTATGATAGGGAGACGGAGAAATATCTGAAGGAACTGGAGAAACTTGCCAAGTTCGAGGGGTATTATAATGATGCGAAGCCCGAATTTGATGCTTTGGCGAAGAAGTTGAGTCACAATGTGGCGAAGGACCTCGACTACAATAAAGCATACATCATGCAACTGCTGGAAAACGACATTGTGACGGCTTATTATTACCAGGGCGGTGCAATCCAGAATACCCTGCGTTATGATAAGCAGGTGAAGGAGGCGGTTAGGCTGTTGAATTCCCCGGAAGAGTATGGTAAAATACTTCATCCAGCGAAGAAATAAGCCGAAAATACTGCACAATTCATGAAAATTGCGCATATAGCAACGAAAAAAATGCAAAAACTTTGGATAATATCAAAAATATTCGTAATTTTGCAACGTTCAGTGGAATGAGGGGCTCACAAAGAGTTCCTCATTTTATTTTAAAT
>CAVGLH010000064.1:0-12438 GCA_963630065.1 Bacteroides fragilis | reverse complement strand
GACTCGCTAGCTCAGCTGGTAGAGCACAACACTTTTAATGTTGGGGTCATGGGTTCGAGCCCCATGCGAGTCACTACAAATAATTAGGCAGTTATCTATTTATAGGTAACTGCTTTTTTTTGTATGCCCTGCATGAACATTGTCTTAATGGGTGTAAGTCCCGAGTCGGCCCTAATAGCGAGAACTGCTAGCCAAGAGCAAGAGGGCTGCTTGCTGGATTAGTCTAATTGGTATATTTTTTCATTTCATTTTCGTAATCTTGACACCGATGTCGCTCACGCCAGGCAGAATCTCGCGCTTCATGGCATGGCGGATGGCCACGTGGATAGAGTCGCCGGGCTGCATCTCGTAGATGTTGATGGGGAAGCTGTACTGGCTGTAGCTGATGCCTTGGTTGCGGGAGGTGCCATTGTCGGTGATAAACTGGCAGTTGATGGTGTCTCTCTTGCTCTCGGCCTTTGTCTTCCGGTCAGGGTGATAGACGGTTTGCTCCACGATGAGCGTAAGGCCCATGAAGGGGTAGTCGTCGGTGATGCGCAAACCCAGGCTCTCCTTGTAGTGCCCTCCCTCGGCCAGGGGCGGCACTTCGAAGGAGAGCGTGTCGTTCTTCTCCCAGCCTGCTATCGGGGTATGCACGTATTGGTTGTATGCCGTAGATCCGCTGCAGGCTGCAAGTATGGCGGCCATTGTGGCCGCCGTCATGCAGTATAATAGCTTTCTCATTCTTTGTTCTCTTGGGGTAGAGGCTTGTTCTCGGGCTGTGGCTTTGGCTTGTTCTCCCCATTGGGCTGTTGGGGGGTGGGCTTGCGGTTGTCTTTGCGGCGGTTGGCTCCGTTTCCGTTTGCATTCCCGTTGCCGTTTCCATTTCCATTTCCGTTCTTTCTCTCGCCTCTGTTATCCTTCCGGTTCTCGCCCTTGGCTTCCTTGCCGTTGTTTTTTGGCTTTTTCTTCTTCTTGCTTTTGTCGAAGCGGCTCAGGTCGGCCTCGGCCAGCAGGTCGGACGACTTCTGTACGGTCTTTGTCTTGCCGTTTTCAAGAAGGCTGAGGGGCTTTTCTCCGGCCCTGTTCATCTCGATGATTTCCTTGGCCCGCTCCAGGGAGATGGTTTCCATGTTGGCGCCCAGGTTCTTGTCGGAGGAGTAGGTGATGAGCCCGGCCAGCAGGTCGGCCTTGAACTGGTGGTAGTCGCCGTCCACGGTTTGGAGAATGATGTCCTTGGGTGGGAATTTACGGCTGGCTTCCACATAGTTGTCCACCTCGTAGTTGAGGCAGCATTTCAGCTTGGCGCACATGCCGGCCAGCTTCTGTGGATTGAGCGAGATGTCCTGGAATCGGGCGGCGTTGGTGCTCACGCTCACGAAGTTTTTCATCCATGTGGCGCAGCATAGCTCTCTGCCGCAGGGGCCTGTTCCGCCGATGCGCCCTGCCTCCTGGCGCGCACCTATCTGCTTCATCTCGATGCGCACGTGGAAGGTGTCGGCCAGCACCTTGATGAGCTGGCGGAAGTCGACGCGCTCGTCGGCGATGTAGTAGAAGATGGCTTTGTTGCCGTCGCCCTGGTATTCCACGTCGCCAATCTTCATCTTCAGTCCCAGATCTTTGGCTATCTGCCGGCTCTGGATCATGGTGTCGTGCTCGCGGCTTTTGGCCTCCTTGCACTTGTCGAGGTCTACCTGCTTGGCGATGCGGTAGATGCGCTTGATGTCGTCCATCGACTTGAGGTTGGCCTTCTTGATTTGCAGTTTCACGAGTCTTCCGGTGAGTGTCACCACGCCGATGTCGTGTCCCGGGCTGGCCTCTACGGCCACCACGTCGCCCTTCTTCAGGTCGAGATTGTTCACATTGTGGTAGTATCCCTTGCGGGTGTTCTTGAATTGCACTTCCACGAGGTCGGTGCTCTCTGCGTTGCCCGGCACGTCGGCCAGCCAGTCGTAGGTATTGAGCTGTCGGTCTTGTCTGCCCACAGCCTTGCAGCACAAGCCGCGGTCGCAGCCGTGCCACATTCTGAATCTCATATTTTTATAGTCCATCTATTTCAATGTTAAATGTTGAGTGTTAAAGTGTTAAATGTTAAGTTGGGCTGTCGCCTTCCTTGTTTTATATATTTCTTTCTTCTTGATGTTAAGTAGGTGTGAACCTCTGTAAATATTACCTGTCAATGATGGCGTGTGCTTCATTTGGCATTTAATATTTAACACTTAACATTCCTCTTGTATCACTTCCTGATTAGCAGCACGATGATTTTGAGCGCCAGGTCGAAGAACACAATCTTGGGGTTGGCGTTCTGCCCGATGTATCGCTTGCTTTCCTCCAGCAGCCGGGTGATGTCGATGATGTTGGCCTCGTTGATGAAGCGGGCGAAGTTTCGGGCGAAGTTCTCCTCCTCTTGCGTCATGTAGCTCAGTTCGGGCTGGCGGAAGTTGTATATGAAGCTCTCGCGTATCATGTGCAAGAAGTAGTCGAGCATGCGCTTCTGCTTCTCACGGCCGAAGGTGGACACCGCTTCGCTCCATTTCTTCAGGTCGTGGATGTTGCGCATGTAGGCCAGTCGCATCAGCATGATGAACATGTCGAGATGCTGGCGGTTTTCGTTGCCAGCGTCCAGCTCTTCAAGCGCATGGTTCCAGTTGCCGTTTGCGATGCGGGCTATGCGGTGGGCGGTGTCGGCGTCGAGCGTGCGCCGCTCCCTGAGGGCCTTTTCCATGTCCTCCGTGGCTATCTTCTTGAAGTCGAGCCTTTGCACGCGGCTTCTGATGGTTTCGAGCAATAGCTCCGGTTGTTCGCTCACAAGCAGGAAGAGCGTTTGTCGGGGCGGTTCCTCCAGGAGCTTCAATATCTTGTTGGCGCTGGTCTGGTTCATTCGTTCGGGCAGCCATATCAGGCTGATTTTGTATCCTCCCTGGCTCGACATCATGCTCAGCTCTCGCGAGAGCCAGTCGGTTTCCTCGGCCGTGATGATGGCCTGCTTGTTGAGGTCGCTGTCGGCTTTCCCCATCTGTCTCATCCATTCGCTTATCAGCACGTAGGGGCCTTGCGAGAGCAGCATCTCCCTCCATTCCTTGATGAAGTCGAGGCTTACGGGCGAATGGTCGCTGTTCATCTCCGAGGTCTTGATGGTGGGGAAGGTGAAGTGGAGGTCGGGATGCTCCCATTTCTTGAGCATGGCCACGGCTCGCCTCTGCTGGAGGCCCTGCTCTTCTGCCGGCGTGCCGTCTTCGCCCAGCAGATAGCTGGCGAAGGCGAGCGCCATGGCCAGCTTGCCGCATCCCTCTGGACCGCAAAACATCAGGGCGTGGGGCACCCGGTTTTCCCTCGCCATCTCCATCAGGCGGCTCCAAGCCTCTTCCTGGCCTATGACTTCGCTGCGTTTCATCCTTTATTTTTTTCTGTTGAATGTTGTTTTGGGGGGAGTTTGAGAAGGGAAGGGGAGTTAAGGAGTTAAAGGAGTTAAGGAGGTGAAGGAGTTAAGGAGTTAAGGAGTTAAAGGAGTTAAGACAACAGCTTTTGCTATTGGATTCTTCACTCTTCACTCTTCACTCTTCATTCTTCACTCTTCATTCTTCACTCTTCATTCTTTGTTCTTCACTCTTCACTCTTTGTTCTTCACTCTTCACTCTTTGTTCTTCACTCTTCACTCTTCATTCTTCACTTAAAACAAGCCCTTTGCTATTTGCTTCA
This sequence comes from Bacteroides fragilis, assembly GCA_963630065.1. GTDB lineage: Bacteria > Bacteroidota > Bacteroidia > Bacteroidales > Bacteroidaceae > Prevotella > Prevotella fragilis_A. Next base: position 8,760 of record CAVGLH010000064.1, on the reverse strand, counting down.
CGCTCTCCACTGCCGATACGGTGAAGAAGTGCACGTTGTTGAATCCATGCTCGAAGAGGTCTTTCACCTGCGCCGTAGTCCATTCGATGCCGAGTGCACGAGTGTCGTCGTCGGTCTTGCATTTCAAGACCTCGCTTGCCAGCTCTTCCGGGATGTCGCAATGGAAGGTTTTCGGAACTACCGTCAGCTGGCTGAGCTTGGCGAAAGGCTTGAGGGCGGGGATGATGGGGATGGTGATGCCCATTTGCCTGGCCTTCTCCACGAACTCGTAGAATTTCTTGTTGTCGTAGAAGAGTTGGGTCACGGCATAGGAAGCGCCGAGCTGCTGTTTCTTCAGGAGGTGCAGCATGTCCTGCTCCATGTTGGGGGCCTCCTCGTGCTTCTCGGGATAGCAAGCCACGCCGCAGCAGAACTTCTCGCCGGGGTTCTTGATGGGAGTGCCGTCGGCGAAGAAGCCCTCGTTGAACTGGTTGATTTGCTCCAGGAGGTCGGTGGCGTGGGCATGGCCGTTGAGCGTAGGGGTGAACTGGCGGTCTTCCTTCGCCTTGTCGCCGCGGAGCACGAGCACGTTGGAGATGCCCAGAAACTGGAGGTCGAGCAATTCGTACTCGATGTCTTCCTTCGTGGCTCCGCTGCAGATGATGTGCGGAATCACGGGGATGTCGTACTTGTTCTGGATGGCTCCGGCGATGGCTATCGTGCCGGGTCGGCGGCGCACTCGCTGGCGCGTGAGCAGGCCGTTCTCCAGCTCCTTGTAGACATACTCGCTGTGGTGGGTCGTGATGTTGATGAACCTTGGGCCGTACTCCTTGAGCGCATCAATGGTGCGGAAGAGGGCGGCCGTGCCGTTGCCCTTGAGGGGCGGCAGAACCTCGAACGAAAATCCTGGCTTGTCGCACTCGTTATTCAGATATTTTGATATATTCATCTTTCGTAATGTCTGTTTTCTAGAATTTGGTTGCAAATTTACAAAAAAAATGGGGGAAAAAAGCACTTCTAACGTAATATTTATAAGAAAATGTAGATATAATAATATAAAAAGGTGTGTTTTGAAAATGCATCGGCTGCTGACAATGGGCAAATTTTAACTTAAAAACAAAATAATGGAACAAAAACAAACGGGCTCTAAGGCCTATCTTATCTCAATCGTGATGGTCGCCGTTTTGGGCGGCTTGCTTTTCGGCTACGACACCGCAGTGATTTCGGGCGCCGAGAAGGGTTTGCAGGCATTCTTCAAGGGTGCCGGTGATTTCGAGTACACCGACTTCATGCACGGCTTCACTTCGTCGAGCGCATTGATCGGCTGCATCGTCGGCAGTTCGCTCTCGGGTCTCTTCGCCAGCAAGTTCGGGCGCAAGCGCTCGCTCATCTTCGCTGGCGTGTGCTTCTTCCTCTCGGCATGGGGGTCTATGGAGCCGGAGAGCTACATCCTGCCGCAGGGGCAGGCCGACTGGACGCTGCTCGTGGTGTTCAACTTCTACCGCATCCTCGGCGGTATCGGCGTGGGCATGGCTTCCGCCATCTGCCCGATGTACATCGGCGAGATTGCGCCGAGCAACATCCGCGGCATGTTGGTGAGCTGGAACCAGTTTGCCATCATCTTCGGCCAGCTGGTGGTGTATTTCGTCAACTTCATCATCATGGGCGAGCACGCCAATCCCATCTATGATGCAGCCGGTGCCATCGCCAACATGGTGGACGCCCAGTGGACCATCGAGACGGGTTGGAGATATATGTTCGGAAGCGAGTGTGTTCCGGCTGGCCTGTTCACCTTCCTCATCTGCTTCGTGCCCGAGACTCCACGCTATCTCGTGATGGTGGGACAGGACGAGAAGGCCTATGGCATTCTCTCCAAGATCAACGGCTCCGACAAGGCCCGCGAGATTATCGACGACATCAAGAACACCGTGACCGTGAAGACCGAGAAGCTCTTCTCCTATGGCTTCATGTGTATCTTTGTGGGCGTGATGCTCTCCGTGTTCCAGCAGGCCGTGGGCATCAATGCCGTGCTTTACTATGCGCCTCGCATCTTCCAGGACATGGGCATGGACAACCCGATGGTCCAGACGGTCATCATGGGTGTGGTCAATATCTCGTTTACCCTCGTGGCTGTGTTTACGGTAGAAAAACTGGGTCGCAAGCCCCTACTCATCTGTGGCTCTATCGGTATGGCTGTAGGTGCGCTCGGCGTGGCCTTGACCTTCGGCAACGCTGCCCTTAGCACCGTCACGATGATGAGCATCATGGTTTATAGTGCCAGCTTCATGTTTTCCTGGGGCCCCATTGCCTGGGTGCTCATTGCCGAGCTGTTCCCCAACACCATCCGTGGTGCAGCCGTGGCCATCGCCGTGGCTTTCCAGTGGATTTTCAACTTCATCGTGAGCTCCACCTTTGTACCGATGTTCAACATGCACCTCACGCCTGGCGACGACTTCGGCCACTGGTTCACCTATGGCCTCTATGGTGCCATCTGCATCATCGCCGCCCTCTTCGTATGGAAGCTTGTCCCCGAGACCAAGGGCAAGAGCCTTGAAGACATGAGCAAGCTCTGGAGAAAGGAATAGTTTGCCCGGCTTGACATATAAAAAAGATGAGGCGCAACCTTCTCGCGAAGATTGCGCCTCTAATAGTTTTCGATAATTTTTAAGAGAGTATTAACATGTAATATATATTTGTAAGTGTTGTAAGTTTCTTGTTTTTTAGAGTGTCACCTCAAGCATCGTGCGGTATGGGTATGTATAGCCGCCGTAGTAATAAGTCTTCACTACATTCTTTTTTGCGTTGTCCACATACACCATTATGGGCGAGAGGTATACTACGAATTCCTTCTTCTTGGTGTCGTTTCGTGTTCCGATGAAGGCATAGTTGTAATTGCTCAGTCCGCTCACGAATTGAATCTCCGTTTTCTTGCCCTGGCCGTTGGTGTAGCTGATAGGGTAGACGCTTGTGTAGAAAGTCAAGTTTGAGTAGCTGTAGGGCACGAGCTTGATTTTCATTTCCTGCGCTGGCAGGGCGGCCACCTCCTTGCTGATGACGCTGTCGGTGATGTATTTGGCAAACTTTGACACTTCCACATTCACTCTGAGTGTGCTGTCGGAGGCAGTGATGGCGCAGTTTGTTATGAGCGAGTCTTTCTCGAATTTGTCTACGTTGGTGGCTGTAGAACTTGCGTTCACGCTTTCCGGCAAGAGATAGCCTGCGCTGTGTGTGCCGTTGATCTGTGCGAACATGGAGGCTGCCTCCGTCGGGGTTGGTGCAGTGTAGGAACTGCTGCCGTCGGTATTGCATGAGCTGAAAGCTAGAGTAGCCGCACAGGCTGCGATGATTGACAATAATTTGATCCGTTTCATTTTTCCTTGTTTTATATGTTACTAATCTTTCCTTTTTTAGAGTGTTCTTTCTATTTTCCGCCAAGTGCAGCCTTTCTCTGCATCGGCATTAATATAACACGGAAAGTTAGAAAACCTTGCACTAAAAAAGAGTTAAATACTGTTAAGTCTTCAGTGCTCTGTTAATTTAATGCAAAGTTAAAATTTTATTTTGGATCGCCCAAACAAAACTCGTGAAACTTGTTCTGTTTTCACAAAAACTGCAATTTTTCAAGAACAGTTAACATTGCATTTGCTTGTCATTTTCAATATGTCACATTCACCAATTCATGGTTGGACTTCCACCTTTTATTGCCTCACCAGATTCCTTCCCGCATCTATCCTCAGGAAGATGAAGAGCAGGATGGTGAAGCCCCAGAGCGAACTGCCGCCGTAGCTGAAGAACGGCAGGGGGATGCCGATGACGGGCGTCAAGCCCAGCACCATGCCCACATTAATAAACAGGTGGAAGAGGAACACCGACAGCACGCAATAGCCGTATATGCGCCCAAACTTGAACGGTTGGCGCTCGGCCAAGTGCAACAGGCGCAATATCAAGGCCAGGAAAAGCAGCAGCACGCTGGCTGAACCGAGGAAACCCTCCTCCTCGCCCACCGTGCAGAATATGAAGTCGGTATCCTGCTCGGGCACAAACTTCAGCTTGGTCTGCGTGCCGTTGAGGAAACCCTTGCCCTGCAAGCCGCCCGAACCGATGGCTATCTCGCTCTGATGAACGTTGTAGCCCGCGCCCGCCAAGTCCTCGTCGAGCCCCAGGAGCACATTGATGCGCACCCTCTGATGGGGCTCCATCACATTGTTGAGCACATAGTCGGCACTGTAGAAGAAGGCCAGCGAACCCAGCGAGAAGGCCGCTATCAAGAAATAGTTGCGATAGCGGGCGCGGAGCCAGTGGTAGACCAGGAATCCCACCATCGCAGCGCAAAGGAAGAGCTGAATCCATACAATGTCGAAGGGAATCACATAGCAGGAGAAAAGCACGAAGAGAAGCGTCACTCCCACGGAGACTCCCAGGATGGCGAGAGCCTGCTTCTTGTCGCCAATATAAGAATTGACCAGCCCCGCCGTGAAAACCTGAACCAGCAGGAGCACCACAAACTTGCCCACGGAGGTATAGGAATCCCACATCATCACATTCTCATACTTCACGCCCACCACGAAATAAGCCACCATCGACACGCCCGTAAACAGGACGGCCCCTGGCATTCCCTCGCGGTAAAGCATCAGGAAGAAGGCCGTGTAGACGAGCGCGGAGCCCGTCTCCCTCTGCCCCACGATGCACACCATCGGAAGCAGGATGATGCCCACGGCGGCTAGGAAATGCTTCGTGTTGTGGATGTTGAACCCATAGCTCGACATAAACTTTGCCACAGCCAGGGCCGTGGCAAACTTGCCAAACTCGGCCGGCTGCAACCGGAGCGGCCCCAGCACGAGCCACGAGTGAGAGCCCTTGATGCTGTGGGGATTGAATATCGTGGCGAAGAGCAGCAATATCAGCACCCCGTAGACCCCGTAGGAAAAAGTGTCGTAAAACCTGTCGTCGAGCATCAGGATGACGAAGCCCAGCACTATCGACGTGCCTATCCACACAATCTGCATGCCCGACCGGGCACCCAGGCTGAAAATGTCGTTGTCGCCATAAGTGTAGCTGGCGCCGCAGACGCTGATCCAGCCAAACACCAGCAGAGCCAGATAGATGCCTATTGTCCACCAGTCGAGCGAGCGAAGCACACTAGGTTGTTTGTTATCTACTTGACGAGCCATAAGCTATTCTTCTATTTTGCATTTGTGCAGCCTGCGCCTCGGAAGCGGGCGAAAGCTTGCCTTTGAGATATTGTTCCATCATCAGTCCGCCGATGGGCACGCCGTAATCGGCTCCCCATCCGCCGTTCTCCACATACACGGCGATGGCTATCCTGGGGTTGTTCATCGGCGCGAAGCCCATGAACACGGAGTGGTCGTGCCCTCGGTTCTGCGCCGTACCCGTCTTGCCGCAAGGCTCGAAGTCGTAGCGGCCCAGCAACTTGCAGGTGCCCCTCAGGGCCGAGCTCCGCATGCCGGCCACCACATAGTCGTAGGCCCTCCGCGAGGCCCGGGTCACGTGGCGGTGGGCATAGAGCGTGTCGAGCGGCTCGCCCTTCACCTTGCGCACCACGTGGGGCACGTAGTAGTAGCCCCTGTTGGCAATGGTGGCCCCCAGATTGGCTATCTGCAGCGGAGTGAGGTTCACCTCGCCCTGGCCGATGGAGATACTGATGACGGTGAGCCCGTTCCAGGAGCCCTTGTAGGCCTTGTCATAGAACTGGGCGTTGGGTATCAGTCCGCGCTTCTCGCCGGGCAGGTCGATGCCCAGCTTATATCCGAATCCCATGCTCACCATATAGTCCTTCCAGGTGGTCATGGCGTTCTGCACCGAGCGATACTTCTGCCTGTTGCCTATCATATAGTAGAGACCCCAGCAGAAGTAGCCGTTGCACGAGGTGCTGATGGCATCCACCAGCGAGATGGGTGAGGCATGGCCGTGGCAACCTACGTGCAGGCCCCTGTAGGAAAAGCCGTGGTTGCATGGGAAGGCTGTGCCGGGGGTGATGATGCCCTCGGAGAGATACGTGAGGGCCTGGGATGTCTTGAAGGTGGAGCCGGGGGGATATTGTCCCTGTATGCTTCGGTTCAGGAGGGGCTTCCAGGGGTTCATGGAGAGCCACTTGTGCATCTTCCCCCGGTTCTTCCCGATGAGCCTGCGCGGGTCGTAGGTGGGCGAGGACACCATGGCCAGCACCTCTCCCGTGCGCGGGTCGAGGGCCACGATGCTGCCTATCTTGCCCTGCAGGAGCCGCTCGCCGAGGGCCTGCAGGTTGATGTCGATGCCCAGCGTAAGGTCCTTTCCGGCCACGGGGTGCTGGTCGAGCTTGCCGTTCTGGTAGCTGCCCTGTATGCGCCCGTGGGCGTCGCGCAGCAGAATCTTCACTCCCTTGGTGCCGCGCAGCTGCTTCTCGTAGGCTTTCTCCACGCCCAGCTTGCCGATGTAGTCGCCGGGCTGGTAGTAGCCGTCGGCCTCGCAGTCGCTCTCCGACACCTCGCCCACGTCGCCCAGCACATGGGCCGCATAGGGATAATTGTACTCGCGGATGGTGCGCTTCTGTACATAGAAGCCAGGGAAGCGGAACATCTTCTCGCGGAACACGCTGAAGTCCTTGTCCGAGAGCTGGGTCATGAAGAGCTGCTGTGTGTAGCGCGAGTAGCCGGGGTTCTTCGAGCGGTCCTTGATGTCGTTCATGCGCTTGATGAAAAACTCCTTGGTGATGCCCAGCGAGTTGCAGAAGTCCATGGTGTCGAGCCTGCCGCTCTCCTCGTTCATCACCACCATCAGGTCGTAGGAGGGCTGGTTGTATACCATCAGCTTGCCGTTGCGGTCGTAGATGGCACCGCGCGAGGGAAACTCCACCTGCTTGAGAAAGGCGTTGCTGTCGGCATTCTTCTTGTAGTCGTCGCTCATCACCTGGAGCGTGAAGAGCCGGATGATGTATACGACGACGATGGCGATGGCTACGCCCCCGATGACGTATTTACGTTTCTCAAGATTATAATCGATCATACTGCTGTGCTGCTAGATGTGTGTGTGAGAGAGAGTCTATTTCCTAAGATTTTCCAATGCCATCACGAGGATGAAGGTGAGAACCGTACTGCCGCCGATGCACTTGAGCCACTGCAGCCAGTTGAAGAAATTGAAGGTTTCGAGCGTGAAAAACGAGAGGTTGTAGACCAGCACGATAATCAAGGCGTAGAGGACATAGGAACCCAGCCCGATGGAGCGGATGGAGGGCTCCAGGTCGTCGGCACTGTCGCGGGGCACGAAAAGCTCGAGCAGATAGGGCTGCAGCAAGCCCACGAGGGTCATCGAGGCCGCCGCCACACCGGGCGTGTTGGCGAATACGTCGATGCAAAGCCCCATCACGAAGCACCACGCTATCACCGCCCACCGGGGATGGTTGCGGCGGAAGTGGAGCACCATGGTGACATACAGCAGGGGGGTGGCGCAGTTGAACAGATGGATGTGGTTGAACACCATTCCCTGCACCAGCACGAGCACCACAAACGTCGCCAGCCGTTTCACTAAATCTATACTCATTGCTTATATCCCCCTCCTCTTGCTATGTTTTTTTTAAAAAAAAGAAAAAATACAATATTATTATATTAAAAAATGTGTGTGCGTGTGGGTGCCCCCCGGGGGCATCACTAGTTGCTCCCCGCCGTGGCCGGCCGGATGCTGTCCTGGGCCGCGCGCATGATTTCGAGCCGCTCCCTCATGGGCGCATCGTCGATGACACACACGTCGCGCACGTTGCCGAAGTCGGTGGCCAGGCGCAGCTGCACGCGATACGAGAGGCCGTCGGCCGAATTGAACACATGCAGTATCTTGCCCACTCTGACGCCTGGTGGGAATACGGCACTGTAGCCGCTGGTCACCACCTCTTCGCCCAGCTTGAAGTGGGCGTGCCTGGGCACCTCCTCCATGTAGGCCAGGTCGGCCTTTCCGCCCTTCCATCTCAGATAGCCGAAATACCCCCTGCCCTTGATGGCGCAGCTGATGTTCGACTGGGTGTTGAGCACGGGTATCACGATGCTGTAGTGTTCCGACACGAGATATACGATACCCACCACGCCCATGCCGCTCACCACGCCCATGTCCCGGTGGATGCCGTCGGCCGAGCCGCGGTCGATGGTCATCAGGTTGCCTGGCTTGTCCACGCTGTTGGCCACCACCTTGGCGGGTATCAGCCGGTAGTCCTTGAGCAGAGCCAGCTGGCTGGGCTGTCCGGCCAGGCTGTCTTTCCTGCCCGCGGAGCCCTGCAGGCTGTCGCCCAGAATGCGCACCTGCTGTTCCAGGTAGGCGTTGCGCTGGGTGAGTTCCTGGTTCACCTTGGTGAGCGAGAAGAAGGTCTCCACGTTGGCGTCCCACTCGTAGAGCTTGCCCATCACGGCATTGGCCGAGGAAAACCAGACGCTGCCCTGATAGCTGTTGAACTGGAACAGCAGCACCATGCTCACCACTTCGAGCAGCAGGAAGACAAACCAATGGTTGTATTTCGCCAAAAACTCTAAAAGGTTGTGCATACTTTATCTTGGAGATTATCTAGAAGGGGGGAGAATGCCATATTCTCCCCCCATTTTGTCTGTTATCTCATCAGGAACGAGAAGCGGTCTACATTCTTCAATGCCACTCCCGCTCCCTTTGCCACGCTGTGCAAGGGGTCGTCGGCGATGTGGAACGGGATATTGATTTTGTCCTGCAGACGCTTGTCGAGGCCACGGAGCAGGGCGCCGCCGCCCGAGAGCCAGATGCCGTTCTTCACGATGTCGGCGTAAAGCTCGG
>CAVGLH010000063.1:0-12459 GCA_963630065.1 Bacteroides fragilis | reverse complement strand
CACCTCTTCCATCACCGCATTCTCCACATCATCCATCACGATAGCCGGACGGTAGTCTGCCTCCTTCAACTTCATCCTTACATTCTTGAAAGTGACATTATCTACATGACGGAGATAGAAACCATAGGCCGGCAGCTCGCCAAACATGGAGAACTCGGGATATTTTTTGACTTGCTCTGGCACATCCTGCACCCTCCAAAGAGGGATGTAGGCCTGGCCCTTGGTGGCACGGCCGGGATATTCTATCTCGATATTCTCCAGCGTCACCCGCCCGATGCGATTGTCGGGGATGCCCGTAATGCTGCTCGGTATCGGATTGTGGATTACGTCCAGGTCGGGGCCACGCAAATCGTAAGCCTCATCGGGCTTGCCGAAAGGCACCTGGCAATAAAGGTTTCTGATGGTTACATCATCGATGCTACCCTTGCGCTGGCCGGCACGCTGTCCCAAACGGATAAAGATGGCATTGCCCGTATTCTCGGCATGGATGTCGTGCACATTGATGTGGCTGATGCTTGCCCCATCCACACTCTCGATGGCGATGGCGGAGCGATAGGTGTCCTTCACCCGGATATCGCTTATCTCAATATCCTTGAATGCGCCCCATGATGCCGTGCCAAACTTCACGGCACTGGCACTGCTCACGATGTCACAGTCCGCTATCCTGATGTCTTGGTTGGCGGCCTCCGTATGGTAAGACTTCAGGCAGATGCCGTCATCGGCCGCGTTGATGTCGCAACCCGTAATGCGCACATGCTGACAGTCGGTGATGTCGATTCCGTCATTGTTCCAATAGGCCCGGTTATGCACTTTCAATCCCGTTAGAACCATATTCGAACACTGGTCGAACGACAATCCCCAGTTGGCACTGCTGCGGTACTCGCCGCCCTCTATCCTCACGTCGTCGCAACCCGTGAAGAAAAACAACTTGGGGCGTACGAGTTCGCTCGGACGCTGGCGGCGCACATTGTAATGGGCATCCACAAGTTCGCCCGTATGATACAGACTGTCGGCATTCAGTGCCAGTTGCAGTCCGTTTCCGTCAATCACGCCCTCGCTCTCTATGGCTATATGCTTGGCATCCTGCGCCATCACCAATGCCATACAGGCATTGTCGTGGCGAGTATCATCACCACTCACCCCCACATCCACGAGTCTGTAGTCGTAGGGATTGGCAGAGCCTAGGAGCACAGCCCCCTTCTCCAGTTTCAGGGTGACCCCCGACTTCAGGAAGATGCTACCCGTAAGATAAGTGCCTGGGGACAACACCAGCATCCCCCCACCCTTCTTGGCGATACGGTCGATGGCTTGCTGAAGGCGGGCGGTGCATAAGGTTTTGCCGTCGGAAGGGAGATTTAGGCTACCGCTTTTCAAGACAAAGGGATTAGCCAAAAGCATATTGGCAGTCAGGAGCATGAACATCAACAATATCTTTCTCATAACCATAAGTATCAACAAACTCAGGGCAGAAACTATCTGCCCTGAGTCTTCATTAGTCTATTTTGTAACCTTCATTCTGTTTCCAATTGGTATTGGTGTTCATCACGCCTGTTGGTATAGGCAACAAGCGACGCCATTTTTCGGTCTTTGCCCCGGGGTTAATCTCGTTCTTGAATCCCCAGTCGTTCTCAAACTGTCCGAAACGAATCAAGTCCTGACGACGCCACATCTCACAAATGAACTCACGACAACGTTCATCCAGCAAGTCCTGAAGCGAAGGTGTTCCTGTCACATGAGGAGCACTGGAGCAATCACGTACCTGATTCATCAAAGATGCAGGAGTGTCACCATTGGTAGCAGTCGCTCCGCGAAGAATGCACTCCGCCTTGGTCAACAAGATATCCGCATAGCGGAAAATTGGAATATCATTGTCACAATAACGTCCGTAATCCGTGTAAGTCTCCGGCGTTGAAGGATACTTCGCCAAGCGATAACCTTTCATTAAGTTATCACTCTCAGAGTCCGCACCCACATCCAATTTGCTCTTGTCCAAGAAAGTAGCTTCCGAGATATTCTTGTAATCAACCTGCTTGCCATTAAACATCAACGGAGTAGTGGTCACAGCATAGTCATGAGCATAATCAAATGCATACTGTGGCCCCTTCAATATCATCTCGTTGCGTTCGTCGCCAGCCAAATTAAATCTAGCAGCACACTCTGGAGTCAAGACATAAGTACCAGCACATGATGACGCATTCTTAAAGCCCCAAGGACCAGGATCCGAGCTATTGGCTTTCTTGAAGGTTGAGAAGCGGTCTAGCTGATGCCCTCCTTCATAACTCTTGCCCAACTTCTTTGGATTGAACTCCATGGCATAGATGAAGTCCTTAATCTCCACGCCATTTGTGGGGAAGAACTTCTTGCGATAGCCCTTGCCAACCTCGAACACTCCCGACTTGATAATATCATCGCAAACTTTGACACAATCATTCAACTTCTCGTTGGGTGTATCGTTCGTCACGTTCTTCACATCAGAAGTGGTATAAACTCCCCAATTCAGATAGAGCTTGGCAAGAAGAGCCTTTGCCATCCATTTGTTTGGACGGCCATACGTATCCGCATTGTTCTCCTCTGTCAAATCGTCCATAATCTCCAAGAGTTCACTCTCAATAAACTTTGCCACATCAGCTCTAGGCGCACGTTCTATGGCCACCCCTTTCTCAGGTGAGTGAGCCAAGAGAGGTGCATCACCATACAAGTCTATCATCATAAACTCATAAAATGCACGAATGGCACGGACTGGAGCGACAATGGCATCCTTGCCATCAGCACCTCCCAGTTCTAGAATGACAGTATTACAATAAGTGATTCCACCCATCAAATCGCCCATCATGCCCACACCTGGGACATCCGGATTCAGATTATGAACAGTTGGAAAATACGCACGTCCATTGTCAAAATAGCCGTTATTGTAACAAACCGACATCAATTCGTCGCCTTGCAACATGACACCTTCCCAATAGTTGCGTCCCAAACCAGACTCCTTACGCAAGTAATAATAGCAGCCTTCCAACTTAGCTTTGACTGCCACTGGGTTGTCTGGATATTTCGTATATTGAGAATTGATGTCGGTATTCAAATCTGTACAAGCAGATGCGCCAACCAAGACACCCGCAAGCATGAATAGTTTTATATATGATTTCATAAGACACTCATTTTAAAAGTTAATAGTCGCACCAACAAGGAACTGGCGGGTACGTGGGTAATGGTCGCTACGAGTATCGCAACCAGGAGTCTCACCGCTCAGACAGATTTCCGGGTCACGCCCCTTGTAAGAAGTAATCGTAAAGACATTATTGCAAGAAGCATAAAGGCGAATACTACGCAACCAACCATTGAAATGATTGAAGGTGTAGCCCAAGGTCACTGTTGAAAGACGGAAATAACTGCCGTTTTCCAAGTAGCGGTCTGACGGCATGGAAGCCAAATTGTCGGTTGCCTTTTGCTCTGTCGTTATCGACTTCATGACATTCTTACCCTCAGCAATATTGCCAATATTGCTGAAATAGGCACGAGGTTCATTGAAAATCTTCTGACCGAACACTCCGGTAAAGAAAGCATTAAAGTCCCAATTCTTATAGGCGAAGGTATTGTTCCAACCCATTGTAAGCTTCGGTTGGGCATTACCAACGATTGTACGGTCTTTCTCCTGAGGTGTAGTTGTCGTTTCTCCTGTACGCTTACCTGTCTTCTCGTCACGCACATAGAATGTTGAAACACCTTCGTCATTATATCCAGCCCATTCCCACATATAGAATGTACCGATAGGTTCTCCTTCGATAATTCGCTGAATGGTGGCAGTAGAGGCACCAGGAAGGTTTGGATTATAACGATTCAAGACTCCTGCATTAAACGTATCGTTGGAAAGGCTCACCACCTTGTTCTTATTGTGTGAGAAGTTCAACGAAGTATTCCATGTAAAGTCCTTTGTTTGAACAGGTACTGCATTGATAGACAATTCCACACCACGGTTGGTCATCTTACCCACATTGGCAACCATCCAACCTACAGGATAATAGCTGGTAGAGACAGGATAGCTCCAAATCATATCCTTTGTGGTCTTACTGTAATACTCGATGGTACCATTCAGACGACCTTTGAGGAAGGAGAAGTCTAAGCCCACGTTCAACATGGATGTGGTTTCCCACTTCAGGTCGTTATTTACATTACGGGCTGCATTCAAGTTTTTGTAAGTTGTAACCTTACCCGTCTCTGGGTCTGTATAATCGAAACGGGCACCTGCCTGGTAATAGAAACGAGAGGTATAGATATCAAAACCCTGGGCATTACCGCTCTGTCCCCATCCGATATGGAACTTCAAGTCGTCAAACACTTTCTGGTTTTTCATAAACTCCTCGCCTGTAATACGCCAAGCTGCAGATACAGAAGGGAAAGTCGCCCACTTGTGGTTTGCACCAAAAGTAGAAGAGCCGTCACGGCGCAGAGCTGCCTGAAGCATATACTTGCTGTCATACGAATAGTTGACACGGCCATAGAAGGAAATCATACGAACTGTAGACAAAGCGTTTGCCCATACCGGATCCTCATCCCAAGAGTTGGCCATACCGATGTTGTTCCACCAAAGGTCATCATTATAGAAGTTGTAACCCTTGGCACCAAAGCCTTCGCCAGTCTTGTTCTCCTCCCATGAGTAACCAGCCATCAAACCCAACTTATGAACTTTTCCAAAAGTCTTGTCATAGTTGGCATACAACTCAAAGAGCTTCTTGTAGTCCTCTGTCATATTGCGTTGAGCCTCACCGTTTCGGTAGTTGGTCTGAGACTGATGTGAAGAATATGACTTATAGGTGTAGTTCTGTGTTTGATACGAGAAATTCGTGTTAAGGAACAATCCGTCAACGATTTTCAGACTGGCCTTGGCCGTTGCCTGCAAGCGCTTGTAAGTCGCACGACTCTGATCCTCGTAAATCATCGCCAAAGGATTGTAGTTATGAGAGATATTCAAATCTTTGTACCAACTGCCATCCTCATTGCGAACTGGAACCAATGGAGAATAGTAGTACATCGCATTGTATACAGAAGCACCATCTCCACTACGACTTACGCCCCATTCATTACGGATGTTTCCATTCAAGCCGATGGCCAATGTCAAGCGATCCTTCAACATCTTTGTCTCTACAAAAGAGCGAACAGTAAAGAGATTGTTGCCGACACCACGGATGATACCGTCGCGTGCGATATAGTTGGCACTCACACTATAACTCGTACTCTTGTTGCCGCCGCTGATAGACACATTATGATTGTGGGCGATACCCGTGCGCTGTACTTCCTTAGCCCAGTTTGTATTTGCCCCCTTATCATTGGCTATCGTGATGTTGTTTTCCTTAGCGTATGCACGGAGTTCGTCTGCGCTCATCATCTCATGGTCGTTGTGGATGTTTTCCCAAGAGAAGTAGCCACTATAAGAAACTCGTGCCGGACCATCCTGACCACGCTTCGTTGTCACCATGATAACACCATTGGCTGCCTTCGAGCCATAGATGGCAGTAGCAGAAGCATCGCGAAGCACATCGATAGACTCAATGTCCTCTGGAGCAATCAAGTTCAGGTTGACCCCAGGAATACCATCCACCACATAAAGAGGCTCGGTAGAGCCATTCAAGGTTGAGGCGCCACGAAGTGTCAAAGAATTCACACCACCATTAGGGTCTGAGTTCTGCACAATGACCAAACCAGGAACCTTGCCCTGCAACAACTGTCCTGGGTCGGTATAAGCACCAACATTCAAGTCTTTTGCCTTTACAGTAGTAATAGAGCTGGTTACGTCTTTACGTTGCATGGTACCATAACCGACAACTACGACTTCATTGAGCATTGCATTGTCTTCATCCAATACAATCTGGCTATTAGACCCTGCCTTGATTGTCTTGGTTGTAAAACCTACATAACTGATCTTCAACTTGGCCCCAGGTTTCACATTCAAGGTATAGTTGCCATTGATGTCGGTGACGGCACCATTGCTGGTACCTTCCTCCAAGACGGTTACACCGATGAGTGGTTCGCCATTGGCATCTTTCACGGTACCGCTGACTTTACTCTGTGCAAATGTGAGCGTGCTCACCAGCAGAAGGGCGGAAGAGAAAAAGACTCGTCTCATGCTTCTTCCCATTGTCTTTTGTACGATTTGCATAACTTATTGGTTTTTGTTAATATTTTGCGGTGCAAAGGTACTGCCACCTTGTTGCACCAGGTTTAGTTTTCTATTGCAATTTGATGAACATTTCCAGCCTCAGTCGTCTATCCCGTAGGTCTTGCCGCCATATTTGACTCCTGCACCGGCCTTCACCTTCAAGTCTTCTATCTCCACGTCCTTGGCTTGCTCCACGTAGACTCCATACACCTTATTATATATAAAGCCTTCACCACGGCAGGGACGTTTGTCGTAGACACCGCCATCGTAGCCGGTCGTCTTTTTCAGATTGAGATGTATGTTGTTGAGATAGATGTCGTGTACCTTGTCACGGGTGTCGCCGCCGATGAAGCAGCCGTTCTCGCTGGTGGCGTAGATGTTGTTGAAGTAGATGTGGCTCACCTCGCCACACTTGCCCACGGTCTGCCCCTTGGGGAATCGCCAGTTGGCATCCTTGTGGTTGCCGTTGGCACGGGGATAGGAGGTGACATAGATAGGCTCCGCCTTGCCCCACCACACGTCGCTCCAAAGACGGCAGTCGAGGATGATGTTGGAGAACACCACGTTGGTGACCGTTCCCTCGTCGCGGTTCTGGATGCCCAGCCCGCGGTTGCTGCCCTTGATGACGCAGTTGTCGATGGTCACGTTGTAGATGGAGTCCATGTTCTCGCTGCCCAGCTTCACCGTGCAGCTGCGGCTCTCCATCACGCAGTTGGTCACCACGATGTCGTGGCAAGAGCCGTACTCCTCGTACTCGCGGCGGTTCTTCAAGCAGATGGCATCGTCGCCGCTGGTGATGTGGCAGTTGGCAATGCGCACGTTCTTGCTATGGTCGAGGTCGATGCCGTCTCCGTTGCGTATCTTGAGGTTGTTGAGCAGGCTGATGCCGTCGACGACCGCCCCGTCGCATCCGATGAGATGCACCGTCCAGTAGGATCCCTCCCTGATGGTGATGTCACGGATGGAGAGGTTCTTCACGCCGATGAGCGTGAGCACATGCGGACGGGGGTCGAAGGTGGTGACGGGCTTCAGTTCGTAACTGTCGGAAAGTTCCCTGCCCATAAATTGGATGCCGTTGCCGTGTATCGTGCCATGGCCCGAGAAGGAGAGGTTCTCGATGTCCTTCGCCCATATCCACATCATTCCTTCACCCTCGTTCTTGCCGAAGGCACTCTTGCGGTAGATGCTCTCGTCGGGGTTGGCCTTCCACACCGAGTTGGTCTCCAAGACGATGTGTACATTCGACTTCAACTGTACGGGGCCCGAGAGAAACGTACGGTTGGCGGCAAACACGACATCGCCCCCGCCGGCATTAGAACAGGCATTTATTGCCGTTTGAATGGCGTTGGCATCGTCATTCACTCCATTGCCCATGGCACCATACTTCATCACGTCATACACATCGGCAAAACCCATGAAAGGAAATGCCAACAGGAGCGCAAGCCCCAATATCAATCGTCTTAAATGCATACCTAAGATTGTCGTTTAGTCCAGTTTTTACGTTTAACGGCTCCAAAGATAGGAAGAAAAAACGAAACCAACAAATATTTGCGCCACTTTTTGCGGTTGTCTCACTTATTTATGCTAACTTTGCAAGCGAGACCCGACATAACGGACACACCCCACCCTTTATCAGACAAACCAAAAAACGACATAAGCATGAAACCATTACTCATCTGCATGATCTGCTGGTTGGCATTCCTCGACATC
The DNA here is from genome assembly GCA_963630065.1 of Bacteroides fragilis. Taxonomy (GTDB): domain Bacteria; phylum Bacteroidota; class Bacteroidia; order Bacteroidales; family Bacteroidaceae; genus Prevotella; species Prevotella fragilis_A. The sequence goes on along the minus strand of CAVGLH010000063.1, from coordinate 4,598 downwards.
CATGCCAACCCCGTAGCCCAACTGCTGGAGCGCATCGACAAGGGAGCCTCCAAGAAATTCAAGACCGAACTTGTAAAACAAGACAAGGACTTCTTCGAGATAGACCAAGCCTCGGCCTCCTCGCCCATCATCGTGAGGGGCAACACCTGGGTGAACATCGCCACAGGCATCAACTGGTATCTGAAATACTACGCCGGCATCCACCTGACCTGGAACAACATGACGGCAAAATTGCCCGCCACAATGCCCCGGGTGGAGAAGAGGGAACGGCACGAGACCGACCTGAAACTGCGCTACGACTTCAACTACTGCACTTTTTCCTACTCCATGGCCTTCTGGGACTGGAACCGATGGCAGAAGGAGATAGACTGGATGGCCCTGCACGGCGTGAACATGCCCCTGGCTGCCGTAGGCGAGGAATGCGTATGGAGGAACATGCTGCTGAAACTGGGCTATACGGAAGAAGAGATAGGCCAGTTTATCGCCGGCCCCGCCTTCATGGCCTGGTGGGCGATGAACAATCTGGAGGGCTGGGGCGGTCCGCTGCCCCTCTCCTGGTACAAGCAGCAGGAGACGCTCCAGAAGAAGATACTCGCCGGCATGCGGGAATGGGGCATGCACCCCGTACTGCCGGGCTACTGCGGCATGATGCCCCACGACGCCAAGGAGAAACTGGGACTCAACGTGAGCGACGGCGGACGCTGGAACGGTTACCAACGCCCGGCCAACCTGTTGCCCACCGACCAGCGCTTTTCCGAGATAGCCGACCTTTACTATAAGGAGTCCGTCAGCCTCTTCGGCAAGGCCGACTACTACTCCATTGACCCCTTCCACGAGAGCAACGACGACGCAGCCATCGACTATGCCAAGGCCGGCACTGCACTGATGGAGGCGATGAAGCGAGCCAACCCGAAGGCCGTATGGGTGGTGCAGGGATGGACGGAGAACCCAAGGGAACAGATGATCAAGAACCTGAAGACGGGCGACCTGGTGATTCTCGACCTCTTCTCAGAATGCCGACCGATGTTCGGTGCCCCCTCCATCTGGAAGCGCGAGGGCGGATATGGCAAGCACGAATGGCTCTTCTGCCTGCTGGAGAACTTCGGCGGCAACGTGGGACTGCACGGCCGCATGGACCAGCTGATCAACAACTTCTACCTCGCCATGGGAAAGAACAACCTCTCTGCCAAATATCAGCAAGAAGAAAAATCAAACATTAAACATTATACATTAAACACTACCCCCAAGGGCTGGGGCTTCACGATGGAGGGCTCTGAAAACAACCCCATCATGTTTGAACTGATGAGCGAACTGCCCTGGCGCCCCAATCCCTTCACCAAGGAAGAATGGGTGAAGAACTATTGCTTCGCCCGCTACGGCACCCACGACGAGACCATCGAGAAAGCCTGGACCATCCTGGCACAGAGCATCTACAACTGTCCGCTGGGCAACAACCAGCAAGGCCCCCACGAGAGCATCTTCTGCGGCAGACCGTCGCTCAACAATTTCCAGGCCTCCAGCTGGTCGAAGATGCACAACTACTACGACCCCGCCGACACCCGTCAGGCCGCCATCCTCTTTGCCAGCGTGGCCGACAAGTACAGGGGCAACAACAACTATGAGTACGACCTAGTAGACATCTGCCGCCAAGCCCTAGCCGACCAAGCCCGCCGCCAATACCTGCACACCATCGCCGACTACAACGCCTTCGACCGCCAACAATTCGACAAGGACGCGGCACGCTTCCTGAAAATGCTTCTGCTACAAGACAAACTGCTCGGCACAAGGGAGGAATTCAGACTGGGCCACTGGACCAACGCAGCCCGAAGTCTGGGCAAGACCGAAGCGGAGAAAGACCAGTATGAATGGAACGCACGCGTACAAATCACCACCTGGGGCAACCGCACCTGCGCCGACCAAGGCGGACTGAGAGACTACGCCCACAAGGAATGGCAAGGTCTGCTGAAAGACTTCTACTACAAGCGATGGAGCACCTACCTGAAAGCCCTCGCCGACCAGATGGAAGCCTCCACCAAGGTAGACTACGAAGCTATCGGCCAAGGCAAAAACGCCAACAAGACCTCGTCGGAACTCTTCCAAATGGCCCTGCCCAGCGGTCCGCAGATAGACTGGTACGCCCTCGAAGAGCCATGGACTCTGCAACACAACCCCTACCCCACAAAGGCCGAAGGCAACAGTGTGGACGTGGCGAAGGAAGTGATCGGGTGCATCAGGTAATGGTGATTGGTACAGCGAGGGCGCTGTACCTCCTACAGTTACCCATCCGGAAAAGGCAATCATAGGAGGTACGGCGCCCTCGCCGTACCACTCAAACAAGAAATGTACCAACTTATTTAAGTATTAAATATTGAATGATATGCGACTGAAGTCATTGGACCTACTGAGGGGCATTACCGTGGCCCTCATGATATTGGTAAACAACGGGGCGGGAGACGAGATATACGGAGCCTTGCAACACAGCAAATGGAACGGACTCACCCCCTGCGACCTCGTATTCCCCTTTTTCCTCTTCATGGTAGGTATGTCAACCTATCTGTCATTGAAGAAAACCCTTTTCAAACCATCGCCCGCCGTATTCCGGAAGATAGGCAAGCGCACGGCCCTGCTGTTCCTCATCGGCCTCGCCATCAACTGGTTTGACATGGCCTGCGACGGCCGCCCCCTCGACCTTGGGCACCTCCGCATCTGGGGCGTGATGCAGCGTATCGCCCTCTGCTACGGAGCCGTGGCCACCCTGGCCGTCACCCTCAACCACCGCTATTTCCTGCACACCGTCATGGGACTGATCATCCTCTACATGGGCATCCTGATATGGGGAGACGGCTACGCCTATGACGCCAGCACCAACATCCTGGCCCGGGCAGACCACTGGCTCCTGGGCGACGCCCATCTCTACCACAAGAGTCCCGTAGACCCCGAAGGACTCTTGAGCACCCTGCCCGCCATCGCCCACACGATGATAGGCTTCTGGTGCTGCATGAGTATACAGGGCTATGGACAAACTTTGGAAAACAAGATCAAAGTGCTGAAGTACGCCGGTCTGGTGATGGTGGTCCTGGGCTTCGCCCTGTCGCTGATAGGCTTCGGCATCAACAAGCGTATCTGGAGCCCCAGCTTCGTGTTCGTCAGCTGCGGATTCGCCTCCTGGACGCTGGGGCTGCTGACGCAATACGTAAAGGGCGGCAACTTCTGGCTCATCTTCGGCATGAATCCCCTGTTTCTCTATGTATTGAGCGAAGTGCTGGGCATCCTCTTCGGCTCCTTCGGCATCAAGGACGGCATCTACTCCGCCCTCCACTCCATCATCACCGACGGCTACCTGGCCAGCCTGGTCTACGCCCTCTTCTTTGTGGGCATCCACGCCGCCCTGGGCTATGTTCTCTATAGGAAACGTATATTCATCAAGATATAATTACAATAAAAATGCATTTTTAGCCGATATTATTTGGTTATATGCGTATAATGTTGTAACTTTGCAGCCGCAAACGTATAAAAATACAACGAATGAAAGTAAAGACTAGCAGATTGGAGACGCTGAAGATGCTTATCTCAAGCCAGGAGCTTAGCTCGCAAGAACAACTCTTGCAAGCCTTGCAGAAGGAAGGTTTCCAGATAACACAAGCCACACTGAGCCGCGACCTCAAGTTGCTGAAGGTGGCAAAGGCAGCCTCGTCTAGCGGCAAGTATGCCTACGTCTTGCCCAACGACACGTTGTACAAGCGTGTGACAAACCACACCTCCATCAGCAAGATGCTGGTGAGCACGGGATTCCAGTCGATCAACTTCTCGGGCAACATGATTGTCATCAAGACCCGGCCGGGCTATGCCAGCAGCATCGCCTACAACATCGACAACAGCGACATCCCACAGATACTGGGAACCATCGCAGGCGACGACACCATCTTCCTGGTCAAGAAGAAAGGCGTAGCCGAGGAGGAAATCATCGACATCCTCTCGGAAGTGATTCCCGACATCAACCAGAACAGAAGCATTTTATAGCGTCAAGAAACAAGAACATTAATAAAAGATAAATAGTAAAAAGAAATGGAAGAAGTAAAAGTAATGGTGGCGGATGAAAGCCATATCAAGTACATCGACACCATTCTGACTACCATCGCAGAGGCAGCAGCCAAGCGTGGATCCGGCATCGCCAAACGCTCGCCGGAGTATGTTGCCACCAAGATGCGCGAGGCCAAGGCCGTCATCGCCCTCCAGGGCGAGAAGTTTGCCGGCTTCAGCTACATCGAGACATGGGGCAACAAGCACTATGTCACCACATCAGGACTGATCGTGCACCCAGACTTCCGAGGTCTCGGACTGGCGAAGCGCATCAAGAACCTCACCTTCACGCTTGCCCGACAGCGATGGCCCCACGCCAAGATTTTCTCCCTCACGTCGGGTTCGGCTGTGATGAAGATGAACACGCAGTTGGGCTATCTTCCCGTCACCTTCGCCGACCTCACCGACGACGAGTCGTTCTGGCGCGGATGCGAGGGTTGCTGCAACGTGGATGTGCTCCACCGCACCAACCGCAAGTACTGCATCTGCACCGCCATGCTCTTCGACCCCGAGGAGCA
>CAVGLH010000062.1:0-12502 GCA_963630065.1 Bacteroides fragilis | reverse complement strand
CCAACCAGGGCATGGGAGCCTTCAATGCAGCCCGCATGCGTGGCATCCCCGCCGAGCTTCTCATCTTCCCCGACGAGAACCACTGGGTATTGAAGCCACAGAACGGCATCCTCTGGCAGAGAACTTTCTTCGGCTGGCTCGACAAGTGGCTGAAAAAATAAAGGTAAAAAGGTAAAAAAAACGAGGTAATAGCAATGTCCTATTACCTCGTTTTTCTTTTATTCAATTTTTCAATATTTCCATATTTTCATCGTTCAATATTTCCATATTTCAATCTTTCCATCTTCCCTAGCTTACTCGGTTCAGCTTCTTGATGATGGAGAAGATGAAGAGGGCGGCGAGGAGGCAGATTACCATCAACGTGCCCCATACCACTGGCAATGGCATATCCCACATATGGCCGGGGATGGAAACCAACTTGTTGCCGAGAGCTGTGGCAACAAACCAGCCACCCATCATCATTCCCTTGTACTTGGCAGGTGCCACCTTGGTGACGAAGGAGATGCCGATAGGAGAAAGGAGCAACTCGGCGAAGGTCAGGATGAGATAGGTGCCCACAAGGAGATTGGGAGTTACGTCGGCCACATGGTTAGGATGGTCGGTGGCGGGAAGGCCAAGGCTGGATACAGTCATCAAGAGATAGGCCACGGCGGCCACAAGCATACCCAAACCAATCTTCACTGGTGCCTTAGGCTCCTTGCCGATGCGGCCCAACCAACCGAAGAGGGCAATGCTCACAGGGGTCAAGGCCACCACGAAGCAAGGGTTGAACTGCTGGAAGATAGGAGCGTCGATGGCCACGGTGTCGCTGCCATGCTGTATATAGTTGTAAGCCAAGATGGCGGCCGGAACCACGATGAGGGCCACATTGATGAGCTTGCCCTTGCCCGTAGACTCCTTGGAAGAAGACAACAGGCCGCAGATGCCAAACACCATGAAGATGCACCATACAAGGTTCATCACATTAAACTCCATACCCGTGAGACCGGTAGCCTCGCGAGCCGTAAACTCATCGGCAAACCAGGTGAGCGTAAGACCGTTCTGATGGAAAGCCATCCAGAAGAAAATCACCACGGCAAACACCAAGACGAGGCATACAATGCGCTCCTTGGTCTCGGCAGGACTCATCTCCTCCACGGCAGCTTCCTTGCCATCCTCCTTCTTCTTGCTGGTGGTCAACACCTGCTGATAGGTCTTCTTGCCCAAGAAATAAATCAGGATGGAAACGATGACCGACACACAGGCCACGGCGAAGGCAAAGTGATAGGAATCGGCCTTGGAATAGCCCAGGGAGTTCTGAGCCCAAGCCATGATGGTGGTGGCGGCGGTAGGTGCGAAGAGGGCACCCACGTTGATGGCCATGTAGAAAAGGGAGAAGCCTGAGTCGCGCTGCTGCGCATACTTGGGGTCGTTGTAGAGGTCGCCCACCATCACCTGAAGGTTGCCCTTGAAGAATCCCGTACCCAGACTCACGAGCAGCAGGGCCGCTCCCATGGCAGCCACGGCCACCGCACCTCCACCCAGCGGAATGGAGAGGAAGAAGTAGCCCAGAAACATGATCAGGATGCCGATGATCACCATCTTGTTGTAGCCCCATTTGTCGGCAGCCATACCACCGAAGAGAGGCAGGAAATACACGGCGGTGAGAAACCAGGTGTAAATCTCCGATGCCGTGCCGGCATCAAAACCGAAGTTCTCGCCCAAGAACAAGGCAAAAACGGCAAGCATGGTGTAATAGCCAAAACGCTCGCCAGTGTTCGCCAAAGCTAAGGTCCAAAGACCTTTTGGTTGATTCTCAAACATAATCTCTAATTTTTCTAATATTTATTTTTTCGTTATAGTTTTCCGCAAAAGACTTTGCAAAGGTACACAATTAATTCGATATTTCAAACATATTGCAGCAAAAACCTTGTTTGAAATGGCAATTTTCATGTTCTATAGCACCCAATGTGCAATAAAACAGACAGATGGAAAGAAAAAATCCTCAGAAATTACAAATTTATTGCGATTTTTTTTGTAACTTTGCAGCCCGAAACCGAGAAGGTGGATTCGGAATTTACAAAACTGTACACAAACATATAGAAAGGTAAAAGGATATTTATGAGACAACTTAAGATTAGCAAGAGTATAACCAACCGTTCCAGTGAGGCACTCGACAAGTACCTGGTGGAGATTGGTCGTGAACCTATGGTCTCTATCGACGAGGAGATTGAGCTGGCCCAGAAGATTCGCAAGGGTGGCCGTGAGGGGGAGCGCGCCAAGGAGAAATTGGTGAAGGCAAACCTCCGATTTGTGGTGTCTGTTGCTAAGCAATACCAGCATCAGGGTCTCGGCCTCACCGACCTCATCGACGAGGGCAACATCGGACTGGTAAAGGCTGCGGAAAAGTTTGACGAGACCCGCGGCTTCAAGTTTATCTCATACGCCGTATGGTGGATTCGCCAGAGCATCCTGCAGGCCATCGCCGAGCAGAGCCGCATCGTGCGCTTGCCCCTAAACCAGGTGGGCGCATTGAGCAAGATCAGTGCCGAGATCAGCAAGTTCGAGCAGGAGCACCAGCGCAAGCCATCCGTAGCCGAGTTGGCGCAGATTACAAAGATGGAGGAGAGCAAGATTGACCAGACCATCAAGGCCGACAACCACCACATGAGTATCGACGCTCCATTCGGCAGCGACGATGATGACAATGCAATGGTAGACGTAATGGCATCGGGCGAAGACAGCCGCACCGACAAGGGGGTTGACTTCGAGTCGATGAGCAGCGAGCTGTTGCGCGTGCTCAACTCTGTTTTGAAAGAGCGCGAGCGCAAGATTCTCTGCTACTGCTATGGCATCGGTTGCCACGAGAAGGGACTGGAGGAAATCGGAAGCGAATTCAACCTCACCCGTGAGCGTGTGCGCCAAATCCGCGAGAAGAGCATCATCAAACTGCGCGACAGCGGAAAAATCAAAATCCTGATGAAATACTTGGGATAATTCTCAGCCTTGCCTGAGTGGTACGGCGGGGGCGCCGTACCTCCTACAGTTACCGACACTTGCCAATCCTAGGAGGTACAGCGCCCTCGCTGTACCACTCAAGCAAGAAAGATTCAAGCGCCCTCGCTGTACCACTCAAGCAAGAAAGATTCAAGCGCCCTTGCTGTACCACTCAAGCAAGAAAGATTCAAGCGCCCTTGCTGTACCACTCAAGAAAGCGGGAAATTAGAAACTTTAGAAGACGAGAGAAAAATAAATAATGAAAGGGCAACCTTTACTGATGATGTCAGTATCGGTTGCCCTTTCTCCGTTTTTTCTTTTTATTTTGTATTCTAAGCTTTCATAAATTCACCATTCCTGTAGATGTAGCCTGTCTCTCCATTCAGCTCTGCCTCGAAGTAGGGATACTCGTCGCGGAGGCAAATCTCGTCATAGAGGAAGTCGGCCACCACGGTGTCCTTGCCGTCGGGAATCACCAATCCCATCTTGCCATTCTTCTGCGCAATAACGGGCATCACGGTGAGGTCGTCGTTGTAGATGTAGCAGGTGCGCAGGAAGTCGTAGACGGGCGAGAGCATCCACTCGCCGTTATGGTCTTTCATGCCCAACTTGCCGTCCTGCTCCACCACCTCATGATACTGGATGTATTTCGCCTTCATGCGCTGATAATACAATATCATCTTGCGCTTGTCGTTGATGAAGTCCAGCATATACTGGAAGGTGTCGCAGTAGTTGGCCACCGAACGAACCAGAATCATCTTCAGGTCCAGTCCGTCCAGTGCCTTGCGGTTCAGGTCGATGTACTTGGCTATCGCCTTCTCCTTCTCGGGAACGGTGAGGGTCTTCAAGCGTTCCTCAAACTTGAGCATGGCTTGCTTGGTACCCGACATTCCCTTGATGTAGCGATGTATCTGTCGCCCCATCTCCGAGCACACAAACTTGTCTATCTCCTGCTGCTCTATAGGGTCAGCATAGTCTTGAATCAATTTTTCAGGCGTAGCGTTCATGGTTGTTTCCTTTCCTAATTTTTATTGTTAGTTATTTTTTCACGTTGGGTTGCTGCAGACCATACCCCTTCCTCTTGTCTTCCATCAGCAGGAGCAGGGAGATGACGATGGCTATCACGCCGAAGCAGGCGAAGATGGTCATCGTCTGGGTATAGTCGATGACACCGTCGGCCGCCGTGTTGGCCTGGTTCACCTTACCTATCCACACGGGAATCAATGCCAGTCCGATGTTCTGGATGTAGAAGATGAGGGCGTATGCAGTTCCTAATAGTTTCATGGGGATAATCTTGGGCACGGAAGGCCACATGGCGGAGGGCACCAGTCCGAAGGCGATGCCGAGGATGAGCATCATCACGATGGCCACCACCCAAGAGTTGATGGGCAGGGCGAACACCACGTGTACCAAGGTGAGGAGACAACTGCCGATAATCATCAGCGTGGCTCCCTTGCCATATTTGTCATATACACTGCCGAAGAGAGGAGTGAGGAAGATGGTGCCGAAAGGCAACATTGCTGGTATCAAACCGGCCAAGTCGGCCGACACACCATATTTGAAAATCATCAGCTTGGTGGCAAACTTCAAGAAGGGGAACACACCGGCATAGAACATCAGGCAGAGGAAGGCCACATACCAGAACCCTGTGGTCTTGAACAGTCCGCCCAGGTCGGAGAACTTGAATCCCTCCTCGGGCTCTCCAGCCACAGCAGCAGCGGAGGCATCCTCCTTCTTGTCCATCACGCAATAAACGAGAAACACCAGCACACCGGCACAAAGCATGGCTGCTCCCAAACCTACTGAAGCCGACACACCGCCCATCGCCTTGGCAAATGGAAGGGAAGCTCCCAAGGCGGCAGCCGTACCCAGACGGGCCGTAGCCACCTGCACACCCATCGCCAATGCCAACTCATGCCCCGTAAACCATTTCACCAAGACCTTGCTCACGGTGATACCGCAAATCTCGCAGCCCACACCGTAGATGGCAAAACCAAGCGAGGCCAGCACCACCTGGGTGCTGTAGGTGCCGAAGAAAGGCACAGCCACGGAACCCTCGAAGCTATGTCCCAGGGCATACCACTTCACCAAGGCTCCGGCAAACATCAACACAGTAGACAGGATGCCCGTGAAACGGATGCCGAACTTGTCGAGAATCAATCCGCCAAAGAAGAGGAGCAGGAGGAACACATTGAAATAGCCGTAGGCACCGGAGAAGAATCCGTATTCATCGGAGTTCCAGCCGAGTCCCAGTCCGCCATCTTCCTTGGCCGCAGTCAGGAGCGGCTCCAAAGGTGACATCACGTCTGTGAAAAAATAGCCGAACATCATCGTCACACTCACGATGAGGAGGGCTGTCCAACGAGCCGACGCAGAGTCGCTCAGTTTCTTTTGAATTGCTTGTGTTGCTGTCATTATTTTATTTATTTTATTTTTACTCTCTTAACCTTTTACTTTTTTACCTTTAAGATTACTTCCTCTTCACATTCTTCGTTCTGGCGATGTCAAAGAGGTAGGACAGTTTCAATACGATTTGCCCATAGTTGCTCTTGCCGAAATAGTCGCGCTTCGACGCACCGTAGATATTTCCCAGTCCATAGTAGTAGCGGGCCTCCGCCAGGAAATGTCCCACACGGGGAATGCTGTATTCGGCTCCCAGACCCAGGGCAATACCATAGTCGAGCTTGTTCTTGACTGCCATCGTGTCTTGCGCCACCACGGCGCTTACACGGTCGTTGTCGGTAGCGGGAGGATTAACGGCATCGAAGTTCGTCTTCTGCGAGTCGCTCAAGTAGAGACCAAACTGCGGACCGGCATTCAAGAAGATGTTCAGCCCCCTCACTTCCCTACCCCATGCCAAGTGGGCGAAGATGGGCACCTGTATATAATTGATGGTGCGCTCGTAGGCCATGGCCTCCTGGCTGGCGGTGATAATCACCGGGTTGTTCTCCTGGTCCAGGATATTCTCTTTCCATCCCACCTGCGCATAGTTCACCTCGGCGCAAATCGAACAGATAGTCTTGAAATATTTCTCACAGGTATACCTCAGGGCGAAGCCGCCCGTAAGTCCGCCGTGTTGTGTCTGTTTCACCTCGGGGGTAAAGCCCACCTTGCTCAGCACATAGCCACCGCTGAATCCGATAGCGAAATCGCTGCGATGCTCTCCTATCTGGGCTGAGGCCCGAAGCCCGCTGCCCATCAAAATCAGCAGCAGCACCAGTCGCCCCATTCCGAGTCCCCCAATATATTTACTCATCCTTTAATGCTTAATTATTTATTCTTAATCAAATCAATAGTTCACCGACTCTATCTGGTGATTGAACGTATAGTGAATCAGCTGGAAGTTGTTGTTCTTGCTTCCTCCCTTGCTGGTCTTCACAAAGTTGAGCGGTGTCTGCACGGGTTGGTACCCCACCTGCTTGCGCTCTCCCGTAAAGTTCTTGCCATATTTCTTCAGTCCCCGGATGAAGAACATACCATGGTCGTATCCGGTGATGGCAAACCTGGGCTGGGCTATCATCATCGGTTGTCCAAACCATTTCTCATACTTCTCCTCCAGAGCCTTGGTCTTCTGCGAGTTGGCATTATAATAGAAGGTGCTGGGGATGTAAGTATCATACTTGAAGAATCTTTCGAGATTATACTTGGCATACATCAGCCATTCGGTATAGCCGAAGAGGGAGATGGAGGCGCCGGGATATTTCTTGTCAAACTCGTCGAGCTTGTTGAGCACGGCGGTCAACTGGGGCGACCGCCCCGTGTTGAGCACCACCACGTTCTGTTTGCTGGGAAGGAAAGCTTTGGCAAACTGGTCGAGGGTCGAGTTCACATTGGTGATGCTGTAGTTGATGTTCTTTTTTTCCAGTTCCTTTCGGAGTCCGAAAGTAAAGTTTCCTTTCCTCGATGTAGAGTCGTTGCAGTCTACGAAGATGGGGTGAACATTGGTAAAACGACTCATGAAAGCCTTGATGCAGGCATCGTTGAGGGCGTCGGCGTTCTGGTAAACCTGGAAAATCTCCTTGTTGCGCTCCACGTCGTCGCCGTTGATGGAGAAAGGTATCACGAGCTTGATGCCGTAGGTGTTGCAAAAGCTGGTGAGCGGAGCTACCTGCTTGGTGTAGAGCGGACCGAAGATGAGGTCACACTGGTTGGCACCCTCCTGCAGCAAGGTGGTGCGGATGTCGGCGTCGATGGGCACGTTCCAGGCATGCACGTCGGTAGAGATGCCTTGCTGCTTCAGGGTCTCGCAAGCCATGAGCAGTCCGCGATAATATTCCACCATGCGTTTTCCATCACCGTCCACGTCGTGGAGGGGCAGCATCACGCCTATCTTCACTGCCGAAGACACCGGCTGCTTGGGCTGTCCGCTTACCACGGGCTTGCCGCCGTAGGAAGGCAGGGTGACAATATCCTTGTCCTTATTGGAACTGTTCGGGTTCTTGTCGTTTTTTCCGTAGGGGATGAAAAGCGTGGCGCCCTTCTGCAGCATATACCCCTCCTGCTTCATCTCCGGGTTGGCCTCCATCAACTCGGGCAGACTGATGCCATACTTGTTGGCAATGCCAAAGATAGTGTCTTTCTTCTTCACCGTGTAGATGTCGCGCCACTTGGTGGTCTGCGCAAAGACTCCCGTACATAGCAAGAGTCCCATCATCAGCAAGAAATATCTTATGTTCCGTCTCATATCTTCCTTTTTTTATTGTTTATATTATACAATATATCAACTTTTCACGTGCAAAAATACAAAAAATCTCGCATTCCGCCCAAAATCTCTCATCTTTTTATTATCTTTGCACAAATAATTTGGATAATGAGTAGAAATTTTATCATACTTTGCACTTTTATGGCTGTTTTTGCCTCTCCCTTGGCGGCCCAGGAAGCAAACGACTCCACAAGCCAGGAGGAAGAGACCACCGCTGCGAGTTCGCTCCAGATGCCCAATGCTTTCTCCCCCAACGGCGACGGCATCAACGACATCTACAAGCCCAAGGACGGATACCAGAACATCGCCGAGTTCCACGCCTATATATATAATAGGTGGGGCCAGAAGCTCTTCGACTGGACCGACCCCTCCACGGGATGGGACGGCACCTACCGGGGAAAGCCCGTGAAGAATGGTGTCTACTTCTGCCTCGTCAAGGCAAAGGGAACCGACGGCAAGACCTACAACATCAAACGGGATGTGAACCTCCTCAGAGGTTACACCGAAACAACAACCAACGAATAAGCTTAGGCTTGGAGTTTCAGTTCCAGGAAAACAGGCATTCGTCTTAACTCCTTTAACTTCTTAACTCCTTTTAACTCCTTACAAAAATGAACGAAGAAGAAAAGATAAACGTTTGGGGAGCGCGCGTCCACAACCTCAAGAACATCGACGTGGAAATACCCCGCGACTCCCTCACCGTGATAACCGGACTCTCAGGCTCGGGCAAGAGTTCGTTGGCCTTCGACACCATCTTTGCCGAAGGTCAGCGCCGCTACATCGAGACATTCTCCGCCTACGCCCGCAACTTTCTGGGCAATATGGAACGCCCTGACGTAGACAAGATTACGGGACTCAGCCCCGTTATCAGCATCGAGCAGAAGACCACCAACAAGAACCCCCGTTCCACGGTGGGCACCACCACCGAGATATACGACTACCTGCGCCTTCTCTACGCCCGCGCCGGCACAGCCTACAGCTACCGCAGCGGCGAGGCAATGGTGAAATACACCGAGGAGCAGGTCATCGACATGATTCTCGACGAATACCAGGGCAAGGCCATCTATCTCCTCGCCCCCCTCGTTCGCCAGCGCAAGGGCCACTACCGCGAGCTCTTCGACAGCATGCGCCGCAAGGGCTATCTCTATGTGAGGGTGGACGGAGAGATACTGGAGATTGTGCCGGGAATGAAGATAGACCGCTACAAAAACCACAACATCGAGGTGGTGGTAGACAAACTCGTGGTGAAGGAGGCCGACGAGGAGCGCATCCGCAAGAGCGTGGCCAACGCCATGAAGCAGGGCGACGGCATGGTGGCGGTCATCGAGAAGGGAAGCAAGGAGATGAAAAACTTCTCCAAGCGACTGATGGACCCCGTCACGGGCATCGCCTACCAGGATCCCGCCCCCAACATGTTCTCCTTCAACTCTCCCGAGGGTGCCTGCCCCCACTGCAAGGGACTGGGCAAGGTAAACCAGATAGACCTCAAGAAGGTTATCCCCGACAACCGTCTCAGCATCCACGAGGGAGGCATCGTGCCGCTCGGCAAATACAAGAACCAGATGATTTTCTGGCAGATAGAGGCTTTGCTCGAAAAGCACGGTCTCAATCTGAAGACACCCATCGCCGAAATTCCCGAGGATGCGATGCAGGAGATACTTTATGGTTCGCTCGAAAACGTGAAGGTTCCGATGGAGAAGGTACATACCTCCTCCGACTACTTCTGTGCCTACGACGGCATCATCGACTATCTGCAAAAGGTGATGCAGGATGACGAAAGCACCGCTGGCAAGAAATGGGCCGACCAGTTTGTCTCCACCATCGAATGCCCCGTGTGCCATGGCCAGCGACTCAAGCAGGAGTCGCTCGCCTTCAAGATTTGGGACAAAAATATCTCCGAGGTAGCCAACCTCGACATCGACGAACTGCGCGACTGGTTGGAGCAGGTGGAGGAACATCTGCCGGCGATGAAGGCGAAGGTGGCCCACGAGATTATCAAGGAGTTGCGTTCGCGCGTCAACTTCCTCCTCGACGTGGGTCTCAACTATCTCTCGCTCAACCGCCAGTCGGCCTCGCTCTCCGGTGGAGAGAGCCAGCGCATCCGTCTCGCCACCCAGATTGGCAGCCAACTCGTCAACGTGCTCTACATCCTCGACGAGCCGAGCATCGGTCTGCACCAGCGCGACAACGACAGGCTCATCCGCAGCCTCAAGGAACTGCGCGACCTGGGCAACACGGTCATCGTGGTGGAACACGACGAAGACATGATGCGTGCCGCCGACTGGATTGTAGACATCGGTCCGAAGGCGGGACGCAAGGGAGGCGAGGTGGTCTTCCAAGGCACGCCTGCCGACATGCTGAAGACCCACACCATCACCGCCCAGTACCTCAACGGCGAGATGCAAATCGCCGTACCCGAAAAGCGACGCAAGGGCGACGGCAAGAGCATCGTCATCAAGGGAGCCAGGGGAAACAATCTGAAAGGCGTGGACGTGGAGTTCCCCTTGGGAAAACTCATCGTCGTAACAGGCGTGAGCGGATCGGGCAAGTCTACACTCATCAACGAGACCCTGCAGCCCATCCTCTCGCAGCATTTCTATCGTAGCTTGAAAAAGCCGATGCCTTACGACAGCATTGAGGGCATCGACAACATAGACAAGGTGGTGAATGTGGACCAGAGTCCCATCGGCCGCACTCCGCGCAGCAACCCCGCCACCTACACGGGTGTGTTTTCCGATATCCGCAGCCTCTTCGTGGGACTTCCCGAGGCGAAGATTCGCGGTTATAAGCCAGGCCGCTTCTCCTTCAATGTGAAGGGTGGACGATGCGAGACGTGCAAGGGCAACGGCTACAAGACCATCGAGATGAACTTCCTCCCCGACGTATACGTGCCCTGCGAGGTTTGCCACGGCAAGCGATACAACCGCGAGACCCTGGAGGTGAGATTCCGGGGCAAGAGCATCGCCGACGTACTCGACATGACCATCAACCAGGCGGTAGAGTTCTTCGAGAACGTGCCCCAGATTCTCCAAAAAATCAAGGCATTGCAGAATGTGGGCCTTGGCTATATCAAGTTGGGCCAAAGCTCCACCACCCTCTCCGGCGGTGAGAGCCAGCGCGTGAAACTCGCCACCGAGCTCTCGAAGCGCGACACAGGCAAGACCCTCTACATCCTCGACGAGCCCACCACCGGTCTCCACTTCGAGGACATCCGCATCCTGATGGACGTGCTCCAGCAGCTCGTAGACCGCGGCAACACCGTCATCATCATCGAGCACAACCTCGACGTCATCAAGCTGGCCGACTGGCTCATCGACATGGGTCCCGAAGGCGGCCGTGGCGGCGGCCGGCTCCTCTTCGCCGGCACGCCAGAAGAAATGGCAAAAGCCAATAAAGGCTACACCGCCCAATTCCTGGCCCCTATACTCCGTGTTCCTTCTTCGCCTTGTATTTAATCTTGTCAAATCCCTCGCCGTAAACACCGATTACGGCGCTCTGGCTGACGAAGGCACTGGGGTCTATCTCGCTTATCATGCGGAAGATGGAGGCAGCCTGGCGCTGCTTGGCCAGCACGAAGAGCATCTTCACGTCCTGCCCCGAATAGAAGCCCGAGGCATTCACCACTGTCACACCCCTGTTGGCATCCGTATTGATACGCTTGCCTATCTCCTCATACTTCTTGGAGATGATGAAGAACTGCACGCTCCTCCGCCGGCTGTTCACCACCTGGTCGATGCAGAACGCCTGCACGCAGAGCACCACATAGCCGTAGAGCACCTTTTCCACGTCGTGTACCACCAAATAGCTGGAGGAGATGATGAAGATGTCGCAAATCATGATGACGCGACCCAGCGACATATCGCGATACTTGTTCACGATGGCCGCCACAATGTCCGTACCGCCCGTACTGCCGCCGCAGGAGAATCCCAGTCCGATGCCGCATCCACAGAAGATGGCACCCAGAATGGCAGCCCAGAGCGGCTGGTCCTGCAAGAGATGAAGGTCGCCGGCTTGGGTCGACGAGAAGAACGACGTGAGTGCCGTCACCACCACCACGGCATACACCGTCTTGATGCAAAACTTGGCGCCCAAAATCTTGAAGGCGCAAACCAGCAAAGTAGCGTTCACTACAAAATAAGGTATCTGCACGGGGCATCCCGTGGCCCAGTAGATGATACTGGAGATACCCGGCAAACCGCTTGCCGTCACATTAGTGGGCAAGAGAAACACATTCCATCCGATGGCATAGGAAATCATACCTATCGCTATCAGCACATAATCCTGAATCGACTTCCAAAGAGGTCGCTTTACTTTTACTGTATCCATTGTATACTCTCAACTTCTAACTCCCAACTCTTACCAAAATTTCTTTTGTTCTTCCGACCACTCAAAGCCCTGCGTGGCCATTTTCTCCTCCAGCTCTTTCCTGTCCACCCCGAAGTGGTAGCAAATCTCGTCGAGCGTCTCAAACTCATGGTCGCGAAGCAGGAAGTTGATGGCGCTTACGAGCATCGGGACATCGTTCATCGGTAATTTATCCATTATTTTACTGTTTAATGTTTATTGTTTCATATCCAATTAGGCTTTCGCCTTTATCGGGTGCAAAGGTACAGCAAATCTTAGAAAAGACAAAAAAAAATCCCGACAATCATCATGACTGTCGGGATTTTTATCAAAATTACCGGATGGCAAGGGTCTCCTCGATGCCGGAGGCATAAGTCACCTTAGCCCTCGCCCTCGGCAACACCTCCACACGCTCATACTTGGCAGGCACCACCACCTTGCCGTCCCTTCCTATCACGCCAAACTTTCCGTCTGGTGCCA
>CAVGLH010000061.1:0-12523 GCA_963630065.1 Bacteroides fragilis | reverse complement strand
ACTATTTTGCCGACAACCGTTCACGAGGATACGGACTCAACAACATGGGCAACAACGACCTAGGGTGGCAGAAAGTGGATTCCTGGGACGCAGCCCTGGACCTCGGCTTCATGAAGAACCGCCTGTCATTGTCGGTAGACTACTACTACAAGCGCACCCGCAACCTGCTGTACCAGTTGTCGCTACCTGCCATCAGCGGCTACAGCAAGGCCTACTTCAACATCGGAAGCATCGCCAACAAGGGTGTGGATCTGGAGGTGCGTTCCATCAATCTCGTCAAGCCTCTGAAATGGGTAACCACCCTGAACCTGGGATTCCAGACCAGCAAAGTGTTGGACCTCGGCGGAAACGACAAGATAGAGAGCGGCTACAATGCCAGAGGTGGCGGCGGTAAGACCCAGATACTGGAAGTGGGACGTGCGGTAGGCGACTACTATCTCTATGATGCCATCGGCGTGTTCACGAGCCAGGAAGAACTCGACAACTATCCTCATATCACGGGAGCCACCGTGGGAAGCGTCAAGCTGCGCGACACGGACGGCGACGGCAAGATTACGTCGAACGACCGTATCTACGCCGGCAACCCACGCCCTGACGTGACCTTCGGACTCATCAACAACTTCCAATGGAAGAACTGGAATCTCAACGTGACCGTCACCGGACAGTTCGGCGGCAAGATTTTTGCAGCGACAGGCTTTACCGGTCCGCTCGACTCCCCGCTGGGAAAGACACCTACCAAGAACATGATGTCGTGGTACCAAGACATGTATTACTCCGAGCAAGACCCAGGCAACGCCAATGTGCCTTGCGTATGGGGAACTACGGGCTATGGCAACACCACGCGCAACCTGTATAGCAGCGACTATATCAAGCTGCAGAACATCACGCTCGGATATCTGCTGAAACTTTCGCCCAAGGCAATTGTCAGGAGCCTCACATTCCAGCTGAGCATAGAGAACGCCCTGCAGTGGGACCGCTACGACGCAGGGTATTCACCCGAGGGAGCTATCCGTACATCGTCCACAAGCACCTACGACGAGGTGGCATATCCCTTGGCGCGCATCTACAGCCTTGGGTTGAAGTTAAACTTATAAAAATGCAACGATATGAAGATTAGACACAACATAAGTATATTGGCTCTAGCATCGGCGCTCTCACTGAGCAGCTGTAGCGACTTCCTTTCCGTCAACATCACCGAGTCGGTGTCCGACAGGGATTTCTACCAGAACCAAGTGCAGATGGAGCAAGCCATGGTGGGCCTTTACCAGACCCTGCTGGTGTTGCCTAAGTACCGCTTCCAGATGAGCGAGCAGCGATCCGACAATGTATGGGTGGAGAACAACAGCACGGGCGGCAACTACCAGATAGCCTACTTCCTCAACTCAGAGTTGAGTCGCAACTCCACCGTGTTGAGCACCTGGACAGACCTGAGCCTTACCATCGCCACGGCCAACGGAATACTCGACCACATCGACAACGTGACTTTCAGCCAAGAGATTTACAAGGACGAATACAGGGCGGAGGCACGCTTCATCCGTGCCCTTGCCTACTTCGACCTGGTGAGATATTTCGGAAACGTGCCTATCGCCACCACGTCGCTCAACGACGACAAGTCGTTCCAAGTAGGCTTGTCGCCTGCCAAGGATGTCTATGAACAAGTGATAGTGCCCGACTTGCAGTATGCCGCCGAACATCTGCTCGACACTCCAGCCAAATACGACGGCGACGAGACCGCTGCAATTGGCCGTGCATCCAAATTGGCTGCCAAGGCATTGCTGGGCGAGGTGTATCTCACCATGTCGGGATTCCCCGTCAAGGACGAGAGCAAGAAGGAACTTGCCAAGAGCCTCTTCAAAGAAGTGATAGACGCCACCTACGGACAGGGCAAGAATTGGGCCGCAGACATGGCGGAATGGAACAAAATGTGGATTCACGAGAACGACAACAAGTATTTCCTCTTCGAGGTACAGTATGCCACCGACAACGACATGTCGGAAGGCAACTGGGTCACCCCTCTCTCCGTAGATGCCTGGCACGGCACCTACTATGGCGGAAACAAGGGGCAACTGTCGGCAGGCAGCTACATGTATGGTTATGTGGAGCCTGTCCTGCGCAACCACTTCCTGGAGAAGGGAGAGGATGGGGAATACCTCGACAAGCGTTGCGAGGGCACCATCACGGTGAAGAATGCCAAGGGGCAAGCTATCGACCCCACCTCCACCAACGTATTCTACTTCTCTAAGTTCTGGGAGCACAAGGTGAAGAGAGAGGCAGCCGGCTACACCGATATGAGCGCCTCGCTGAACGCCAACATCTACACCTGGCCGCAGAACTTCCCGATAGAGCGCATCGAGAACATCATGCTCTACTATGCCGAACTGGTTGGCAAGGCAGAGGGACTCCCGTACCTCAACGCCATCCATACACGCGCCGGACTCGCAGCCTACACCGACCAGGACTTCGAGTCGGAGGAAGACTACCAGCAGGCAGTGGCAGACGAGAGAAGATACGAGTTGGCTGAAGAAGGTTTCAGATGGTTCGACCTGGTGCGTCGCAACGAGTGGCAGACAGCCCTCAAGACGATGTTCCAGGATGACAGCGACGGAGTGGACAACGATGCCCTGGCTGGATATTCGCTCAACGTGCTCCCCTACACTTACATCTATCCTATTCCTTTGACGCAGGTCAACCTGAGAGAGGGACTCTACAAGCAGAACCCTGGTTACGATCAGTAGAATCGAGACTCAAAACTGTCACTCTTTAACAACAAAAAGATATATAGATATTTATATGAAGAAACATTGTATCATACTTCTATTTTCCCTTGTCGGGATAAACTGTCATGCCGCCGACCTCACTTGGTTCGACGGGCATAAAGGCATCACTTACCAGGTGGAGGGAACAGCATCGCCCGTGGTTGGCATTGCACTCGACATGTTCAAGTCCGACCTCCAACAGGTGACCGGCCAGCAGCCCCAAGCCAGCGGCAAGGGGGCGACCATCCGCATCATTCAGTTGGACAAAGCCAGCAAGAGCACCATCAGCAGCCTGCGCAAGAAGAACGTGCCCATCGACGAGTTGCAACAGAAGATGGACGCCTTCTACCTCACCGTGGCCGACGAGATCACCATTGTCGGCAACAACGGCCGAGGCACGGCTTATGGCATACTGGAACTTTCACGCAAGGCCGGGGTCAGCCCCTGGGTATGGTGGGGAGACGTCACTCCCGAAAAGAAAAACATCCTGAAACTTGAAAAAGGTCTCACCTGCCTGCAAAGCCCCTCCGTGGAATATCGAGGCATCTTCCTCAACGACGAGGACTTCACACTGCGCAACTGGAGCAACCGCTTCTTCGAGAAAAACAAGGACAAGGGACACATCGGACCCAAGACCTATAAGAAGCTCTTCGAGCTGATGCTCCGCCTACGCGCCAACACGATATGGCCAGGCATGCATACAGGCACGACAGCCTTCTTCAAGGTAAAGGGCAACAAGGAGATGGCCGACAGCTGCGACATCGTTGTAGGCACCTCGCACTGCGAGCCACTGCTCCGCAACAACGTGGACGAATGGAACGTGAACGAGCGCGGACGCTTCAACTACATCACCAACAAAGAGGCCGTGCAGAACTACTGGATAGAGCGACTGAAGGAGGTGGCTGGCAGAAACAACTACTTCTACACCATCGGAATGCGCGGCATACACGACGGACACATGGAGGGCGTGAAGACCATGAAGGAGAAGACCACCGCCCTGCAGCAGGTAATCAACGACCAGCGCGTGCTCCTGGGTACCTACATCAACAAGAACGTAGAGCAGGTGCCGCAGGTGTTCGTTCCCTACAAGGAGGTGCTCCAAATCATGGAGAACGGCTTGAACGTGCCCGATGATGTGACGCTCATGTGGTGCGATGACAACTATGGCTATATGACGCGCCTCAGTAGTCCTGAGCAGCAGAAGCGCAAGGGAGGGGCTGGTGTGTATTACCACCTCAGCTACTGGGGACAGCCCCACGACTACATGTGGCTCACGACCGAGCAACCGGGACTCCTGTACAACGAGATGAAGGAAGCCTACGACCACCAGGCGCGCAAACTGTGGATTGTCAACGTGCACGAGCCTAAGGTGGCTGCCTACGACTTGGAACTGTTCCTCGACATGGCTTGGGACATCAACTCCGTCAATGCCAACACGCTGGAGCAGCATCTGAAAAACTGGCTGACAACCCAGTTTGGCAAGCAAGTGGGCGAAAAACTGATGCCCGTGATGAAGGAATGGTACCGCCTCGTGGGCATACGCCGCCCCGAGTTTATGGGATGGAGCCAGACAGAGCTTGACAAGAAGAAGTATCGCAAGGGGTGGTCACCGGTCATCGACACGGAGTTCTCTATGGTGGAGTTTGGCAACGAGCTGGACCGCTACCTGTCCGACTACAATGCGCTCACAAAGCAGGTCGATGAGATAGCCAAAGAAGTAAAGCCATCGCTGAAAGACGCCTACTACGCCGCTGTTACCTACCCCGTCAAGACTTCCGCCGCCATGGCCTCCAAGATGCTGGAGGCACAGAAAGCCAGACGCACCGGTGACGCCGAGGCGGGCAAGAAGGCTACGGCTGCACACGAGGAAATCATCGCCATGACCCGTTACTATAACGAACAGCTGGCTAGTGGCAAGTGGAAATACAACATGAGTTGGAATCCGCGCGGACTTCCAGTCTTCAATCCTCCTATCCTCACCGACACACTGCCCAAGGTGGATGTCAAGACGATGACAGCCGACCGACACGAGTATCTCGCCCAGAACGCATACCGCTACACGAAGGCTGACGCCAACGTGAGCACGGTGGAACTGCTCGGACACAGCCTGAAGGCGCTAAAACTGCCCAAGAACAGCTCCGTCACCTACAACTTCGAGACCAAGAGCGAGGGAGACGCCGTCCTCTACACGGCATTGATACCCACCCAGCCCAACGACAAGGGCGACCTGCGTTACAGCGTCGCTATCGACGGCGGGCAGCCCGTGGTCATCTCCCTCAAGGAGAAGTTCCGCAGCAAGAAATGGAAAGAGAACGTGCTGAGAGGCCAAGCCTTGTATCAGACCAAGGTGCGCCTGGTCAAAGGCAAGCACACCCTGACCGTCAAGGCCTTGGACAATCATATCCTCCTCGACCAATGGATGATAGACTTCGCCCCCGACCGCAAGTTCTACGTGATTCCTACCAATCTCTAAAAAGACGTATGACATGAAGAAAATATTTTATAGCCTGTTGATGTCCCTGGCCTTATCCACCCCAGCCCTGGCGGCTGGGGTGAGCACGGGCGAGGGAGTGGTGAGGGGGATGGAACAAGCCTCCCTGAACGGCGAATGGGAGTTTCAGTTGAACGGTGGCGCATGGAGCAAGATCAAGGTGCCAGGCAACTGGGAGATGCAAGGATTCGCAACCCCCAAATATGCCAAGAACCTCGTGAAATCGACTGCGATTTACCGCCGTTCGTTCCAGGTGCCTTCCTCATGGAAGAACCAACTCGTGAGAATCACCTTCGACGGTGTGAACTATGGTTACACCTTTTCCATCAACGGACAGGAAATAGGCACCTTCCACAGTAGCTACACCCGTCGTAGCTTCGACATCACCAAGTATGTGAGCTTCGACAAGGACAACACCATCGAGGTAAGGGTGGAGACCCATCCGCGCGGCTATCTCTTCGACGTGAACGATGACTGGTCGCTGAGCGGCATCTCACGCCCTGTCTATCTCTCCACCGTTCCGCAAAACCATATCGAGGACTTCACTCTCACCACCTCCCTGCAAGGGAACGATGCCCTGGTGACGGTGAAAAGCGAGGTGGTGGCCAACCCCAAGACGAAAGCCCACGTGGAGGGAGAAATCCTGGATGCCGAGGGTAACGTCGTGGGAAAAATCAACGAGACTCTCCGCAACGCCCACCTATGGACGGCAGAGACACCTTATTTATATACACTCAGACTCCGACTGATGAGCAAGAAGAAGACGCTGCACCAGGTGCAGAGGAAAATTGGCATCAGGCAGGTCTGTTGGGACCAGGCGACACTTAAGGTCAACGGAACGCCCATCAAGCTCAAGGGTGTGAACCACCACGACATCAGTCCCCTCTACGGACGTGCCATCACAGACGCAGAGCTGAAGGAAGACATGATGCTCATGAAGAAGGCCAACATCAATGCCGTCCGAATGTCGCACTACCCTCCCTCGGAACGACTGATAGAGCTGTGTGACTCCATGGGCATGTACGTCATCGACGAGGTGCCCTACGGCTTCGGTGACGAGTGGCTAGGCAAGAACGAGTATCTCCCCGACCTCAAGGAACGTGCCTACTACACGCTACTACGCGACAAGAACCATCCGTCTGTCATCATCTGGAGCGTGGGTAACGAGAACCCCGTCACGCGCATCGGACTGGAGACGGGCAAGTATGTATATAAGACGGATCCTACTCGCCCCTATCTCTTCCCTCAGACCCACAAGCCTTTCTACAAGATGTTTACCGCCGACTACGACTCCGTCACCATGTACTCGCTGCACTACCCCGTGCCCAACGAGCTGAAGAAGGTGGCAAGGGAGACACGCCACCCTGTGATGCATACGGAATACGCACATGCACAGGGGCTGGACTTCGGACAGATACAGGAGGTCGTGGACCGCTGGTACCAGCACCCTCAGCTGGCAGGCGGATGCGTGTGGATGCTCTTCGACCAGGGACTTCTGCGCAAGAGCGAGAAACCTGTGGATAAGAACTCCTACACACCGTACGCATGGGTGGACGAGCACACCTACTACGACACGTTCGACGACTACGGTGCCGACGGCATCCTTTACGCCAACCGCTTGCCGCAGACAGACTACTGGCAGGTGCGCAAGGTGTATAGCCCCGTCATCATGCAAATGCGCAACTACAAGTCGGGCACCGTCTGGATGAGAGTCATCAACAGGTACGACTTCACCGACCTGAAAGACATCCACATCGACTGGACGCTGAAGACCAACAACCAAGCCATCAAGCATGGCACACTCAGCCTTGCCTGCGCACCCCACGACACCACGAACGTGAAAATCGAGGGTTGCAGGATTTCATCCGACGCCATCGCCTGGTTGGAGCTGAAGGCCACAGATGCCTCTGGCAAGGTGGTGACAGAACAAAACTTCCGTCTGGACTCCATGACTCCCGAAGGAATCGTCGAAGCACTGGCTGTTCGCCCCGTCGCCCCAAAATGGGACAAGCAGCTGTGGCTGTCGTTTCTGAAAGATAACGTATACGCACGCGTCGGGAAGAAAAGGGGCATGAGCGAGACCGCCGCCGAGAAGGTAGTTCGCAAGCTCTGGCCCAGGAATATACTGCCCGTCAGCAAAATTTCAGTCTTGTCAGCCAACAAGGACAGCATCGTCTATGACTGCACGTTCGACTGCGACACCGCGGGCTATATCAATGGCACGATAGCAGTGGCAAGAGGTCAGAAGGGCGAGACACGTATTCACTACTCACTCACGCCACACGGCAAGGGCGAAATCGTGGAAGCAGGCTTGTCCATTCGCATGCCCAATGCCACCACCGCCCGATGGATAGGCCAAGGCCCCTACGCCTGCTATCCCGGCAAGAACAAACTGGACGAGTATGGTGTCTGGCAGCTCAACGCCGAGGACGTCTACTTCCCTGGTAACAGAGAGAAGGTGTGCCTGATGATGCTGAGCGATGACAAGGGCGGCGGAACCATCCTCTGCCCCGGCAACAAGGCTGCCAACATCGCCTTGGAGCGATACGATGGCACAGTCTTCGTAAGCCACAACACGGCGGTAAGCAAACCCTATAACAAGGCCAACCGTCCCAGCTATGTCAAGTTGAAGGGCAACCCCATGGAGGGCAGCTTCTCCTTGATGGACATCAGTGCCGACTGGAGCGAGCAGATGATTCGTCTCTGGGGAGCACCCAGCCACAAACCCGAAAGCTACGCCCCCTTCTATCATTCCTACGATCAGTAACGAAGGGGCGTAGAACCGCCATCGTCAACGTACGTACGTCAGTCATCTCACGTACGTGCGTTTTTTTTGTTAAGTGACGATAAAAAATAACTTGGTACAGCGAGGGCGCCGTATCACTCAGGTAAGGAATTGTAGCTTCCACAACGAAAATGCGCCAACTTTTTTTAAAAATCATTACCTTGCCATTTTAATATGACGAAATTCTCCCATCCAAAAAGGAAAAAGCAAAGGCAACATCCCGGCAAATATGCCGCGGGTGTTGCCTTCAATCATTTATTTATCAACACGTACTACTCTAAAACCTACATTGGCATAACCGATGGAACCGTTGCGGGCATCGTCGGAGTATTCGCTTCGGCAAGCGTCACGGCTTGAATCCCAGCTGCCGCCTTTTACGATATACTCGCCCGCGGCATTGGTGGTGGAAGTCCATTCCCAGCAGTTGCCCCAGAAGTCGATGCCGCCGCAGGCACCCGTCGTCTGGGCATAGGCATCAACGGCAGTGATCCCTTTCTCCACATGGTCGCTGTTCATGCTGACATCCTTCGGCATGTGGCCGGCTGCAAGTATCCATTCTTCCTCTGAGGGCAAACGGTATTCGTGCGTGCCGTCCTGCCCGCCCAGCCACTGGCAATAGGCTACGGCATCTGCATAAGTGATGTTCACTACCGGGTAATTGTCTTGCCCCTGTGGATAGGTGAAGTCTTTATTGAAAGCGGCATATTCCGAGTTTCTGACAGGGGCGTAGCCAATGTAGGGATTGTTGGCGTCAGCTCCTCTCAGCACCAGCCACTCGTCGTTCGGATTGTCGTCTGTCCGTGGGTCTATCAACCGGTAGAACTGCTGCTCCAGGCGGATGTCGCGGTTCTCCACCATCTCATCCACGATGGCTTGCATCTCGTCGACAAGGTCTTGATGGAGAGCGTCTCGCTCCAGTTCGCGCAATTTGGCTTTCTTGCGGGCTACCACCTTGTCGTATCTGATGCCCATTTGTTCCATCAGGGCCGACTTGTTCTCGTCCGTAGGATTCTGCTGGTAGGCAACAAGCGCATCCTTGGTGGCCTGGTTCAGTTCGGGCCTCTCGTCTTCTACGAAGGGAGCGTCCGGGTCGTCAAACTCCAGTTCGCTCTCCACAAGGTCTGTGGGGGAGATGAATGTTCCCGCCTCCACCTTTTGATGCACTCCGAAATAGCTTGCCACCTGTCCGTCCCTGTAGATCGTGAGCCGGTAGCCGCCGCTCAGGTCGCAGGGGAAAGTAACGATGTAATAATCTTGATTGGGAGTAAGGGTTTCGCCTTCGGGAGCGCTGAAAGTGATGATCGACTGCTTGTCGCCGGTCAGATTTCCCGCAATCTGATACCCGTCTACACTTTCCAAAACCACCTGGGTGATGCCCGACATCTGGAAATTGAGGTGTATGCCGCCTAATCCCTGTCGGGTCAAGTCTTCCAGCGAAATGGCGGTGCTTGCCGTCTGTTCCGTTGATACGGTTACTGCTTTCTCAGTTGTTCCTTCCGTCGCTTGGCCCGACGGCTGGTTGTCGCCGGCGAAGTCTTGCGTATCGGAGGAACAAGCTGAGAAAAGCAATGCCGATAAAAACAACATACAGAATGTTATCTTCTTCATCGTCTGGTATTTTTAACGTATTCTTGGAAAGTATTTATCTTGTTTTGTTCGTATTCTTGTGGAAACCGTTCCCCCGTTTTCCCCGGTTGGCGAGGCGTTTCATCATCTTGCGCTCCTGCTCGTAAACCTTTTCTATCTGTGCCTGGGAGAGGAACTTGGAGTATTCCTTGTAATACTTCTGGCGGATGTTGAGGATTTTCTCGCTCATGGCAAAGCGTTGCTTGATGCGCTCCTCGTTCTCCTGCTCAGACATCCCCTGCTTGTCGGGACGTTGGCGGGGGCCCAATGCCCAAATCTCCTTTTGGCAGTCGCAGAAGGTCTTGACAAACTTCTCGGTGACGGCATCGCTGAAAGCCAACTCGCCGGCGATGTGCTTGGCCTGTACTTCGGCAAGCTGCTCTCTCGACATACGCTGCTTTTGGGTGTTCTGCTGTGCAAAGACTGTGGTGCAAGATGCAATCATCATGATTGCGATAATGAAAGTTCTGATAATATATTTCATAATTTTACCTTTTTAAATAGGATAATAACACTGTTTTTATTCGTTGATAAAGACATCTTCCTGATAGATACTCAGCAGGTAAGCCTGGTCGTCGGTGGTGAGCTGGCTGAACGCCTGGTCAACATCGTTGATGGAGGCACTGGCTGGCTTGGAGAGGCTCATGTTAACGACAAGCAGCAGGGCGATGGATGCAGCCACGGCAATCATGCTCCGCATAAGGAAGCGCAACTTGGTAGGCTTCTCTTTTTGGCGGCTGTCGTTCTTCACCTCCTTCCAGATGTCCTCTTCGAGACGGTCGAAGAATCCGTCGGGGGTAGTATAAGGCATCTGCTTGCCGATCTTGTCGAAATCAAATTCTTTGTTCATCGTTTTATGCTTTTAATCGTTGGAATTCATGTATTTGATAATCTTCTCCTTGGCAATGTGGAAGTTCATTTTTACAGCCGAGGCTGTGGAACCGGTCGCTTCCGCTATCTCCTCATAACTGAGTTCGTCGTAATAGCGAAGGTTGAATGCCGCTTGTTGCTTGGCGGGCAGTGAGAGAATGGCCTTTTGCAGCTTCACGGCTTCCACGTTGGAGTAGTCCACATAGTTGTCTGCCATGATGCGCTTGGCTCCATTCTCGTCTTCGTCCAATGAAACCTGCTCCTGCTTTCGGGAGTCGATCAGTCGGAGTGCCTCATTGGTGGCTATCCGGAAAATCCAGCCGCGGAAGGAGTTGTCGTCTCTGAATTTGTCGAACGATCGGAATATCCTGATGAAAGCCTCCTGTGTGGCGTCTTGTGCATCGTCGTGGGAAACAACCAGTCGGCGGATGTGCCAATATATCGGTTGTTTGTATTTCTGCATCAAGAGCCGGAAGCCCTTTTCGGATTTCTCCCGAATAGCCCGGATGATGTCTTTATCCTCTATTGTCATACTACATAAAGTTTCTTCTTGCCGTTCATCACCATTTTGATGGGGTTGCTTTTGCTGAGGGCAAAGGCATCAAGTTCTGCCTCTGCCGTGGCTCTTGTCAAGCCTGTCATCTTGCCATACTTGGAAATGCTGAGTGTCTTGTTGCTCTTCAAGTAGGCCATGGCCATGTCGAGGCGGTCTTTCTTGCTCAGTCTGTTGCTGATGTGGGAAGTCACAGCGGGACGGTTCACAACAGTCACCACGGCTGGGCGATAATAGCTGTAGGGATGCACGTGGCGGTAATGTCCGCGCTGTGCAAAAGCAGTCGTGCCAATCAGCATGGTTATGGCAACGAGCATTGCTTTCTTGATATTTATTATTGACTTCATAATCGTAATCTTTTTTGTTCTTACTTGTTTTGCGTTGTGTATTGTCATTATTGTCGAGCTCTTTTTAATGGACGCTACGACTATATGACCCGCTGGAAGATGAAAAGTAAAATAGGAACCCGACTTTTTTCAAAAATAATATCATGGCGGATGGCTTGCAATTAGGAGAATAAGGCAGACTTTGCTACGATGGCATTTGGCAAGGACCAGGACGATTCTTTACTTCTGTCTTTACTTCTCTATCACCCAGTCCTCGATGTTCCCCTGTGTGGAGTCGAAGTTGATGCCCACCTTGGTGACGGGCTTGCCGCTGAGGGCGAAACGCTGGCGGTAGTTCTTGAGGTTGATCTGCTGCATTGCAGTCTGTGCGCTCTTGTTGAGCTTCAGTTCGATGATGTAGAGGTCGGTCTTGGTGAGGAGTACGATATCCACTCTTCCCTTGGGGGTGTGTACTTCCACATCCACGAGGAAATTGGTGAGGAGCGTGAAGATGATGAAGAGCATCTGCTGGTAGTGGCCCTCGTGGTTGGTCACGTTGCAGTAGGGCACGGTGCCCAGAAAATCTTGCAGGAGCTGCAGGGCGTCGTCCATACGGTTCTTGCGGATAAGTGCCGACATCTTGGCTATGGTCACGTCGCCTTGCTCCGCCCACATCCCGTCGAGATAGTTGGGCAGGAGACTGTCGTACAACCCCACCTTGATTTCCTTGTTGGGGATGTCGAGGGTGTAGAGGGAGGTGTCTTCGTCATACTCCTTGATGGTGACGTAACCGCTCTGGTAGAGCAAGGGGGTGATGGTCTTCATGTTCTCTGTCGGTGCGTCGAAGGCTGAGGCCAGAGCGTCGATGGGGGCGATTTTGGTGGGCAGGACGTCAAATTTCCTCAGCATATTAATAAGGTAGGTGGGCGTGCCCGAACCGAACCAGTAGGCGCCGAAATTTCGCTCAGAGAAGCAGTTGAGCAAACTGTATGGATTGAATACATCGGGAGATACACCTGCAAAATGGTAACCGTCGTAATGCTCCTTGAGCTTGGCGATGGTGTTTTCTCTGGATAATCCCTTTGCTTCCGCAAGCATGTCGATGTCTTCCGACAT
>CAVGLH010000060.1:0-12558 GCA_963630065.1 Bacteroides fragilis | reverse complement strand
CGCCGATGTGCAAAGCACCAGTAGGACTGGGCGCAAAACGCACCCTAACTTTTCTATCTGTCATCTTACAAAAAATAGCTATTTTCTAAATTTTCTGCAAAAATACATCTTTTTTTGCTATTATAAGAGTTTTTTTTCGTATTTTCGCACGGGAAATATAAATTAAGTAAGAAAAAGCAGAAAAATGAGCATATTCAACAACCCAGAAGAGAACTATTGGCGCAAATTCGCTATCAAGACAAGCCTGGTGTGCCTCACGGTGGCCATCATCGTCTGGTTCCTTCCTCGCAACGAGGGGAGGCAGTATCGCTACGACATCGGCAAACCATGGATGTACAGCTCTGTCATTACCCAGTTCGACTTCCCCATCTACAAGACCGACGAGGCCATCAAGCACGAGCAAGACTCCCTGCTCAGGCAGTTCCAGCCCTATTACACCACCAATCCCGAGAAGGGAGAGCAGCAGGTAAACCGGTTTCTCAAGGACTACAGTCAGGGCATCCCTGGCCTGCCCCAAGAATACGTAGACCTAATTGCCTCCCAAATGAGGAAACTCTACGACACGGGCATCATCAACACCACGGAATACAACCGCATCTACAAGGACACCACGAGCATGCTGCGCATCATCAGCGGCAAGATTGTGAGGAGCGTGCCCGTGGACTCTTTCTACTCTACCATCGCCGCCTACGAGCGCCTCTTCTTTGACGAGAGGCTCGCCGCCCAGCGGCAGCTGCTCTCCCGCTGCAATCTCAACAACTACATTGAGCCCAACATGGTGTATGACAAGGAGCGGTCGGAGACCGAGAAAGCCGACTTGCTCAGCAGCATCCCACTGGCCAGCGGCATGGTGATGAGCGGACAGAAGGTGGTGGACCGCGGCGAGATTATCAACGACTACACATATCGCGTACTCAACTCCTTCGAGAAGGAGATGAAGCGCCGCAGCTCCACCGAGGACGAGATCACCACCACCATCATCGGCCAGGTGCTGTTCGTCTTTATCCTGGTGATGATGTTCACCAGCTACCTGTCGCTCTTCCGCAAGGATTATTTCGACAAGCCGCGCAACATCACCATGCTCTATGCGATGGTCATGCTCTTCCCCATCCTCGTTTCGCTCATGGTGAAACACAATTTCTTCAGCGTCTACATCATCCCCTTCGCCATGGCTCCGATATTCGTCAGGGTGTTCCTTGACTCCCGCACGGCCTTTATCACCCATGTCACGCTGATTCTCATCTGTGCCGCAGCGGTGAAATACCAGTATGAGTTCATCATCGTGCAACTGGCCTCGGGACTTGTGGCCATCTACAGTCTGCGCGAGTTGAGCAAGAGGTCGCAGATTTTCTTCACCGCCCTCTTGGTGGCGGTGGCCAGCGGCGTAGTCTACCTGGCCCTGCAGCTGATGCAATACAACCAGGTGTTCAACATCGACCCCAGCATGTACACCTATTTCACCCTAAACGGCATCTTCCTCTTGCTCTCCTATCCGCTGATGTACATCATCGAGAAGATGTTCGGCTTCACCAGCAACGTCACGCTCTTCGAGCTGTCCAACACCAACAAGGGACTGCTGCGCAACATGAGCGAGATAGCCCCCGGCACCTTCCAGCACTCCATTACCGTGGGCAACCTGGCCTCGGAGATAGCCAACCGCATCGGGGCCAACAGCCTGCTAGTGCGTACGGGCGCACTCTACCACGACATAGGAAAGATGACCAACCCCGTGTTCTTCACGGAAAACCAGGCCGGCGTAAACCCCCACGACCAGCTCAACGACATGGAGAGTGCGCAGATTATCATCAACCATGTATACGAGGGGCAGAAACTGGCTGAGAAAGTGGGACTTCCAGGCATCATCAAGGACTTCATCACCACCCACCACGGGTGTGGGTTCACCAAGTATTTCTATGTCAACTACTGCAACAAACACCCCAACGAGGTAGTGGACAAATCGCTGTTCGAATATCCCGGTCCCAACCCCTTCACCCGCGAACAGGCCATCCTGATGATGGCCGACACCGTAGAGGCAGCCTCTCGGTCACTTCCCGAGTATACGGAGGAGACCATCAGCGAACTGGTCAACAAATTGATCGACTGGCAGGTTAACGCTGGATTCTTCAAGGAATGCCCCATCACTTTCCGCGACATTGCCTTGGCCAAACTGGTGCTGATAGACCGCCTCAAGTCCATCTACCACACCCGCATCTCCTACCCCAATCTCAAGACGGAGAACGAGGAAAAACCAAAAGGCTGGATTTAAATAAAAAATGCTCTTGCGAGACATTCCAACAAAGCCCTTTTTGTTGCACAAATACTTTTATATGTGCAACAAAAAGGGCTTTTTATGTTAATATACTTTAAAGCTACCTACTCACATGTGGTAAAATCGAACATTATAATTACCTTTGCGGACGTTTTTATCAAAAATTATCAAAATAATGAAGAAAATCAAAGCAGTTGGCCTTGCCATTGCGATGGCTGGCGCAACCCCTGCCTTTGCCGGCGGTTTGCTCACCAACACCAATCAGAACGTAGCGTTCAACAGAATGATGAGCCGCGAGGCTTCGATAGGTATCGATGGAGTATATTACAACCCGGCTGGAGTCGTATTCATGGGTGACGGTCACCATCTGTCCATCAACTGGCAGTTGGCTTTCCAAAGTCGTACGATAGAGAACGACTATACTTTGTTCACCAACAACACCAATAACCCCACCACTCCCCGCGAGTTCAAGGGAAAGGCTTTCGCTCCCGCCATCCCCTCCTTCCAGTATGCCTACAACAAAGGCAAATGGTCGTTCCAGGCCAACTTTGCGCTCACGGGCGGAGGCGGAAAATGTACCTTCGACAATGGTCTGGGTTCCTTTGAGAAGATTGTCTCCGAGACTGCAGCAGGTGCCTGCCAGTTGGCCGGTGCCTTAGACAATGCAGTCAGCAATGCAGCCGGAATGCCCGTCCAAATTTTCACCACCGACCAAGCCTTCGGTTCGCAGGGCAAGTATAGCTATGAGAGTTATATGCATGGCCGACAGTATTATTACGGTCTCTCCCTCGGAGCGGCCTATAAGTTCAACGACCATTTCAGTGCCTTCGCTGGCGTGCGCGGGGTCTATGCCTCATGCAATTATTATGGATATGTGAAGAATATCAAAGTGGGAGCGTTGCCTCTCTACCAGGTGCTGGACCCCTCCAAGGAGAACGCCGCCAACATCGAGCTGAGCTGCGACCAGAGCGGAACGGGATTCACGCCCATCATCGGTGTAGACTTCAAGACAGGCCGATGGAATTTCTCCGCCAAGTATGAGTTCAAGACTCGTATGAGGCTGAAAAACAAGTCGGTGAACCAAGCACCCAGCATCGGCAATCTGGCCAGCAATCTCTCCACATCGCTCGTCGGTGCCCTCACCACAACCTTCGTCAAGAAAGGTTATCCGCAGGACAATGCCAAGGCGATGGCCGAGAGAATGACATCGACAGCCCTTGGCGACCCTACCGTAACGGCTACCATGGCCGGACTGAAGACGCAGTTTGACACAAAACTGGAGGAAGCCATCGGCGAATATGAGGACGGAAAGAAGGTGGCAGCCGACATCCCGGCCTACCTCACCGTGGGAGCAGGCTACAGTCCGATAGATGCCCTCCGCATCAACGTGGGCTTCCACTGGTTCGACGACCGCAACTCCACTTCCTATGAGAAGCGAAACAAGAAATTGGACCGCGGCACCTTGGAGTATAATGCCGGTGTAGAATATGACATCTGCAAGAAACTGACTGTCAGCACGGGTTGGCAGAGCACCAACTACGGTCTGCCCGACGAAGGAGTGGAGACCGACAACGTGGCCCGCTATATGGACGACAAGTCGTTCGTAGTAAGCTCCAACTCCGTGGGTCTCGGCGGTGTATACCATATCAACAAGAAGATGGACCTGAGCATCGCCTACTTCCGCACGTTCTATCGCCACAAGCGCACCAGCGAGAAGGTGGAGAGCACCCAGCAGGTGTACAGTTCCAGCTACACCCGCAACAACAACGTGTTTGCCATGGGATTGGATATTAATTTTTAAACTTACATCGGATCTACATCATAGTATATTTGCAAAGCCCCGAATTTCGGGGCTTTTTCCATTATCTGGCGGGCATACTTCAGATATTCCCTCACTTTCTTCTGGTCGATGCCGTTCTCCAGCTTGATGACAATCTTCCGGATGTTCATCGTCTTCACCCTTGCCACGGCAGGTTTGTCGGGGCCAAGTATTCTTTCGCCAAACCACCCTCTCAATGTCTTGGCCAATTCAAAGCTGGCTTGCTGGCATATCTTTTCATCCTTGTGCTTCAAGTAGACATTGACCAAATGGAAAAAGGGGGGATAATGGAATGTCCTTCTCTCCTCCAGGATTCCCAGGAAAAGCCCCTCGTAGTCATTACGCACCACCTGGTCGATGACGGGCAGGTCGGGATTCTTGGTCTGCAATATCACTAACCCACGCTTTCCTTTCCGCCCCGCCCTTCCGCTCACCTGCGCCATCATCATGAATGCATGCTCGTAGGCACGGAAGTCGGGATAGTCGAGCATGGAGTCGGCGTTGAGGATACCCACCACACTCACCTTGTCGAAGTCCAAGCCCTTGGACACCATCTGCGTGCCTATCAGGAGATTGGTCTTTCCTGAGGAAAAATCGGCGATGAGCCGCTCGTAGGCATTCCTTGTCCTCGTTGTATCCAGGTCCATTCGGGCTATGCGGGCCTCGGGGAAGATGTCGGCCACCTGGTCCTCAATGCGTTCCGTTCCCAAGCCCTTCCCCATCAGTTCCGTGCTGCCGCAGTTGGGACACACGGTGGGCACGGGATAGGTATAGCCACAATAGTGGCAGGTCAGGAGGTTGATGCTCTTGTGCAAGGTGAGCGATACATCGCAGTTTTTGCATTTCGGCACCCATCCGCACACCTTGCACTCTATCATTGGGGCGAAGCCACGGCGGTTTTGGAAGAGGATGGCTTGTTCGCCGTTCTTCAGCGCCTCCCTCACCGCCGCCAACAATTGTGGCGAATAGGCACCCGTCATCATCTTGCGGTGGCGCAAGTCCTTGATGTCCACCACCTGTATCTCGGGCAGTTGCACTTCCTGGTATCTCGTTGTCAGCGTCACCAACCCATACTTGCCCTGCTGGGCATTGTAGTAGCTCTCCAGCGATGGTGTGGCGGTGCCCAGCAGCACCTTGGCATCGGGATACATACTGGCAAGCACTATTGCCGCACTGCGGGCATGATAGCGGGGAGCGGGGTCTTGCTGTTTAAAACTCGTCTCATGCTCCTCATCGATAATCACCAGTCCAAGGTTTTGGAAGGGCAGGAATACTGCGCTTCTTGCTCCCAAGATGACATCATAAGGTTGGGCAGACAGTTGTTTCTGCCAGATTTCCACCCTTTCTGCATCGCTGTATTTGGAGTGGTAGATGCCCAGACGGTCGCCAAACACCTTATGGAGGCGTTCCATGATTTGCACGGTGAGGGCTATCTCAGGCAGGAGATAGAGCACCTGCTTGTGGTCTTCTATCGCTTTCTTGATAAGATGGATGTATATCTCGGTCTTTCCGCTCGATGTCACGCCGTGCAAGAGCACCACGTTTTTCGACATCATCCGCATCAATATCTGGTTGTAGGCATCCTGCTGGGGCATGGAGAGAGGCTTTATCATCTCAAAGTGCGCCTCCCCAGCGGTGTTGAGTCGTCCCACCTCCTGTTCATAGGTGAAGAGAATGCCACGGTCTATCAATGCCTTGACAACTGCTGCCGTGCAGTGGGCCTCATTCATGAGTTCCTCCTTGGTCACCCGTTTGATTCCCTCACGAGGAGTGTCCCCTTCCAGACTATCCCAATGGGAGAGAGAAAGAAAGGTGGTGAGTACCTTCATTTGTTTCAAGGCTCTTTGCACCATCGTGAGTGCCACATGCAGGGCTTGCTCATTGCGGTAATTGACAGATAGTTCCACATAGAGTTCCATCTTTGGCTTGAACTTCTCCGTGGATTTCATTCCGGCAGGCATCGCCGCATTATATACATCGCCAAGCGATGATATGTAGTAGTTGCTTATCCATTGCCAAAGTTTATACTGCTGGGGCAAGAGAGTTGGTTGCTCATCGAGCACGGCCTCGATAGGTTTGCACTCAAAGTTAGGTTTCTCATCATGCGCCCCCACTATCATGGCAATATACTTTTTGCTCTTACCAAGGGGCACCAAGGCTCGTTTGCCAGACACGACATTACCTTCCATCCCTTCGGGGACAGAATAAGTGAAAGTTCCGTCGAGCGGGAGCGGCAATATCACATCAACATACTTCATATCGAATGCAAAGATAGCAATAAAAAAGCAGATACCCATCATTGAATACCTGCTTTTATATATTTTAATATGTAAGGGGGGCTGATTAGAACCAATAGCCCAAGGCTATCTGCCAGGAGTTGTTCTTACTGTCTCCCGCCACGATTTGGTTGCTAGCGTTTTTCCATGTCACATCCGCCGTCTTGCCACAGGCAATGTTGTAGTTGGCCGACACCTGCAGATGACTCATCAGGGTGACACCCAAACCCACATTCACACTGAAGTTTGACTTCTTCAATGAATACGAGCTATTGTCGTTCCACTTGAAGTCCTGGTCGCCCACGTTGATGCCCCACTGTGGACCGGCAAAGAGGAATAAGTTAGCCAAGCTGCTCAGGCCCCATCCATATCGGATGTTCACAGGGATATTGATGGATTTCTGCCTCATGGTGGTCTCACTGGTATTGTCGGCTGTCACCTTGGCCTCCTTCTGGTCGTACAAGGCTGCCACGTCGAAGCTCAGCCCCACGATGGGCACGGTTAGCTTGAGCGTGGGACCCACGAAGAAGCCCGTTCTGTTGGAAGCGTCGAACACACTGTTGCTCAGCGATATGCTCGTTACATCAAGACCGCCTTTCAGACCAAACTTCACTTGTGCCTTCGCACTTGTCGCACACATTATGGCCATAGCCATCATACCTATTGATAATACTTTTTTCATACCTATTTTTAATCTTCTAAACATTAATTAGTGTCTCTGACGTCTCACCGTCACCCTGGCCGAACCGCTCGACGAAACGGTTTTCTCCTTCACTTTGCGTTCCTTCACACGTCGGTTGGTGGTCTTCACCTTCTGCCGTTTTTCCTTCATGTTGTTCTCCTTATTGGCGATGCTGTCCAGCGAGTCCTTTCGTGCCTGGTCGCCCCAGATGTTTTTCTCGAAGGTGGCCAGTTCGGCCTCGATACGCTTCTGCTCCTTGGCCATGGCCGTGTCGGAGGGACAATACTGCGCTAGGGTCTTGCCCAGCATATTGTTGGTCTTGTATATCTTACCCTTGTATCGCGTTTGGGCGAAATAGTCCTCAGCACTCATCACGGCAGCATTATTCACGCTGCTCGTCATCAGCTCCAGTTTGGTGAGATAGGGAGCCAGATCGTCATACTTCACCCAGAAGAGGGGATATTTGTTGCCAGAGTCGCCAAAGTCGTCATCACGCATCATCACAGGGCAGAGAGCCAACACCTTGGTATGGAAGGTGGCCGTCTTCTGGTCGTAGTAGGAGGTCTCCTTCAGGTAATAAGATTTCACCTCGGCCGACGGGATGTCGCTGTTGTCGATGTGTACTTTTCCGTTTTCCGTCTTCTCATAGTAGATGTGATAATTGTCCAGGAAAGTCTTGGGCAGCAGACGGTCGGTGGCGGCGAAACTCTCGTTGCCGTCCATACGGTACTGGTAGGCAGAAATCTTCCCTGTAAACATCAGTTTGAAGAGCCAGGTAAAAAGGTTCATCTTTCCGTCCGTTGGTTCCACTGGATAGTAAAGCGGAGCGTTGGCCGCATCGTTGAGGTCAAGCTCGCGATAGATGTCGCGCCTCCACACCACGTCCTCGTCCATCGGGATAGCTGTGGGGAAATAGAGACGGGCACGCAACGTCTCGTTGTCGGCGTTCGTCTTCTGTGCCGCTTTCTGCGCCTGCTTCCGGCGAGCCTCCGGCTGTGCGCTGGCACCTGTCACCAAGGCCAGCAACACCATTATGATCCATATCTTTCTCATGTTCCTTGTTTTTTCTTATCTTACAATGACTTCCATGGCCGAAGGCAGACTGCGAGTGATGCCGTCGGGGCCCATAGCCTTGACGTGGGTGATGTAGAATCGGCGGTTTCTCGACAACTTGCGGAATTCCTCGCGCTGACGGTCGGAGAAGTTAGCTCCAGCAGATGCCAGGGGGATGGCGTTGCCCATGTTATCGAAGAAGACTGTCTCGAAGCCCAACACCTTGAAGGGGATGTCGAGCAGTCCGTCATCGATAGCAGCCTGAATGCCGCCCGCTCCCATCAGCGAGGCCTTCGGCATGGCTCCTCCCCGGAAGCGGTCGGTACCCATGGCTATGTAGGCGGTGGGGTCTGGGAGTTTTCTCACATGGAAGGTGAATGGTGGCATACTGCGGGTCTGTCCCTTGTCGCGTGCCGTCACATGGATGGTCACATCGCTCCCCACGGCTGAAGGGGTGGCGATGAAATGGCCGTTGCCTTTCGACACCAAACTACCTCCCGTCATCGACGCAGAAACTGCATTGGCCGGAACACCCGGCACACTGATGCTTACAGGGTTGGCATAGCCAGCATAAAGCACGTTCATCAGGTCGGCGGCCACGGTGACGGTGTTGGGCACGGGGAGCACAGTATATTTCTGAGTGAAATTGCGGCGCATCATCTCGCCGTTCTTGCCCTTCATGAGGATGTAGCCGCCAAACTGGTGCTCGCCTTCTCCACCAGCCACGAAACTATACCTTCCATTCTCGGGATTCAGGCGAGTACCGTTCACATAGATTTCAGGCCGCTGCGTACTGTCCACAGCAGCCATCACCACCCTTGAGTTGAAGCGTTCGCCGGCATAGAGTGTAGTTTTCTCGGGTATCACGAAGGCATCCAGCTGGCTGACATTCAGTTCCACCAGGTCCACCTCCTTCCTAGCCTGTTTCATTCCCGTGTCCTCGTCGGCGAGGCTTTTCTTG
Organism: Bacteroides fragilis; assembly: GCA_963630065.1. Taxonomy (GTDB): domain Bacteria; phylum Bacteroidota; class Bacteroidia; order Bacteroidales; family Bacteroidaceae; genus Prevotella; species Prevotella fragilis_A. The sequence goes on along the minus strand of CAVGLH010000060.1, from coordinate 3,498 downwards.
ATTTTCTCGACCACAGACTTCCCCTTGACACCAAACTCCTCGTCGGTGGGGGTGTTCAGTGCAAGCATCGCCATCAGGACCACATACATCAGGTTGATCATCTTCTGACGGGGCGAAAGGGGTCTTTTCTTGATTGCCATTTATTTTTCCTTTAAGTTCGCGGTCATCGCATCTATCATTCGGGTGTAGATACTGTTCAGTTGCTCTATCTGCCTGGCCATCATCTTGGTCTGCTCGGTGATTTGGTCGAGAGTGCCTATCTGCTGGCTGGCACTCTTCAGCTGCATCTCGTACACGCGGCTGATGCCTGTCAGTGTGCGGTTCAGGTTCTCCATCTCTTCGCTGTCACGGGCCAATCGGGTGCTTTGCTCGTTCACCTTGCCAAGCGTCTCCACCAGATTTTTCAGCTGATCCACATACTGGCTCTGCACATCCGCCATCTCTGGATTTGCCGGGATGGCCTGTATGATGGGGGCTTCCACCACTGGGGCGGGGGCGACACTGGGTTCGGGTGCTATCGGGGCTATCTGTTCGTCTGGCTCCGTCTCTGCCTCCTCGACATGGGAAGGCAAGTCGCGCCCTTCCGCCGTCTTGTCGAAGGGGCGGTCGAAGGCCGAGAGGAAAAACACCAAGATTTCAGTTCCCATTCCCAGGAAGAGCATGAGATTGGCTCCGGGCAGATGAGTCAGCTTGAAGAGTGTTCCTGCTATCACGATGGAGGCACCCCAGCTGTAAGCATAGTTGAGAAATGTCTGTCCAGGCACACTGTCCAGCCATTTCTGCAGGTGGTACACGATGTTGTATTTATTGTATGAGCTCATGTTTGTTATCTCCTTTTTTTAGAGGGTTTCTGTTTGCCGCTGCTGGTGGTGGCGAAGCTCCTCACGCAGCGGAATCCGATGTAACAGCGGGGCTGGTTTTGATATTCCCACGATCTCCATGCCGACCTCACCATCGATTCGGGGTCTTTCCACGATCCGCCCCTCACGCTCTTTTTCTTCAATCGATAGGGGTCTTCCAGTGCGGCATTGTACTGCAGATTGGGGTTTAGGTCGCTCATGGCGTCCACCCCGGCCTCGGTATATATGGTGCTCGTCCATTCCGCCACGTTGCCAGCCATGTCATAGAGCCCATTGCTGTTGGGCGAATAGATGCCCACCTTGCTGGTTATCAGGTTGCCGTCCTTGGCATAGTTGCCGCGGTCTGGCTTGAAGTTGGCATAGTAGCAGCCGTCTCCGTTCTTCACGTCGGCATTGTCCCAGGGGAATTCTCTCTGGTTCTTCCCCCGGGCAGCATACTCCCATTCGGCCTCTGTGGGCAACCGGTAGCGCTGCACAAAGCGAGCCTCGGAGCCCAGACCTTTCAGCAGGTAGTCGGTGCGCCAGGCACAGAAGGCATTGGCCTGCTCCCAGGTCACGCCCACTACGGGATAGTCGTTGTAGGCGGGGTTGCTGAAATAGCTCCTCAGATAGGTCTCATTGTCAGCGTTCTTGAAGTCGTTCACCCAACAAGTGGTGTCGGGATAAACGTTCACGATGTAGGTATTGAGGAAGTCCCAGGGGCCGGAGAGAGGGCGGTTGATAGTCTCCCGCACCACTCTTCCCTCGTCATCGTAGAAGGCAGTGTCCTTGGATATCATCACCACCTCGTCAGGGTTCACCTTCACATCGGTGTTGAAGGTGCGCTCCTGGGGATTGATTCTAAACTTGCGCTGGGCGGCGGCGGTATAATCGTAGACCTCATACTTATAGTTCAGCTGCCGCCAGTCGAGGAGCTTCTCGCCAGTCGCCGCATTGGTCGCATAGAGGCTCTCGTAGGCTCTCTGCTCATCCTCGTTGGGTTTGCGTGGCAATGCCTTCTTCCAATTCACACGGGGTGGCACCGGGTCGCCGTTCTTATCCTCGGTGATCATATAGGTCTCGTCACCGCCATAGGCGGGGTCGGCGAGTCGGGTGCGCAGGATGGAGTCTCTCACGTAGGCCACAAACTGCTTGTACTCGGAGTTGGTGATTTCCGTATCGTCCATCCAGAATCCGTCCACAGAAATATCTTTCTGCGGGGTCTTCATTCCCCAAAGTGTGTCCTGGGTCTCCAGTCCCATCCTCAGGAATCCCCGGTTCACCTTCACCATGCCATAGGGAGTGGGTTCAGCAAAGCTCCTGCCGCCAACGCCCACTACCTCGCCACCCCTTCCAGAGAGGGAAGTGGACTTGGCGCTGAAGCATCCGCTCAGTGCCAGGAGGGCCAATAATGCGCCGAGAAGCGATATGTTCTTTCTCATTGTCTTTCTATTCTATTTTTATTCTATGTTGCCGTTATAGTATTCTTACACTCTGATGCCTGTTCCGGCCTTTCTTCCCCAAATGCAGGTCGGTCTGATAGCCCACAAAGAGTTCGTGGCTACCATTGCCTATGTTGAGCCGGGAGGTATAGGCCTCGTAGCTGTAGCCCAACACTACGCCGTGGAAGCTGCCCCCCAAGAGCAGGGTCGCCGAACGGTCAGGACTATAGGTCACGCCACCATACAGCATCTTTTTCTCATATTGATATACGAGTCTTCCCGTCAGGTCGCCCCGCCAGGTGGTACCATCATATCGCACGAGAAGAGATGGCTTTATAGTTAAAAACGGATTTCTCAACCGAATATTGTATCCTGCTGTGAAATAATACACGGGATCTATCTTCAGCTCGCTCGTTTCCCCCAGTTGGATGGTGGGTGAGGTGAGATGCTGCGCCGACAGGCCGGCATACCAACTGCGCCGTTGATAGTAGAGTCCAAAGCCCAGGTCGAACCCGCTTCCGTTGACATCGGTTGTGGCGATGGCGGGGTCTCCAGATTCACCCAGCTCCACCTTGCTTCCCTCAAACTTCTCGCTGATGACTCCACCCTGCACGCCCAGACTGATCGTTCCGCCCAGCATTTTCTTGCGAAAGGCATACTGCAGGGTAAGTTTCTGGTGGGTGAAGAGTCCTATCTGGTCACTCTGCAGTCCGAGACCCGCCCCATGCCGCTGGTTGAGAAACAGGAATGGCATATCGCCCGCAACCTGAAAGGTACGCGGATTGTTCTCGAATCCTGCGAAGCTGAGTGCATAGGCAGCGGTCACGTTGAGTTTCTCCTGCTTTCCTACCGACGCAGGGTTGAAGGTTGGTTCCATATCGAAATAATGACTATACACGGGATCGTATTGCGCCCTTGTCGCCAAGGTGCAAATCATCATCAAACCTGTCAAGATAAAACGTTCCAACCTCATCATTTTTAAGTATAAAATGCCACTCCCTTCTCATAGGAAAGCGTATTGCAAAAATACAAAGAATCAGCGATACGCACAACATACCGCCGAAACTATTAACTTTTTTTATTAGAAAACACAGTAAGAGTGAAAAGACGGTAAAAGCCATATAGATATTTCGGAAGAAATCGTCTATATAGCTCATTAACAGTATCTTGTACTGATTTAATCTTTCGACAGACGATTAGTACTCGTCATCGTTCCA
>CAVGLH010000059.1:0-12579 GCA_963630065.1 Bacteroides fragilis | reverse complement strand
TATTTTCAGAGAAACAGGATGAAAATTCTCTCTGTACAGATTTATTGTAGTAAAATTAGAACAAATTCTACTTGGAAAAGCGTACCTATGAATAATACAGGTTAAAGTGAATCTGTTTGCATGTGATATGGAAATCCCCATCGCCTTCGATAGAGAAGGGGATGGGGACTTTCTTGGTACGGATGTAGAGGGGGGTTACTTCATCCCCCAGTATGTCTTGATGCTGGTGAGGGTTGTCGCCTGCACTTGCTTCTCTATGTTATCAGGCAGGTTGCAGAAGAAGTCGATGCCGGTCTTCTGCTCCAGCTCGTCGATGTTCACCACGTAGTTGCTCAGCTTGTCGGTGGAGGCCATCGCCTCGTTCACGTGCTTGAACCAGTAGCCGAAGGCATGGTATTCGTAGGCCTTGGATGTGCTGTTGTACATTTTCTCCAATACCGCCACGAAGAAGTATTTGGGCACGGGGATGTAACCTGCCAGCTGCGTGTCGCTCGATGCGCCGTTTTTCTTCCAGCCCAGGATGTTGGAGTCGTCGCCCACGGTGTCGATGGTGCCGCCTTTCACTACGAAGAGGGTGTCTGTGTCCTTCTTGGGGGTGATGTTTCTCAGTGTGCTCTCCATCTGATACCATACGCCTTGCTGGTTGAAATTGCTGTATTGTGGCTGCATGTTGGTCATGAAGAATGTCTGCTTCTGCTGGGTGAGCGTTTGCTTTCTGTCGGCAGAAGCGCAGATGTGGCCGTGGTCGAAGCCTTGGATTGTAGGCATCGGGTCTTCGGTGAAGTCGGTGATGCCCCACTGCTCCTTCAGGTCGGTGTCGTAGGGGTATTGGCGACTGCCGTCGGTTGGCTTCCAGCGCGAAACGTTCTGTACCGAGTTGGAGGTGTTGAAGGTGAAGCAGCTCCAGCGCTGGGCCTTCTTGCTGTCGTCCCACTCTGTGCTGTATGTGATGTTATTGCCGTCCATGTGTACCACGGCATAGCTGGTGCCGTTGTCTTTCAGCTTGGGAAATTCCAGTCCGCCTATGGCGTTTCTCACCACCTGTGGCATGGTGGCGGTGGCTACGTTCTTGTTGGTGTTGGCGCTGGAGGTGGAGCCGGAATCACTGCCAGAGCCTGAATTGGAACCGCTCGATGGGCGGTCGATGCCTTCGAGTGCGTTGCTGTCGCTCCCGCATGCCGTGAAGGCGAGGAGGGAGGCGAGGGCAATCAGATAAAAGTTTGATTTTCTCATGTTGTAATCTTTTTGATGAAAATCCCCATCGCCCTCGATGGGAGAGGATGGGGAATGTTGCTTACTTGATGATGGCTGTGCCGTTCAGTGTGAGGGTGAAATCATCAATGAGAACATCGCCACCTGGCTTCTTGGAGTTCATGATGACTACACTGTATGTGCCATCTGCGCTAATGGTGATTTCTTGTTCTACAAGTGTCCATTCCGAGTTCGTGACACTCACGTAATTGTTGTTGTATTTGTAGTTCTGTGAATCTACAGTACCGTCGTTGACTGCCACATATCCAAGGTTGAGTGAAGCGCCCTTGTCCGATCCGGCCTTGGCATAGAATTTCATAGTGTATGTGCCGGCTTTGAGACTGATGGCTTTGTAGCCGAGACGCTTGTTGGAGCTTGCTCCAGCTACGTTGACGGAATATTTTCCACCATGGGCATCTTCACTTTGTGATACAGTTGCGTTTCCTGCTGAATTTGTATTCCAGTTTGTTGGCTTGCTGCTTTCCCAGTTTTCAAAAGTTCCATTGTCGTAAGTCTCTCCACTTGGTGTGTCGGGGGTGTCGGGGGTGTCAGGCTTGGTCTCGCCGCTGGTCTTGCCGTTGAGCGAGATGAGCTTGCCGCCCTGGTTGGTCTCCAGAGTGCCGTTGTAGTTGAGGAGCTGGCAGCAAACTACGATTTCGTCGCCAACCTTGAGCTCTGTGTCTCCTTCTTTCCATTTCTCACCACCGAAGTAATAAAGACCGTACACATAGAATGTTGTGCTCTTGTCATCGTCGGCGATGTATACTGATGCACTGCCATACTTGGTGCTGTACTGGTATTTCACTTCCTGTATCTTGCCTTTGATATAGTATGTGTCGGTAGTTTTTTCGCCTGCGGCCAGCTTGCTGGCTTCCTTGGTAGCTGCTACGCTGTTGAATGGGTTGGCTTCGGTGCCGTCGCCCTTGGCTTCGCCAGTGACAGGTGTGTCGGGATTTTCAGTTCCACTCTCGCCGTTGATGGATATGAGGTATGCCTTGCTCTGTACGGTTTCAGGTGTGTTGCCCTGATAGTTGACCACCTTTCCACAGAACACTACCTCGTCGCCCTCTTTCAGCTCCTTGCCGTCGGCCGTCCATTTCTTGTTGTTGAAGTAGTAGGCACGCCAAACCTTAAAGGTGGAGCTGGTGCCTTCGTCTACCAAGGTTACGGAGCAGTTGCCGTAGTTGGCGTTGTAAGCCTCTTCTATGCTCTTGATCTTACCCTTGATGTAAACGTCATTGGTCGACTCTACGCCGCTTCCCAATGACTTGCAGTAGGCTGCGGCTGCTGCACAGTTGAATGGGTCTGCTGCCGTACCTGTACCCTTGGCTTCGCCGGCAGGGGTGTCTGGCGTGTCGGGATTCTCCGGCTGGCTGGGAGAGTTGTAGGGGGCTGGCACGTCTTCGCAGCTGCTGAAAGTGAAGGCGGCCATGGCTGCCATCAATACTGAAAATATATACTTTTTCATAATCTTGTCTCTTTTTTATTACAATATATTATATAATGTGTTCTTACTGGGCGGTCTTGATATCGTCGCTGGTGCGCACGAGTATCTGCCAAACGTTGTTGTAGCGGGTGAAGATGCCCGTGATGTCTACTGTGCCCGTAGGCAGGGTGGCGTTGGCAAACTTGGCGTATGGGCTGGTGCGCACTACCATTGTGCTGCTGTTGATGCCCTGCAGCTCTCGGTTCACGCTGCTGGTACTGGAGCTGGGTGCAAACACCGTCGAGCCGTCAGCATTCTTGAATTTCACGCCTTTCAGGGTGATGAGCTTGGCCGCATCCTTGTCGAGGTCGAGTTCGCCGGGCTTTGTGATGGTCTTGCACATAGCCTCTGCCTTGCTCTTGTCGGCGGTGCCGATGAGCTTGTAGTGCTGTTCCCACACGTAGCGGTCGGCCTTGCCTATCGACTGCGCTCCGGTCTTCGTGTTGGTGTAGACGCCTCCTATCTCCATCTGCTTGCTGTAGCCGCCGATGTAGAGACCCTTCATGTTGATGAGCACTTCCTGGCCCACTGGCAGGTAGCCGTAGATGCCGCTGGCGTTGATGCACACCAGGAGGGCTCCCGATTCGTCTTGTAGCGACACCTCGTTGTAGAGGTTGCCGCCCACGTCGTTGCCCGTCACGATGCCCTTGATCTGCAAGTCTTCAGTCACCTGGGTGTAGGTGGTGTTGTAAGACTTATATTTGCTCATCAGGCTGGCGATGGAAATCACGTTGGTCTCGGTGATGTCGTTGTTGCCGCATGGGGCCTTGCCGTCGCTGAAGTCGGGGTCGCCATAGCCGCTGTCCATACATGCCGTGAAGGCGAGGCTGATGAGTGCCATTGCTATATATTTTATCTTTTTCATTGTCGTGATGTTTTAGAATCTGTATGATACCTGGAACATGCCGTTGGTGCCGAACACGTAGTACTTCTTCGGGTTCTTCGAGAACTTGTACACGCGGGTGTTGCTATATTCGCCCGTGGTGCTGTTCACGGTATAGTCGCTTCGGCTCTGCTCGTAGCCGCCCGATACTATCTTGCGGTTGTTCAGCACGTTGGTGAGCATCAGGTTGAAGTTCAGGCTGCCGTGCTTCAGGCGCACGCTCTTGCCCACGCTGAGGTCTACCATCCATCCTCCGTGTCCCTTCATCTGGTCGAGTGCGCCGTCTACGAAATTGTTGTCGTCGTCGAAGACGCGCTGGTTCAGCGTCGGGTTGGCTTTCCATGCCGCCTGGCGTGTGGTCAGGGTGCTGAAATAGCGGCTGCTGGGAGAGTAGGAGAGGTAGATGCGGTCGTAGTAGTTGGCGTTCACGTCGATGTACCATCCACCCTTGTGATAGTCCAGTCCGATGCTTGCCACGGTGAGCGGAGTTCCGCTCTCGCGCATGTTCTTATTATATACAGTCTCTGATGTCATCTCGGCGGATGTCGAGTTGAGGTAGGTCACGCGGGCGTTGTTCAGGTTTTTCGCCTCGCTGATGGTGCCCAGAGTCTTGAGGTTGAGCCATGAGGCTAGCTTGAAGTCGAGTCCGGCCTCCACACCATAGTAAGCCTTCTTGATGCCCGTCATGCTCACGTAAGAGAACGAGTTGATGTCGTCGAAGAAGAAGTTCTGCCATTCGGTCACGTGGTCCATGTGGCTGTAGTATCCGCTCAGGTTGGCGTGCAGCCAGGCGTTCTGGTACTGGTAGCTCACCTCGGATGAGAACACGCGCTCGTTCTTCAGGTTCTGCACGAAGTCGTTGTTCTGCTCGGGCGATACAAAGGCTGTGCTGGCCTGTGGGGCGCGCCATTCGTAGCCTGCGCCTATCTTGAAGGCGTGGCCTCTGCCTGCGTCGAAGTTGAGGCTGGCCTTGGCTCCGCCGTCAAGGAAGTGGGCTGTGCCGCTGGCTCCGTAGGAGTTGTCGGCAAACATGCCGTTCTGCATGTAGCCGTGGCGCTTCATGCCGGTGTAGCCTATCCTGCCGCTCACCATTGCCTGGAAGCGTGAGAACTCGGCGGTGTAGCTGCTCCAGGCGTTGGCCTTCTGCACGTCGATGCGGTAGTCGTAGCCAAACTTGTCGCCTTCGCCCACCAGGGCGTTGGGGTTGCGCAGGTCGTACTGCACGCGTGAGTCGTTTGCAGGATATTTGCCCAGGGCATAGGTGTTGATGTTGTGATAGATGGTGCCGCCCAGAAGATCCTCCATGGTCTGGTAGTGGCGGCCGTAGTTGGTGCCCAGCATGATGCCGTTCACGAGCTGCGACTTCTTGCTCAGCTTCGTGGTGAGAGCTGACGACAGGGTCACGTTCAGGTTGTTGTTGTGCTTCGCCTGGATGAAGTAGAGGGCGTCGTTGCCGTTGGCGGATGCCTTCTGGTTGGCCCATATCAGGCGGTCGAAATTGATTTGACGGTTTGCCTTGCTGGCTGTCCAGTAGTTGTACGATTGGTTCCAACTGTCCCAGGCTGTGGCGTTGTTGCTCAGGATGGCGTCTTGTCCTCCTGTATCCCATACGTAGTAGTAGCTCGAAGGCAGATTCTTCCAGTAGTCTGGCTGTGGGTTTTCCGAGTTGCTGTAGTTGAGCTTGGTGCTCTTGTAGATGGAATATTTGCCGAAGAGGCTGGTGGTGAGCTTCATCTTGTCGGAGATGTTCCAGTCCCATGTGGCGATGAGTGATGGCGCAAAGTCGTTTACCACGCGCGAGCTGCGCTTCTTGCCGTTCTGGTAGCCCCAGTAGGGGTTGTAATAGTAGTCGTTGGCGAGCCAGTATACCTCATCGGTAGAGGCTCCCTGGGTGCTTCGCTCGGTAGGGTTGCCCCAGGTGCTGATGCTCAGCGAGTGGCCGTTTTGCCACTTCTTCTGCACGCCCAGATAGTAGGAGAGCGAGTTGTAGAATGTGCCCTCCACATAGCCGCGGTTGGCCCAGCGGTAGGTGATGCCGGCGCTCACTGCCCAGCCCTTGTCGTTGAATCCGCTGGAGTAGGTGTAGAGTCCGCGAAGAGTATAGTTGCGGTTGGCCACGCCCACGCTGGCATACTGGCCCACCTGCATGCTTCCGGCACGCATGTCGTAGTTGTTGCTGCCCGCCATGCCGGTCATCGAATAGTTGTTGGCCTCGAAGGGCAGGGCGAAGTCTACGTTGCGTGTGAAGCGGTTCAGACCGCCGATGTTGGAGAATCTGAACTGTCCGCTCTCCATGTCGTTCATAGAGGCGCCGTTGATGTAGACGTCGTTGTACTTCTGGTTGAAGGCACGGTAGCGGAATCGCATCGGCGAGAACAGATAGCCTGCCTCGCTGGCGTAGACGTTGTTGGTGGAGTTGAGGATGGTGACGTTTTGCGACATGTCGTCGTCCTCGCCCAACTGTGCCTCGGTGAATGTGAACGCATTCTCATCGAGTCCCTGTGCCACCTTTTGGTCGGTCTTGTTTTGTGCCATGACCAGGGTGCTTGAGAAGAGCGCAAACATTACTAGGTTTACCTTTTTCTGCATGTGTTGATGTTTGAATAAATAAATAAATGTGGTGCAAAGTAACGAAAATAATTTGGAAAAGGAAAGCCTTTTTAGTTAAAATTAAGTGTCAGGCGAAAAAGATGTCCGTTTTGTTACGATAATTGGGAATTTACGACTATCTTTGCATCCAAATTATATAAATGACGTATAGAATGAAAAGACAATTGTTATTGTTGGCGGCGCTGTTGATAGTCAATCTCGCTGCCTCTGCCCAGAAGAAGTTCCAGGTTTATGCCGTGGGCTTCTACAACCAGGAGAACCTCTTCGACACCTGCCACGACGCTGGCAAGAACGACTATGAGTATCTGCCGGAAAAGGGCTGGAACGGATTGAAGTATTCCCACAAGTTGAAGAATATGGCGCGTGCCCTCGCCGATATGGGCACAGACGTGCTGCCGGGCGTGGGCTGTTCGATAATAGGTCTTGCCGAGGTTGAGAACCAGCATGTGCTCGACGACCTCACCGCCCAGCCGGCTCTGAAGGAGCGTGGCATGAAGTATGCTCATGTGGAAGGCCCCGATAAGCGCGGCATCGACTGCGCCTTGCTCTACAATCCCTCTCTCTTTCAGGTGAAGGACGTGAGGCTGGTGCCCTACGTGCAGGAGTTGGAGAAAGACTCTGCCTACAAGACCCGTGGCTTCCTCACCGTGCGTGGCAATCTGGCGGGCGACGACGTGGCTGTCATCGTATGCCACTGGCCCAGTCGTTTCTCAGGCTCGTTCTATCGTGAGAGCGGTGCCCGCCAAACCAAGGCTGTGAAGGACTCGCTCTTGCGTCTGAATCCGCAGATGAAGGTGATGGTGATGGGCGACATGAACGACGACCCCACCAATGCCAGCATGCACAAGGTGCTGCAGGCCAAGGCCAACATCGAGGAGGTGGGCGCCGGTGACATGTACAATCCTTGGTACAACATCCTGGCCAAGGAGGGCAAGGGCACGCTCTTCTACAATGGTTCGTGGAATCTCTTCGACCAGATTGTGCTTTCTCCCGGCATGCTCAACCGGGATGCGAAGAAGAAGGACTATTCCAGCCTTAAATTCTGGAAAAACCAGATATTCCGCCGCGACTACCTCATCCAGCAGGAGGGTCAGTACAAGGGTGCTCCCTTGCGCACGCAGGCTGGTGGCAGATGGCTCGACGGATATAGTGACCACTTGCCAGTGGTTGTTTATCTCGTGAAGGAAAAAATGTAGTGTCCCGGCGTAGCAAAATCATAACGATGCTCGGTGGAGTTTCATTTCAGCTCTTCCATATATTCTTTCGGATACATTCCAAACTCTTTCTTGAAGCATTTCGAGAAATACTTGGGTGTGTTGAAGCCCACCTTGGCGGCAACTTCACTAATCAGAATGTCGGGGTCTTGCTGCATGATGCGCTTGGCCTCCTTCATGCGGATGGAGGTGATGAAGCCGATGACGGTCTGTCCCGTGGTGCTCTTCACCTTCGCATAGAGGGAGGATTCGCCCATGGCCATGTCGGTGGCGAACGACTGGCGGTCGTAGTCGGCATCGCTGATATGCTCCATCACAACCTTTGTGGCACGGGTCACGAAAGCCTGGTCGGGATTGCTCATGTGTAGTTTTTTCCTGGCCTCTTCTTCGTTTGGTGCGGCCCTAAGGGCTTTCTCTGTCTCTATCTTTTCGATGATTCGCTTGCGGTTGAGCAGCAGGGAGTTGATGCGTACCTCCAACTCCTCAAACTTGAACGGCTTGGTCACGTAGGCATCGGCACCGTTGGCGTAGCCTTCCGTCTTGTCCTCTTCCGTGTTCTTGGCGGTGAGCAGGATGATGGGCAACTGGCAGAAACTGTCATCGCTCTTGATGGCCTTGGTCAGTTCAATGCCGTCCATGACGGGCATCATCACGTCGCTCACCACGAGGTCGAGTGCTTGCTTGTTGATTACATTGAGTGCTTGCTTGCCGTTCTTGGCTGTGAACACGTGGTAGTTCTTGCTCAGCACCTGTAGCATGAGGGCGAGGAGCTCCTCGTTGTCTTCCACCACAAGAATCTTGCTTACGTTCTTGCGTACGAAGACGCTCTGATGGGCTGGTATTTTGCGACAGTCTTCCTTTTCCGCCTGTTTTTCTGTCTCTTTTCCGGCATTGGTCTGCAAGATGGTCTTTTTGTTGGCGTTCTCGTCCTCTGTTTCCATCTCGCTATATGCGCTTTTCCTGATGGGGATGGTCAGGGTGAAGGTGGTTCCTACACCTTCTTGGCTCTCGCAGTTGATGCTGCCATGGTGCAGCTTTACGAGGTCGTGGGTCAAGGATAGGCCAATGCCCGTTCCTGGCATGTTCTGCTTGCGGTAGTCGCCGTCGAAGAAGCGCGTGTAGAGATGTTTCTGTTTCTTCTTCGACATGCCGATGCCGTTGTCGGCGATGGTGATGGTGGCTTTTTCCTTGTCTGTCTTGAGCTGAACGTCGATCTTCCCGCTTTCCTTGTTGTACTTGATGGCGTTGGAGAGCAGGTTGTAGAGTATCTTGTCCAGCTTGTCGGCATCAAACCATGATCCGTCGTCATCCTTGTTCTTCTTGAACGTCAGCGTGATGTGCTGGTGCTCTGCCATGGGGCGTATGTTCTCGCATGCTTTTTCCACAAAACCGGAAAGATTGCTCCGGCTCACGAGAAGACGCAGTTGTCCCGCCTGCGACTTTCTTACTTCCAGGATTTGTCGCAGGAGCCGGGTGGTGCGGTCGATATTGCTGTCCATCACGAGATAATCCTCCTCATATTGCGGTGCAGCCTTCTTGAGTTTGTAGATGGTGGCGGAGATGACCGTGAGCGGGGTGAGCAACTCGTGGGTGATATTGGTCAGTATGACACCCATCTGCAGGCGGTTCTTGGTCTTGACGTGCTCCTTGTACCAATGGGCCACGCCGAAGACCACCCCGATGAAGATCAGGATGTATGCCATGTAGGCAAGACGGGAAGCATACCATGGCGGCAATACCTTGATGGTGATGGTGTAGGGCATCTCCTGCCACTTGCCGTAGCCGTCGGTAGCCTTCACATGCAGCCGATAAGAGCCTGAAGGCAAGTTCTGGAAAATCGCCTTGTGACTTTCGCTGTTGCAATATTGCCAGTTGTCATCGTAGCCATCCAAGAGGTAGGCATACTGGTTCTTGGTGGCATTCCCGTAGGTAAGGAGAGAGAATTTTATGTCTAGTTTCTTGATATGTGAGGGCAAGGTGATGTGTCGGGTATAGGTGGGCGTTTCCTTAGAGATGGCAACCTTGCTGGCGGAGTCGAGTTGGGCAAAAGGCTGGTCGTCTATCAGCATGTCTGTGATGATGAGCTTGCTCTTTCTTTGATTGTTTAGCCCCAATTTGGGGGTTGGGACAAACGAGATGAAGCTGGTTCTGCTACCGAAGAACAATTCCTCGCCATACTTGCAAGTAGAGTTGGCGGAGAAAAGCATGTCGCCTAGTCCGTCTTCCTTGGTAAAGAAAATGATGTCCTTGGGGCGTTCTTCTTCATAGGAGTCTCTCGTAGGGGCAGATTTCTTGCCGCCCCATACTAAATGTACCAGTGCCTTGTCGGTGGTGAGCCATAGGTCTCCTTGTGAATCTTCTTGTATGGCGAGCGCACGGTCGCCTGGAAGATGAAAGTCGCGGTTCTTTGGGTCGAAACGGTCTTTCTCCTTATTATATATAAGAAGACCGCCGCTGTTGGAGATAGCCCAAAGCCTACCTTTGGAGTCTTCTAGCGTGGTTGTGGCATCATCGATGGCAAAGTTGTGGTGGGTAGGGTTGTATTGCTTGTACTTTAATGTCTTTGGCTGGCGTGGGTTCCCAGATATGCGGATGATGCCCTCATTGTCGGTGGCCAGCCAGATGTTGCCTTTCTTGTCTTCCGATATGTGACGGATATCACAATGAGTGAAGTCTCGTTCTTTGTCTTTCATTCCCGTGATGATGTATCCTTTGCCGTTGGGAAATACGACGCTAAGTCCGCTCCGGTGTCCTATCCACATGGTGTGGTCGGTGGAGCAGAATGTGGTGTTTACAAAATCTTCCCTAATAAAGGACGGGTGCGTTTCGCGCTTGCAGACATAAGCCCTGCCTCCCAGTGGCTTTACGATGATGCCGTAGCTGTTGGTGGAAAACCAGATGTCACCATTGTTGCGGCGACAGATGTTGGAAACGCTGGTGGTGAAAGTACGGGAGGGGATGTTGCCGAATCCTGGTATCTCCTGGTTGTAATAGGTGGCACCCGTCTTGCGGTTGAAAAGGGCTATACCGTATGGGTTGAGACCTATCCAGAACCATTCTCCGTCGGTGGTGAGTAGGGAGTTGATGTAGTTGATGGGGAAGTGTACTTTGCCCATCCCCAGATTCCATAGATGGAAGGCTGAGGGGATGGTGTTTACTTGCATGATGCCCGAGTTTTGGGTGCAAAGCCAGATGTTGCCCTGCCCGTCTGTGGCGATGTCGTTGTTGAAGTTGAGCGGATAGGTGCCTATCTGAGTGTAGCGTTGCCATTCAGCCAAGGGATTCTCTTCGTCGAGATAGCACACGCCTTCTCGGGTGCAGGCCCATAGCATACCGCTTACGGGGTCTTCGACAAATTTATAGTAGGTGTCGAAGTTAGAGGTGTCGTAGGGGTATTGTTTGATGACGGGGTGTTTTACGTTGGATGGATTGTCTATGCGCAGTACGCCATACCCCCATGTTCCCACCCACAGGCGATGATGCTTGTCGACGAAGAGGGAGTAGGCGGAGTTGGTGTTGTTCAGTTTGGGATAGCGGTGCAATTCTTGGCTTCCTCGGTGTAGTCGGAGAAGTCCAGCCGACCATGTGCCGAGCAGCAGGTCTCCATTTCTGTCTTCCACGATGGCTTTCACGCTATAGTTGCACATGACGGATTTTCTTCCGTATTCATCGATGAGCCAGCTGTTCTGGTTGTCGTAAGTATAGAACGTCTCGTTCTTGGCATCGAAGTAAGACAATCCCCCGTCTGTACCTACCCAGAGGGTTCCGTCCTTTCCTACATATAGCGTATAGATGATGCGTTGCGACTCTTTCGGTAGTTGGAAGGTTTTGAAGTCGCCCGTCTTCTTGTTCATCCTTACCAGTCCGTTGCGTGTGCCTAGCCAAAGGTTGTCGTTGTGGTCTTCGGCTAAAGATCGGATGGTGTTGTTGGGGAGGATTCCGGGTTGGAATACGCTGGCCTTGTAGGTCTTGATTTGGTATCCGTCATATGATTTCACTCCGGCGTCAGTTCCTATCCACATCAATCCGTCTTTGTCGAAGAACATGCAGGTGGTTACTTCGGAAGGCGCGAGAGGAATGGGTGATAGGTGCCGATATGGGAAGTCTTTGGCCTTCACCAGGTAGGCGAGGCTGATCAGGCAAGAGATGAGGATGATGCGTAAAGTCTTCATTCCACTTGTTTTTATAGTTGTTCCTTGGCGTTTACACGAAAACAAAATTATCTTGGTTGCAAAGTTACTAAAAATATCTCTTTGTGCAAAATAATGAGTCACTAAAAATGATATTTTCTCAACAGGAAACATGTTTCTTCCAAGTTTTTTTACTTATACCGCCTATGTCATAACGCTATTTTGAACTTCTTGTTCTCTTATTTTAGCGATTTGTTCCCTTGGCTGTGGATAAAAAGTCGTAAAATTGCAAACGCAAACTAAATTTATAATAAAAATCAATAACATCAACTAATGGTTAGCTTATGAAATATACAATTTTAGGTATGCTGTTCGTATTGCAGTTTTTCAATCTTCAAGCCCAGGTTGAGGTCGATTATCATCTCGTTTGGCACGATGAGTTTGACAAGGGTGATACCCCCGACACTACCAAGTGGAATTTTGAGGAAGGTTACAAGCGCAATCATGAGTGGCAGTATTATCAGAAAGACAATGCTTGTGTACACGATGGCATTCTTACAATTACGGCTCGCAAGGAGGAAGGAAACCGTATGGTGGATGGCAAGCTTGTAGAGTGTACTTCCTCCAGTATTAACACCCGAGGCAAGTTTGAGTTCCTCTATGGCAGAATGGAGGTTCGTGCTCGCATACCTTATAGTAAAGGTGCATGGCCTGCCATTTGGTTGCTTGGCAGTACTTGGGAGTGGCCGTCAGGAGGAGAAATAGATGTGATGGAATTCTATCATAAGCAAGGCGTTCCCCATATTCTGGCAAATTTTGCCTATGGTACCAACCAACGATGGCATGCGGCTTGGAAGTCTCAGGCCATTCCCTATTCTCATTTTTTAGAGAAAGATCCTTACTTCAGCGACAAGTTCCATATTTGGCGCATGGACTGGGACAAGGATTCCATCGCCATCTATCTGGATGACGAAATGCTGAATAAGGTGGACATCAAGGATACCC
>CAVGLH010000058.1:0-13018 GCA_963630065.1 Bacteroides fragilis | reverse complement strand
AACCCATCTCCTGTGCCCTTTATCCGATACGTGCCAAGGATTTCGGCAACGAGGTCTTTGGCATTAATTACAATAAATGGCGCATCTGCAAGGATGCCATCAAAAAAGGGGAGGAATTGAATCTCCCGGTGTATAAATTCTTGGAAGGGCCGCTCGTTGACAAGTTTGGTAAGGAATGGTACGACGAACTTTGTGAGGTGGCAGACCAAGTGCTCGGAGAGCTAGGGGCGTAGTTCAAGTCCCTCGATGTTGGTGATGCAACTCTCATTGAAACCTTTGCCCCATTTGATGACGAAGGTGCGCTGCCATTCGCTGTGTAGGCGATAGAATGCTTGTTCGTCCATCTCTCCGCTACAAGTGTATCGGTTGCCGTTGATGTCTACCACGCTTCCTCGACGGGCGTTTCTGATGGTCAGTCGGATGGTTCCTCGGAAGGGACGACCGAAATCTACGTGATAATAGCCCAGGGTGTCTTCAAGGCAGAGCGTAGGATGAAGCACCATCTGTAGCTGGTTTTCTGTCCTTGTCGGTTGATGGTGGATGAACGGGGTGGGTTCGGGAGTCTCTCTCAGTGGTGCTCCTGTGGGATGTATCCAACCTCGTACAGAATACTCGGCCGACTTCCAATCGTTGGAATATTTCCTGTTGTCAAAGTACTCTTTCTCATGGAGACTGCATCCTTGCAGGGGCTTGCACCACCATGTGCCGTCTGCTTTGTGGTAGAAGGGGATGGTGTCTTTGTCCCATCCGTACAACTCCAGCGAGAGTTGTTTGCCGGTGTCTTGTCCCTTGCGTGGCGCAAACCATACGGCGATGGTGTTCTCTCCTTTCTTGAGCAGTTCGCTCACGTCGAAGGTGCGTGAGAGGATGGTGTCGCCCTTGGTGCCTTCATAGAATGTACTTCTTGTTACGTTTCGCTCGTTCACGTATAGGCGAACGTTGCCCGCGCTTGCCATCGTAATCTCGGCCAGCTGGGGAGCTTCGGCCAACTGGTATACTTTGCGGTAGAGTACTTCGGTTGAGTCGTTGGGGCAGGGAAAGGAAATCCAATGGGTACCAAACTCCTGGGAATAGGAGTTTAGCACCCAAAAGATTGTTAATATTGCGGTTGACAATAATCTCATTTTTTCTGTTACAACTTTTTTCTCTCTTTTTATTTCAGCGTTTGGGTCTCTCCCTTTTCGAAGTTGATGGTTTTCGACTGGCCGTTGTAGTTGACGGTCAGTTTGCCTTCGTTGTTGGCCTTGATGGTCGCTTTGCTCACCTTTCCGTTTTTCCAGGCAAGGCTTATTTCGTAGTTGCCGCGTGCCTTGATGCCCTTGATCTCTCCTGCTGTCCATTCCTTGGGTAGGGCGGGGAGCAGGTCCATTGTCTCGCTGTCGCATTGCATCAGCATCTCGCAGATGCCCGCTGTGCCTCCGAAATTGCCGTCTATCTGGAAGGGTGGGTGGGCGTCGAAGAGGTTGGGGTAGGTGCCGCCTGTGTGATGGCTTTTATCCTTGTAGACTTCGGGACTCACGTAGGTGAGCAACTTGCGGAATATCTGGTAGGCTTTGTCGGCTCGGTGAAGGCGTGCCCATAGGTTGATTCTCCATCCCGTGCTCCATCCCGTGGACTGGTCTCCCTTGATTTCCAATGTCTTCGTAGCCGCTGCCGCCAACTCGGGTGTCTTGGCCATAGAGATTTGATGGAAGGGGTAGAGACCCAGCAGGTGCGACTGGTGGCGGTGATGCCAGTCTTGGTCGTCCCAGTCGTGGTACCATTCCATCAGGTTCCCTCTCTTGCCGATGTGGTAAGGGCGGAGACGGTCGAGTGCTGCTTGCAACTGCTCTTGGTAATCGTTGTCGATGCCAAGAGTTTTTGCCCCCTTCAGGGTGTTCTTGAAGAGTTCTCGGATGATGGCGAGGTCGGCGGTGCCTCCGTAGAAGCTGCTGCCCCGGTAGCCCTTGGCGGTGATGTAATCGGCCTCGGGCGAGGTGCAGGGAGCTGTTATCAATTCCTTGGGGTTGTGAGGGTTGGGGATGAGCCATTCCAATAGGAAGTCGGCTGCGCCTTTCATCAGGGGATAGGCTGTTTGGCGGAGATAATTGGTGTCGCGAGTATAGTCGTAGTGATCCCACAGGGTTTCCACGAGCCATGCGCCACCCATCGCCCAGTTGCTCCACTGCGGACTCTCGTTGCCCGTTCCTACGGGGTTGGTCATCGCCCAAGCATCGGTATTGTGGCCTGCACACCATCCCTTGCTCACTCCGTAGAAGTGCTGTGCGTTGTGGCGACCTGTCACTGACATTCCTTCCACCAGTCCGTCTACAGGAGCCACTAGCTCGGGGAGATTGGTGACTTCTGCCAGCCAATAATTCTCCTCCAGATTGATATTGATGGTGTAGTTGCCTCGCCAGGGCGAACGGAGGGCTGGTGCCCAGAGTCCTTGCAGGTTGGCGGGGGTTCCCTTGGTTCGGCTGCTGCTGATGAGTAGGTATCTGCCATATTGGAAATACAGTTGCTCCAGGTATGGGTTGCTCTCGTGCTGGTCGCTGTAGGCCAACAGCTGCTGGTCGGTGGTGCGGGATTTGTCGAATTTCGCTCCTTTCAACTGTAGGCTTACTCTGTCGAAGAGTTTCTTATAGTCGGCGATGTGGCGTTGCTTCAGCTCCTCGTAAGAGAAGTTGGCCAGGTGCCAGGCATCGTCGGCTACGTTTTCGATGTAGGGGGCTCCCTCCTTCACAGGATGCTTGTCGAAACCGTTGTAACTGGTTTCGTTGACGAGATAGATGACAGCCTCCGACACATCCTTCAGGTGGAGTGTGGAGTCGCTGTGCCATACTTTTCCGTCGGTATTCTTCACCTGTAGTATGGTGCAGTAGTGGGTGCTGTTGGCCTCGTCGCCCAACACGTGACCCGTCATGGTGAGCTGTGCGTTTGAAGCCTTCACTTGGTGGGGAATCAGCGAGGTGAGCGTGATGTCGCTGTTGATGGCTCCCTTCTTCGAGGCGGTCAGTCTGATGGCAATCATTTTGTCGGGGTGGGAGGCGAAGTATTCCTTGGTATAGGTCACGCCGTTGCGCTTATAGCTTACTGTGGCCAATGAATTGTCGAGGTTCAGCTCGCGATGGTAGTCTGTGCGTTTGCCGGGGTTGCAGTCCTTGATGTTGACCATGCCCAGAGGCTGGTAGAATTCGGAGTTGTGCCCTTGCACATAGTGCTGTAGGGAGTCGGCGGTCTTGTAGTCCTCCTTAAAGAGGGCTTCCCTGATTTTCGGAATCCACTTGTAAGCATCTCCTCCTTCGTTGGGATTTACAGGCACACCAGTCCAAAGCGTGATGTCATTCAACTGGATGGAGTCGTTGTCCGCCCCACCATAGACCAGTGCTCCAAGCTTTCCGTTGCCGATGGGGAGCGATTCTTCAAAGGCATAGGCGGGTTTGTCATACCATAGTTTGTTGGGCAAGGTGGCTGACTGGCTGGCAAGGATGCTGGAGGTTGTCAGCGCAAAGGAAAAAAGTAGATGTTTCATAAAGCTGGGGGGGGATTATGTTATTAAGCACAAGGGGGAAGACGCTCCTTTTCGAGTCCTTCCCCCTTATTATGTTTTTTTGCCTTATTATGCATCGATGTTGGCGTAGGTGGCATTCTGCTCGATGAACTCGCGGCGTGGCTCCACGTCGTCGCCCATCAGCATGGAAAATATTTCGTCGGCCTGGGCTGCGTTCTCGATGGTCACCTGCTTAAGCAATCGCTTGGTGGGATCCATGGTGGTTTCCCACAACTGGTCAGGGTTCATCTCACCCAAACCTTTGTATCGCTGGGTGTGGATGTTCTTGTCTTCCTGGCCCTCGCCATACTTGTCGAGGAAAGCCTGTCGCTGCTGCTCGGTGTAGCAATACTCGCTCACCTTGTTCTTGAAGGAGCATTTGTAGAGCGGCGGTGTGGCGATGTAGAGATGTCCCTCCTCGATAACCCTTGGCATGAAGCGGTAGAAGAGTGTCATGATGAGCGTGTCGATGTGCGAGCCATCGACGTCGGCATCGGTCATGATGATGATCTTGTCATAACGCAACTTGTCGGTGTTGGCTTCCTTGCTGTCCTCGCCGTCCACTCCGAAGCGAACGCCGATGCTCTGGATGATATTCATCACAGACTCTGCCTCGAACACCTTGTGCCATTGTACCTTCTCCACGTTCAGTATCTTACCGCGCAACGGAAGGATTGCCTGATGGAAACGGTCGCGTCCCTGCTTGGCCGATCCGCCGGCGGAGTCTCCCTCGACAAGGAATATCTCGCACTCCTTAGGGTCTTTGATGGAGCAGTCGGCCAACTTTCCTGGAAGTCCGCCGCCCGTCATAAAGTTCTTTCGCTGCACGCTCTCACGTGCCTTGCGGGCAGCGATACGAGCGGTAGCTGCCAATACCACCTTCTCGCAGATACGCTTGGCCTCGTCTGGATGCTCCTCCAGATAGTCGGCCAAGGCCTCGTTCACGGCCTGGTGTACGGCTCCCTGCACCTCACTGTTGCCAAGCTTGGTCTTGGTCTGTCCCTCAAATTGCGGCTCTGCCACCTTGATGGAGATGACAGCGGTGAGACCCTCGCGGAAGTCTTCGGGGGCGATGTCTACCTTGGCCTTCTCTATCTGCTTTGAGATGACTGGGTCGGCTTCAGCGTAGGCCTTCAGCGTGCGGGTCAACGCCATGCGGAAACCTGTGAGGTGGGTACCACCCTCTATGGTGTTGATGTTGTTGACGTATGAGTGGATGTTCTCCGTATAGTCGGTGTTGTACATCACGGCAATCTCGATGGGCACACCCTGCTTCTCCGTCTTCAGATAGATGACATCGTCGAAGAGATGGGTGCGGTGGCGATCCACGTAGCGCACGAACTCCTTCAGTCCGTCTTTGGCATGAAACACCTCCTGCTTGGTCTTGCCTTCCTCGTCAGGGCGCATGTCCTTCAGAGTAATCTTGATGCCTGCGTTGAGGAATGCCAATTCGCGCATACGGTTGGCGATGATATCCCACTTGTAGATGGTGTGGGTGAAGATGGTGGGGTCTGGCCAGAACTGCTGGCGCGTGCCGCGCTTTTCCGTTTCGCCTATTACCTTGACAGGGTAGAGAGGCTTTCCCTTCTCATATTCCTGCTGGTAGATTTTTCCGTCGCGAAACACCTGTGACTTCATGTGGGTAGAGAGGGCGTTCACACAACTCACACCTACGCCGTGCAGACCGCCGGAAACCTTGTAGGAACCCTTGTCGAACTTACCACCGGCATGGAGCACGGTCATCACGACTTCGAGAGCCGACTTGTGGAGCTTCTCGTGCATGTCCACAGGGATACCACGACCGTTGTCCTCTACGGTGATGGAGTTGTCTTCATTGATGGTCACCTCGATGTCGGTGCAATAGCCGGCCATAGCCTCGTCGATGGAGTTGTCTACGGTCTCGTTCACCAAGTGGTGAAGACCCTTTTCGGAAATGTCGCCGATGTACATTGCCGGACGTTTGCGCACAGCCTCCAAGCCTTCCAAGACCTGAATGTTGCTCGCAGAATAATTATTTGCGGTGTTTTGATTTTCTGCCATTTTAAGTATTGTCTTATTTCCGTGCAAAGATACTAAAAAAAGCTGAGACACAGAAAGATTTCGATACAAAAAATAGCGAAAAAAAATATTAAAAGCAAAGATTTTTAAGCTGTTCTCAAAAGGGGGATAAAAAAATAAGACTGCCATTCCTCTAGAGGAGCGGCAGCCTTCGTATCTCTTTGCTTTGACTTGCTAGTTAGGCCAACTTAGCGATGTGCTTTGTAAGGCCAGACTTCAAGTTTGCAGCCTTGTTGTCGTGGATAACGTTGATCTTAGCCAACTTGTCTAAAAGCTTCTGAACAGTAGGGTAGAGCTTTGTTGCCTCTTCCTTGTCAGAAATGCTACGCAACTTGCGAACGGCATTGCGCATAGTCTTTGCATAGTACTTGTTGTGCAAAGCCTTCTTCTTGTCCTGACGGATTCTCTTGATTGATGATTTATGATTTGCCATCTTTTATGTTATATTTTTTTGTTCTTGTTATAGTTTGTAGTCCCTAGCAGAGTCGAACTGCTCTTTAGAGAATGAAAATCTCTCGTCCTAACCGATAGACGAAGGGACCAATGCTGTTTTGCGGGTGCAAAGTTACTACTTTTATTTGAATCACGCAAATTTTTTTGTGAATTTTTTCTCCGAATGCTCTTTTTTTTGTAATTTTGCCTTGTTTTTTTAATATTATACGGCAAATGGAGGTAAAAACAAGGGCTATCGTGCTGCAAACCATCAAGTATGGCGACTCTCAACTCATCGTGGATTTGTTCACCGAGAAGTTGGGAAGACTCTCTTTTATCGTGCGTATGTCCAAGTCGCCTAAGTCGAGGATAAAGCGCCAGTTGTTCCAGCCGTTCACGGTGCTGATGGTAGAGTTTGAGCATCGGCCCAAGGCGGGACTACAGAAGTTGCGAGATGTCTGCATCGCCCTTCCTTTTTCTGACATTCCTTTCTCGCCCTATAAGTCGGCCATTTCCATGTTTCTCTCCGAGTTGTTGGCTAGTGCCACGCGGAATGAGCAGCAGAACGAACCATTGTTCCAGTTTTTGATCGACAGTATCAGTTGGCTTGACACAGCCAGGGGACAGTTTGCCAATTTCCATATTGTCTTCATGGTGCGCCTCACTTTCTTTCTGGGTTTCTCGCCCAATGTGGAGAGTGGGATGGAGGGCAGGTTTTTCGACTTGGATGACGGATGCTTTGTGTCTTTCGTGCCAGCGCACCGCCGCTATCTGAACGAGGAGGACTCGTTCAGGCTCATCAATATTCTTCGTCTGAGCTATGAAACTATGCACCTCTACACAATGTCCCGGTTTGATAGAGACCGTTGTGTAGAGGTGATTTTGCAGTATTATCGTATTCATGTTCCCGGTTTTCCCGAGATGAAAACCTTTGCCGTGCTCAAGGAGCTGTTTGCGTGATCGGCGGTTATGCGAAGCTGATTACGCCAGGAATGCCTTTGTCGGTGTCATTCTTGTTCTCCTTCTGTTCTGTGTTGCCCGTGGCCAGATTGCGTATTTCTTCCAGACTTTGGCGGGTGCGCTTGTAGGTGGGGGTGTTCTCCACCTGCAGGATTACGTCTTCGTTGTCGAGGTCTTCGGGACGGAACAGGAAGATGTGTGGGTGGCGCTTGTATTGGGTTGTGTTGCCATCTGAACCATAGTAGCGCTTTCTGCGGTCGTCTCTCTCCGCTCTCTTCTCTTCCTCGTCGGCCAGTCGGCGCGTGTCCTCTTCCGTATGTTTCTTGAGATGGCGGTCCATTCCGTCTACGTCGTGGAGTCCGAAACCTGTGGCGAGTACGGTCACCTTCACGCGGCTTCCCAGTTCAGGGTCGATGGCAAGACCCCATTTCAGTTCAAAGTCGTCACCGAATTTTTCCATGAAGTCGTTCACGTCGTTCATCTCGTCCATGGTGAGACCGGGGTTGTCTTTCTTCTCGCTTGCGAAGGCGATGCTGAGGAGAATTTTCTTGGAGTTGAATACGTCGTTGTCGTTGAGCAGGGGGGAGTTGAGCGCATCCTCGATAGCTTTCTTCACTCGGCCCTCGCCCTCTCCGTAGCCTGTACTCATGATGGCCACGCCACCATCCTTCAGTACGGTCTTCACGTCGTTGAAGTCGAGATTGATGAGGCCATGCACGGTGATGATTTCGGCGATGCTCTTGGCTGCTACGCTCAGTGTGTCATCGGCCTTGCCGAAGGCGGCGAGCACAGCCAGCTCGGGATAAATTTGGCGGAGTCGCTCATTGTTGATAACCAACAGGGCATCTACGTGTTTGGACATCTCCTCTACGCCGTCGAGTGCCTGGTCAATCTTTTTGGGACCCTCGAAGCGGAATGGGATGGTGACGATGCCAACGGTGAGGATACCCAGCTCCTTGCTTACACGGGCGATGACAGGGGCTGCGCCAGTACCTGTTCCGCCGCCCATACCGGCTGTGATGAAGGCCATCTTGGTTCCGTCGTTGAGCATGCGCTTGATGTCTTCGATGGTCTCTTCTGCTGCCTGGCGGGCTTTCTCGGGTTTGTTGCCAGCTCCCAGACCTTCCTTGCCCAGTTGCAGATGCACGGGCACGGGCGAGTCGTTGAGCGCCTGGTTGTCGGTGTTGCAGAGCACGAAGCTCACATCGTGGATTCCTTCACGGTACATGTGGTTCACGGCGTTGCCGCCGCCACCACCAACACCAATCACCTTGATGATGCTGTTTTCCTTTTCTGGCTCCCCGAAGTCCAGTACGTTGGGAGTGTTTCCGTTATCTTGCATAATAGTATA
This sequence comes from Bacteroides fragilis, assembly GCA_963630065.1. GTDB lineage: Bacteria > Bacteroidota > Bacteroidia > Bacteroidales > Bacteroidaceae > Prevotella > Prevotella fragilis_A. Next base: position 4,685 of record CAVGLH010000058.1, on the reverse strand, counting down.
TTCTAAAATGTTTATCTATAATTTGTTTTATTCTTCCTCAGAGATGGTGTCCTTGACAAATTTCTTGAAGCCTCTGAATATCTTGTGCAAGGGACTGTTCTCTTTCTTGCGTCGTGCTTCTTCCTCGGCTATCTTTTCGGCCAGGATTCTTGCCTCTTCCTCCTCCTGTTCTCTCTTGCGTCTGGCTTCTTCCTCGGCCTTCCGCTTTTCGTCGGCTGTCATTACCACTCCCTTTCCTGTTGTCTCGTTGGGGTTGCGTGGCGACCTGCCGAGTGGCTCTGTTCCTGTGCCCTTGCTGTCGGCGTTGCTGAAGAGGTCGTTTTCAATCTCGTAGCCGGCGCAGTTCATGTTGCCCTTTATCAAAAGACCGAGCACGGTGTTCTTGGTACCCATGTGGTTGGTTATCTTTGGATCCTTTGAGTTGACGGGCTGGATGATGAATTTTGCAATGCGTACCTTGTCGATGTGGGTGTGGTTCTTGAACACCCTGTCAATCTCTGGCATATTGCTCCCGCCTCCCGTGAGGATGATGCCGCCCATCAGTTTGTCGGCATATTCCACGGGTACCTGGAACCATGCGTTCTCCACGATTTCCTCCACGCGAGCCTCGATGATTTCGATGAACTTCTTGCTCTCCACGCTTCTGTCTTTGTCCACGGGATAGTTGAGGGTGGGGTCGATGTTCTTGATATCGGTGTAGGCCCTGCCGTATTTCAACTTCATCTTTTCTGCCACTTGTTCGTCGATGTGGAGGAAGGTGAGGTCTCTTGTGATGTTGCTTCCGCCCAATGGGATGACGGAGAGGTGGCGCAGTATACCTTTATAATATACGGATACCGTGGTGGTGTCTGCGCCGAGGTCCACAAGCATACAGCCCGAGCGCTTCTCCGAGTCGGTAAGCACGCTGTCGGCCATGGCGAGAGGTGCGAGATACATCTCCGCTATCGAGATGTTGGCATTCTCGAAGCAGGTATTGATGTTGTTGTAGTAGTTCTTGCGCCAAAGTATGTTCAAGAACGTTCCTTCCAAATGGTTGCACTGTATGCCTACGGGCTCTATCTGGTACTGGTTGTCCAGCTTGTATTCCTGTGTGGCGGCATCGAGTATCTCCTGGTCGGGATAGGTCATGTTGCGGTTCACGTCCATGAGCTCGTTGACCATCGATTGTGAGACGATGGTATTGTTGGGCAGGTCTTTGACGATGACGTTCTTGATGCTGCGTATGGAACGGCCGCCCACACCCACGTACACCTGGGTGATGTCTTGCTTGAGGATGGTCTTCAACTTCTTGACGATGTGGGCCAAGCACTGCACGGTCTGGTTGATGTTGTAGATGACTCCCTTCTTGATGAACGAGGACGAGTCTTCCTCTACGATGGCGAGCACTGTGACGCTTCCGTCCAGATTCTTCTGGCCGGCTATACCTGTCATCTTGGACGATCCAAGTTCGATAGCTACGATAAATTCCTTTGGCATATTTCTTTATACTATCTTTATCTGTTTCAATACTAATGTTAACTACTATGATGTTTGGTGCAGATGATCTGGTTGTCGAATTCGATGTTGATATACGAATATTTGTTCCAGCCAGTCTGTGAGAGTCCGTATTTGTAGAACTTCTCTAGTCGTTTCATCTTTTTGTCGACGAAATCGTTGATTTCTTGTTCCCTTTTGCTGATGTTCTTGCTTTCCGGCAGGGACCCTATATATATAATGTGGTTGCCTACCCTTGGCACGAGTTCTATCCCCTTGTTGGGGAGCACGTTGATTTGCTCTATCTGGTTTCGCCAGAGCTCGTGGGTCATCAAGGCTTTGCTAAGCAGAGAGATGTATTTCATGGCGTACCACTTGTTGATGTGGCCCGTGGCGATGATGATGTCGCTGGTGTAGTTGGTGTTGGGCATAATCTGGCAGTGGTCGTCTACGTAATAATCCTCGTTTCTAATGCTCTTGATTCTCACGATGGGCATGCGCTGGGTCAGGTAGATGTCTACGAGTCCCTCTTGGGTCTTGCAGCATTCTGCCGTCTTGACGAAGGGACTGGTCTTCAGGGTTTCCTCTATCTTGCGGGCGTTCACCTCAGTGAGGGGTTTGGCCAGTGGGTAGAGTCCCTTGGTCTCCAGTCGCTTCTTGATTTCCTTTGCGTTCAGAAAGCCGTTGGTCATCTCGTCTTGGATGTTGATGTTCACCTTGGTGCACACCAACCTTGATTCATCAGGTTTGTTGAACTTGGTGAATGCAAGCACCAGATAGGTACCCAGTACCAAGTCTAGTGTGATGAGGATGGCTTTCTTCCAATTGATGCGCATTGCTTTGCTTATTTTCGAGTATTGCCTTGTTATTTACTTTCGAGTATTTCCTTTATTTGTGGCACATAGTTGTCCAAGTCTCCTGCACCCAGGACGATGAGCACGTCGAAGTCTCTTTCTTTTACCAGTTTGAGTACGTCTTCTTTGTGTATCATGCTTTTCTCCACCCCAGGCTTCAGGTTGTCGTAAATCAGCTGGGACGTCACGCCCGGGATAGGTTGCTCCCTGGCGGGATAGATGTCGCAGAGAATCACTTCGTCGAGTAGACTGAGACTATTGGCGAAATCCTGGTAGAAGTCCCTTGTTCTGGTGTAGAGGTGGGGCTGGAAGATGGCCGTTATCTTGCGGTCCTTGTACAGCTCCCTGATGCTCTTGGCACTCTGGTAGATTTCCTTGGGGTGATGGGCATAGTCGGAGAGGAAGACTAGCTTGTCGGTCTTAATCTTGAAGTCGAAGCGCCGGTCTACTCCTCCGTAGGTCTTCATGCCGTTGCGCAGTTCGTTGGCTGTGCATCCGTTCAGCTGTGCCATGGCCATGGCAGCCACGCCGTTCTCTATGTTGATAGGCACGGGTTGTCCTAGTTCTACGCTCTCTACGTTCTCGATGGGCGAGATGAAGTCGAAAGTGATTTCTCCGTTTTCTATCTGGATGTTCTCGGCGTGGAAGTCGCCCTTGTTGAGGCTATACTCGTATATCTTCACTCCATCCTGTACGTGTTGTTTCATCTCCAGGTCTTTGTGGATGATGAGTGCTCCGCCGGGTTGGATCAACTCTGTGTAGTGGCGGAAACTTTCGAGATAGGCCTCCTTGGTGCCGTAGATGTCGAGATGGTCGGGGTCGGTGGAGGTGATGACGCTCATCCAGGGACGCAGCCAATGGAAACTACGGTCGAACTCATCGGCCTCTATCACTACATAATCGCTCTTGTCGGAGAGGATGTAGTTGGTGCCATAGTTCTTGGAGATGCCCCCGAGGAAGGCGTTGCAGTCGATGTGGCTCTGGTGCATGATGTGGGCGCACATGGTGGATGTGGTGGTCTTTCCGTGGGTGCCTGCTACGCAGAGTCCCTTGTGGGTGCGGGTGAGGGTGCCTAATACCTGGGCGCGCTTCTCGATGGTGAACCCGTTCTCACGGAAGAAAACTAGCTCCTTGTGGTCGGTGGGGATGGCTGGGGTGTAGATGACGAGAGTGCTCTTGGCCTCCTTGCAAGCCTCTGGTATGAGGTCTGCGTTTTCTTCGTAGTGAATGAGCATGCCTTCCTTTTCCAAGTCATGTGTCAGGTTGGAAGGAGTTTTGTCGTAGCCAGCCACTACAAGTTTTTTGTTGAGGAAGTATCTGGCGACGGCACTCATTCCGATGCCTCCCGCTCCTACGAAATATACTGCTTTAATATCGTTGAGTTCCATTATCTTGTTGCTAATTTTATGACTTCGTCGGCGATGACATCGGCCGAGTTCTTCAATCCTAGTTTCTTTATGTTCTCGCTGAGCGAGGCGAGCTTGCTCTCGTCTTTCACCGTGTCGATGGCTTGCTTCAACAATCTGGCTGGGGCTTCTGCGTCTTTCACGTAGATGGCGGCGTTCTTGTTGACCAGTGCCATGGCGTTCTTGGTCTGGTGGTCTTCTGCCACGTTGGGGCTTGGGACGAGTATCACGGCTTTGCCGATGAGGCAGAACTCGCTGATGCTGCTGGCTCCGGCGCGGCTGATGACGAGGTCGGCTGCCTGGTAGGCGGCTCCCATGTCGCTGATGAAGTCTGTCACCTTCAGCATGGGTAAGCTTTTGCCATTGAGCTGCTCCATAATGGCAGCGTTATAGTATTTTCCTGTCTGCCAGATAAACTGCACGCCGCTTTGTTCCACGAGGTCGAGGTGCTGCAGGATGCTCTCGTTGATAGTCCTGGCTCCGAGGCTTCCGCCCACGAGGAGGATGGTCTTCTTCTCGGGGGCGAGTCCGAACTGCTTGCGTGCATCTTCTGGGGTTATGGTTGTCTCCAGCACGTTCTGGCGCACGGGGTTGCCCGTCATGATGATTTTCTCGGCGGGGAAGAAACGTTCCATGCCTTCATAGGCCACGCAGATTTTCTCAGCTTTCTTGGCCAGCAGCTTGTTGGTTACTCCCGCATATGAGTTCTGTTCCTGTATGAGGCAGGGTATTCCCTTGCTGGCGCATACGTTGAGTGTTGGTCCGCTGGCGTATCCGCCCACTCCCACTGCAGCCATAGGCTTGAATTTGTTGATGATGCTCTTGGCCATGTGCTGGCTTTTCCATATCTTGAAGAGCACGGCGATGTTCTTGAGCAGGTGCTTCCTGTCGAAACCGCAGATGGGCAGACCCTTTATCTCGTAGCCTGCCGCAGGAACGCGCTGCATTTCCA
>CAVGLH010000057.1:0-13167 GCA_963630065.1 Bacteroides fragilis | reverse complement strand
CGTATATCCGTGTTCGAACTAAAAACATTTGGGGTGTTGTTACATCACTCCCATCCAAGACTTCTGCTCCTCAACCACCAGCTTGTTCAAGGTCGGCAGAACTTCAATATCTTGTCAATCTGTCTCGTTTGCTTGAGGAATGAAGGGAACTTGAAGTATTTCCAAGAATCCTGTTCCTGCAATTCTACCATACCCTTATATAGATGGTTTACCAACGAGGGACAACTCTTTTTGTTGAGGTGCTCAATGACTTTACCGAACAGTTCGGTAAGAGTGTTGTCTGGGCTGAATGTGTCTGTGACATAATTATATAGCTCGTCTTTGGCAAAATGAGCAGAAATGACCAAAGAGACGGAAAGAAACTTGAAAACGGCATTTGACAATTCTCCTTTCCCCAAATGTGCCTCTATGACTCCCTTTGCCTTAGACAAGGCAGTGGTTATCTCGGATGTGTCGAGTTTGCCATCAACCTTTACAAACGCCTCTTCCGTTTTGGAATCATGAGAGATGACAGAGGGGAGGTCAACGATTGGCACCTTATGGAGCAGGACATAACGCTGGAGCAATTGTCGCCAAACCAACATGCGTGCTCCTTGCCACATTTCCACGGCTGCCGCCGTGAGTTGAGCGAAGAGGGACGGATGAAGAGTGAAGAATTCATTTGTTCTTCTTCCCAACTCTTCCATCTCATCTGTATAAGCGATGTCTGTTTCTATCGAGAATCCACCAATGCCATTTGCTTTTTCAAACTTATATTCGCTTTGCGTGAGCAAGTGCAGCAGACGAGGATATTTCTTCGACTGCAGATCTGCGTGGAATTTATCTCGCTCCTCCTTGCTTTGCGAGGCATAATAATCATAGAAGCCTCCCCATGAGCAGACAGCCTTCACCTTGCCTTCTGCTGTTTTCAAGAGGGAGAAATGAGCATAATACTCATAGTCCTCGTCGAAGACTGGGGCATACTTGTCCGCTTCATACTCCTTGTCTCTGAAAAACTCCCGAAGGTTGCAGCGGAGGATAAACTCTACGATGCCATTATGGCGTAAGACCGCATAGTCCTGTCCTTGTGGCACGGACACTCCTGAGGTTGGGGTGAGGAACGGACGCAGGATGATGTCTGGTATCAGCTCTTTCAGCCCTTGCTCTAAAGTTCCGCCGTCCGCCTTGAAATAATTGGCGAGGATGCGGAAGTTATTGCGCATCGAATCGTCAATATTGCTTAGTACCTTTTGTTGATGAGCCGCTGTCTTCTCTGCAACCTTATTACTATATGCTATATCGGAAGAATGGCGATTGCGATAGACCGTCAACTTATCCAGATACTTCTTAAAATGCTTGCGCAATGTGTCAGAAGCATTTTTCGTAGGTTCTTTTGCCTGCAAATAGCCAATTATCTGGTCGATGGCACGCCATGCACCAACCGCCTCTGACTTTGATCCCTTTGTGGCCTCATGCTCTATCTGCATTTCGTACTGGCGGATATTGGAGATGTTGAGGCAACGGTCGTTTCCGAAACGCACCAAGAGGTGGCGGTCTTTCTTGCCCTTGTTCTTGACTTGCTTGACAACACCCACCCAACCTGCCATCGGACCGCTGAAAATACGGATGGTGTCGTTCACCAGAATGAGGTCGTCATATCGCTTATCAACAATACTCAGTCCCTCTATGCCATCGGCTATCTTATCGTTGTAATAGATAAAGCGTTCCATGTCATCATCGGGTATTTTCGCCTGCTTTACGATTTCGTCCAATGTTCGAGACTTGCAGTCGGCGCAAAGGATATGTGCCTTGGTGAAAAAGGTACGTTCTACCACATCAGCACTTCTCGCCCCATAGTCAATACCCTTATACATGAAGTAGCCATATTCGGAAAGTTTTTGTTTCAAATGCTCTTCGTTCTGCACTCTGATGAAAAAGAGTCCTTGCAAGACTGGAATGAAACGTGCTTTTTCTTCTCCGCTTTCATTCCTGTAGGTTCTTCTTCCCAAGGGGAAATAGAAGTCGGCGATGGTGTCCTTGAATTTTTCACGCAGCAAATCCATTGATTTTTGCTCAGTGAAAACATCTGTCTTGACTATGTACCACATATTGAGTGAAGAACGAAGGGTGAAGAAATGTCAAATGAATTTGACCTGCGAATATATCTCGGCTTCCCCTGAAAAGATTTCTCTTCCCGAGTTATTGGGGTTGTGACGCATATCACAGCATTGAAGTACCAATAGACTAACTTCCACTAATCTTCAATACTTTTATGTCTTTCAGTTGTCGCCATGCATGATGATGACAAGCGCATAATCAGCTCTTTGTATTCCATATGCCGAATTAAAATGAAAGCCATATTTACAGTTCTTATGTCCAAGTTTTTCCGCATCTCTACGTAAGAGACACAGAAACCAGTTGCAAAAATACGAAAATTATTGTAAATGAACGAATTATAATTGTTAAAATTTTCCGATTATTCAACAAAACCTGCTGCCTTTTGTGGAATAATTTTGGACGTGCGTCAGTACCCCCCCCCTATTATCAGGTAGTTACGAGGTTTTCTGTGTCTCTTACATAGAGATACAGAAATTTGGTTCATTTTGGTTCAATTTCGTTGTTTCCCACAGAAATCACGGAAAACACAGAAATTTTCTTTGGTTTGGGGCGAACACGGATGGTAAGGATAACACGGATGGGCACCTGCTCGGTGCTTGGAGAGTCGAACACGAATAACACGAATCGAACGAATATTTTTTTTAGCTCCCACAGAACTCACAGAACTCACAGAAGGGCTAACGCCTACATCCGTGTTTATCCGTGCCTTCCGTGTTCGTCCCAAGATAAAGAAAATTTCTGTGTTTTCTGTGATTTCTGTGGGAGATTATCCCTTGCAGCGAGAACTGAAATTCAGAGCCGTATGCTGCCGTCTTTGAGATGGTTCAAAAAAGCGTACAGAGCAGTCAGCCCTCTTGGATTGTCTGCTCTGTACGCTATATAATAATACATAACATTTCTATATTTTCTATCATTTGGGCAAGCCATAACATTTATCGTTGATAATCGTTCAGTATCATAGAGGATCGTTGCGTTGGTGCTGCGGAATATAAATGCTCCCAAGATTTCATGTTAGACGAAATCTTGGGAGCATTTCTTGCTTTTTGCCTATTTGTGCGTCATGATGTCGAGCACCATGTCGTCGGTGGCACGCATGGCATCGGCTCCGATGGAGGTGAGGTTGTGGATACACTTGTCCACGTCGTCGTCGACGATACCCTCGGCACTCGTCACGCACTTGCCCTCCATCGAAAGCAGGGCGGAGAGCAAGGCGGTGCTCACGCCCGACGAAATCTTCAAGGCGCAGCTGGGCTTGGCTCCGTCACAAATCATGCCAGTGAGGTTGGCCACCATGTTCTTCACCGAGTTGCAGATGCGCTGGTAGTCGCCCCCCATCAGGTAGGTGATGCCGCAGCTGCTGCCCGTGCTGGCCACCACGCAACCACAGAGCGCAGACAGCTTGCCCAGGCTCTGCTTGATGTAGATGGCCGTCAAGTGGCTGAGCATCAAGGCTCGTATCAGCTCCTCCTCCGTATTCTCGTTCTCCTGGGCATAGACGGCCACGGGATTGGTGGCGCAGATGCCCTGGTTGCCGCTGCCGCTGTTGCTCATCACGGGAATCATCGCACCTCCCATTCGGGCGTCGCAGGCGGAGGCAGTACGCGAGATGATATGAGAAAAGATGTTGTCGCCGAAGATACCGTGGCTCAGGGGGCGGTCCATCGTCTTGCCCAGACAGTGGCCATAGTTGCCCTTGATGCTCAACTCGGCGGCTTTCATGTTGTATTCCTTTGTCTTGAGGATGAACTGTATCTCGTCGAGGGGTGCTGTTGTGGCGAAATCGTAGACCATGCGCAGGTTGAGCCGGATGTCGTCGTCGCCTTCCCGGGCAGCATTGTCGCCGCGCTTGTCGAGCACCACTGCACCATCATGCTCCACATACACGAAATGGGTATGGCCTCCGGCGATGACGGCCGAGGCACGATGGCCGGCGGCATGGCAAGTGACCTCGATGTAGAGCTTGTCCACATCCCCCTGCTTCAACTTGATGTCGATGTCGGCATCCTCAATATACTGCTTGCCCTGCTCCAGGGTATCGGGAGCCAAATCCTTGAGCACCTCCAACTCATACTCGGGGCGCCCGATGAGGGCTCCGAGCGCGACGGCGATGGGCAGACCTATCATACCCGTTCCGGGGATGCCCACGCCCATGGCGTTCTTGAGCATGTTGGGGCTCAGGAGCACCTCGATGCGCTCCGGCCGAAGGCCCAGTGTGGTGGCAGCTTTCGACGTACACAAGGCCACGGCCATCGGCTCTGTACAGCCGATGGCGGGAACCACTTCTTTGTTGACGAGCGCGATGATGCGCTCACGCTTGCTTTTCTCTATCATAAAAATCTATCTTTTGCCTTTTATATAAATAACGTTTTCTACGCTATTTCGGGTACAAAGAAAACAAAAAATAGTTAGTCTTCCTGCTGGAACAAGGGGTCGTCGGGGGTCAGCATCGTAGGCTTCTGGTCGAATTCCTTCAGGAGCTGGTCGGAGGCATACTTCTTGTCCACCACGAGGCGGAACATGTACTCGTTGAACCAGTCGTTGGTCATGATGAAGCAGCCATTGAAGCCGTTGTCGCTCCCCCAGCTGTTCTCCACCTTCCACTTCACGGGCTTTCCGCTGGCATCGAGGTCTACGGCGGTAAGCGTCATGGCATGGGTACTGCCACTGTCGAAAGTAGAAATTCTATCGGCCTTGTCCATTGGGAACGTGGTACCGAAGAGGGTGCCATAGTCGAAGTTGTCGAGGGCCAGGTAGCCGCGCTTGCGGTCGAGCTGCTTGCCCACGTCGTAGCTGGAATACATCTTGCGCCCGTCCTTCAGCGAGGCGATAGCCAGCTGTGCAATCTCGTCCATGGGCAGGTTGAGATACTTCCAGTTGTGGCCGTCATAGGTGTGGCGGTCATACTCCACCTCGTAGGTCTTGTGGTAGGCGCGGCGAGGGTCGTTCATCAGCATGAGGAACGTGCCGTTCAGGTCCCTGCCCACGGTCTCCTCGTAGAAGCTTTTGGGCGTGTACTTCCTGGCCTCGCCCACCTGCTTGCCGTCCTTGTCGCGGAAGGCATAGGTAAATTCCTTCACCGGCTCACCCAGAGTGAGCGAGAGCATGTGATAGATGGTGGAGAGCATCTCCGTCTTGCGGGCCTGGATGGCAGCCGCCTTCTTGCCGCCGGCAATCATCTTGCGCAGCTCCAGTCCATACTCGCGCAGCTTGCTGCTCACCAGCCTGCTCATCTTCGAGGTGCTGTTGCTGGAGTAGGTCTCTGGCTGTGCGCTCATCGGCACGAGACCATACTTGGCGGCCAAGTCGGCCACGCCACAGAAGGTGCCGCCGTCGTTGAGCGGATTCTTGAAGAAAAACTGCACCTGGGGGTCTTCGATGCTCTTCTTGCCGAGGTCGATGACACCCTGCAGCATCAAGTTGGCCTTTTCCAGCTGGTCGTAGAAGAAGAGATAGTCGTGAGAAAACTCCACCACACGGCCCTGCTTGTCGTCTTTGGCGAAGTTGGAACGGAGCACGTTCAGCCCGCTGAACATCCAGCACCGGCCGGAGCTCTTCTGGTTGTGGATGCTCTGCGAAGGTGTCTCCACGCTGAAATGCGTGTCTACATCTGCCGCACTGGCCGGGTTCTTCACCAGGTCGTCGATGTTGTTGTTGGCGATGGCATTGAAGAGAGCCTTGTTGGCGGTGCCGTTCTGTGCCTTGGCCATCTGCTGCAAGGCAGCGTCGCTGATGCCGCCCCCTTTGGTCTGCGCCATCATCGCGGTCGAAGCCATCAGCATGGCTCCGAAAAGCAATACGTTCTTTCTCATGTGAATCTTTCTAGTTTCGTCTGTCTGTAAATTCTGAATATTTTCGGCAAAAATACAAAGTTTTTTCTGAAAAACGGAAAATATCAAGCTAAAAAGTAGTTTTTGTATGGAAAAAACATTATCTTTGCACCGTTTTTACTAATTTAACATGGACAAGAAGAATAAGTTTAGTCTATTAAATAACATCAGATATCCCGAAGACTTGAGACGGCTCAGCATCGACCAGCTGCCCCAGGTGTGCAAAGAACTTAGAGAAGACATCATCGACGAGGTGAGCGTAAACCCCGGTCATTTTGCCTCCTCGCTGGGTGTCGTGGAAATCACCGTGGCCCTCCACTACATCTTCAACACCCCCTACGACCGCATCGTATGGGACGTGGGCCACCAGGCCTATGGCCACAAAATACTCACGGGGCGGCGCGAGAGCTTCTGCACCAACCGCAAGCTGCACGGCATCCGCCCCTTCCCCACCCCGCTGGAAAGCGAATACGACACCTTCACCTGCGGACATGCGAGCAACTCCATCTCCGCCGCACTCGGCATGGCCGTGGCGGCAAGAGAGAACGGGGAGGCAGGCCGCCACGTGGTGGCCGTGATAGGCGACGGAGCTATGAGCGGCGGACTGGCCTTCGAGGGCTTGAACAATGTGTCGAGCACCCCCAACGACATGCTCATCATCCTCAACGACAACGACATGAGCATCGACCACGCCGTGGGAGGCATGGAGAAATACCTCCTGCAGCTAGACACCAACGAGACCTACAACAAACTGCGGTTCAAGGCCTCGCAATGGCTCCACTCCAAGGGCTACCTCAACGAAGACCGCAAGAAAGGCATCATCCGCCTGAACAACGCCCTGAAATCGGCACTGAGCCACCAGCAGAACATCTTCGAGGGAATGAACATCAGATACTTCGGACCCTTCGACGGACACGACGTGAAGGAAGTGGCCCGCATACTCAGACAGCTGAAGAACATGAAGGGCCCCAAGCTGCTGCACCTGCACACCACCAAGGGCAAGGGCTACAAGCCTGCGGAGAAGAGCGCCACCATCTGGCACGCGCCCGGCAAGTTTGACCCGGAAACGGGCGAGAGAATCGTGGCCGACAACAGCAACAAGCCACCGAAATACCAAGACGTGTTCGGCGAGACCCTCCTGGAGCTGGCCCGGCAGAACCCGCGGATAGTGGGCGTGACCCCCGCCATGCCCACAGGATGCTCGATGAACATCATGATGAAGGCCCTGCCCGACCGCACCTTCGACGTGGGCATTGCCGAAGGCCACGCCGTCACCTTCTCGGGAGGCATGGCCAAGGACGGACTCATCCCCTTCTGCAACATCTACAGTTCGTTTGCACAACGTGCCTACGACAACATCATACACGACATGGCACTGCTCGACCTGCCTGTGGTGCTCTGTCTGGACCGCGCCGGACTGGTGGGCGAGGACGGCCCCACCCATCACGGAGCCTTCGACCTGGCCGCCCTGCGCCCCATCCCCAACCTCACCATCGCATCGCCGATGAACGAGCACGAGCTGCGCAACTTGATGTACTCAGCCCAACTGCCCGACCACGGAAGCTACGTGATACGCTATCCCCGAGGATGCGGCGTGCTGGTAGACTGGCGCAACAAGATGGAGGAAATCAAGACGGGAACGGGCCGAAAGCTGAAAGACGGCCGCGACATGGCCGTGCTCACCCTGGGCCCCATAGGCAACGACGCCGCCAAGGCCATCGCCGAGGCCGAGACCGAGGAGGGCATGAGCATCGCCCACTACGACATGCGTTTCCTCAAACCGCTTGACGAGAGCATACTGAGAGAAGTGGGCGAGAAGTTCAGCCGCATCGTCACCATCGAGGACGGAGTGCGCACAGGAGGCTTCGGGGCTGCCATCCTGGAATGGATGAGCGACCACGGCTACCAGCCCCAAATCACCCGTCTGGGACTGCCCGACGGCTTCGTGGAGCACGGCACCGTGGCCCAGCTGCGCGAAATCACCCACCTCGACAACGATAGCATCAAGAGAGCCATTAAGGGAGTCTGAAGTTAGAATTTTTTCCTATAAAGAGAACATTTGCAACAATGAAGATAATCATAGCTGGCGCACACGCCATAGGAACCCATCTGGCACGCCTCCTCTCGCGAAGCAGGGAGGAGATAACGCTCATCGACGAAAGCGAGGAGCGGCTGGCCAGCATCGGCTCCGACTGCGACTTGCTCACCATGGCGGGCAAGCCTACCAGCCTGAAGATTCTACACGAGGCCGGGGTGGAACACGCCGACCTCTTCATCGCCGTGACCCCCATCGAGAGCACCAACATCACGGCCTGCATCCTGGCCAAGAACCTCGGGGCCAAGCGCACTGTGGCCAGGGTGGACAACCCCGAGTACATGGAGCCGCAGGCGCAGGAGTTTTTCAAGGAGCTGGGCATCAACCGCCTCATCTACCCCGAGATGCTCGCCGCCGTCGACATCAACAACGGGCTGAAGATGAGCTGGGTGCGCCAGCGATGGGACGTACACGAGGGAGCGCTCGTGATGCTGGGCATCAAACTACGGGAGAGCTGCGAGATACTCAACCGCCCCCTGAAGGACATCAGCGGCCCCAACGACCCCTACCACGTGGTGGCCATCAAGCGGGGCCACGACACCATCATACCGGGAGGAAACGACGAGCTGAAGCTCTACGACCTGGCCTACTTCATGACCACACGCAACTACATCCCCTACGTGCGCAAGATAGTGGGCAAGGAGCACTACATCGACGTGAAGAACGTGATGATCATGGGCGGCGGCAGGACAGCCGTGAGAGCGGTGAAAAAGATGCCGGAATACATGGAGTGCAAGATCATCGAGATAAACGAGAGCCGATGCGAGTATCTCAACGACACCCTCGACGACAAGCACACCCTCATCATCCACGGCGACGGCCGCGACATCCCGCTCCTCACCGAGGAGGGCATCCGCAGCACCCAGGCCTTCGTGGCCCTGACGGGAAACGCAGAGACCAACATCCTGGCCTGCCTCACCGCCAAGAGAATGGGCGTGAGGAAGACCGTGGCAGCCGTGGAGAACGTGGACTACGTGAGCATGGCCGAGAGCTTGGACATCGGCACCATCATCAACAAGAAGATGATTGCCGCCAGCTACATCTACCAGATGATGCTCGACGCCGACGTGATGAACGTGCGCTTCCTGATGAGCGCCAATGCCGACGTGGCCGAGTTCATCGCCAAGGAGGAATCGAAGGTGACCAAGAAACCCGTGAAAGACCTGGGAATGCCCGTCGGCGTGACCATAGGCGGACTGGTGAGAGACGGCGAGGGGATGCTCGTATCGGGCAACACCCAGATAGAACCGGGCGACTCGGTGATGGTGTTCTGCCACAACGTCAACATGAAGAAGATAGAGAAGTATTTCGTATGATCAATCACAAGCTGATATATAAGGTACTGGGGCAGCTGCTCTTCATCGAGGCATCGCTGCTGATGCTCAGTATGCTGGTGGCCTTCTACTACCAGGAGGACGACAGCTTTGCCTTCATCGTGGCCACCCTCTCCACCATCGGTGGCGGACTGCTGCTGAAATGGAGGGGCCACGGGGCCGACAACTCGATGTCGCGCAAGGACGCCTATCTCGTGGTGTCGCTCTCATGGATAGTGTTCAGCCTCTTCGGCACCCTGCCCTTCCTGATAAGCGGCTACATCACCGACTTCACCAACGCCTACTTCGAGACCATGTCGGGATTCACAACCACGGGGGCCACCATCCTCGATGATGTGGAGGCCCTGCCCCACGGCCTGCTGTTCTGGCGGTCGCTCACCCAGTGGATAGGCGGACTGGGCATCGTATTCTTCACCATCGCCCTCTTGCCCTCGCTCGTGGGAGGACAGACTAAGGTGTTTGCCGCCGAGGCCACGGGCCCCATCCGCACCAAGCTCCATCCCCGCCTCTCCACCTCAGCCAAGTGGATATGGAGCATCTACGTGGTGCTCACCCTGGCCTGCATCGCCGCCTACTACCTGGGGGGCATGAATGCCTTCGACAGCATCAACTATGCCATGTCGACCACGGCCACAGGCGGATTCTCCACCCACAACATGAGCACGGAGTTTTTCCATTCCCCCAGGCTCGAATACATCTGTGCGCTCTTCTGCTTCCTCTCGGGCATCAACTTCACCCTGCTCTATGCAGCCGTCATCAAGCTGAAGGCCAAGGACTTGTTCAAGAATTCAGAGTTCCGGTTCTATGTGTTTCTCGTTTTCATATTCACCCTCTTCATCATGGTGGAGCTGATGGCGAGGTGCCACTACGACCTGGAGCACGCCTTCCGCAGCTCCGTGTTCCAAGTGGTGTCGTTCATCACCACCACGGGGCTCTTCAACGACGACGCTGCCCTCTGGCCCCACGTCACGTGGGTGGTCTTGGCCCTCTGCATGTTCTTCGGTTCGTGCTCGGGCAGTACGAGCGGCGGCATCAAGTGCATCCGCGGCGTGATGCTGCTCAGGGTGGTGAAGAACGAGTTTCGCCAGATTCTGCACCCCAATGCAGTATTGCCGCTGAAGATAGACGGCGTGAACGTGCCGATGCAGAAGCGAGTCACGCTGCTGGCCTTCCTGGTGAGCTACCTCATCATCTGCTTCCTCATCTCGTTTGTGATGATAGCGATGGGCATCGACAGCACCAACGCCTTCACCATCACCTTGAGCTGCGTGGGCAACGTGGGGCCCACGCTGGGCATAGAGATCGGGCCCACGATGTCGTGGAGCGAGCTGCCCGACGTGGCCAAATGGTTCTGCTCGCTGATGATGCTCATCGGCCGTCTGGAGATTTTCAGCGTATTGGTCATCTTCACCCCGGCTTTCTGGAAGGAGAATTAAGGGAAGAGGGAAGATTCAAATGCTTTTGTCAATCAACGCATACAAATACTAAATGGTGGGACTGAATGTCCCATTCACAAACTAAATAACATTAAAAAATGAAACCATTAAAATTCAAACCACTATTGAAATCCACCATCTGGGGTGGCAGTAAGATCATCGCTTTCAAGCATCTCGACTCAAAGCAGGAGAATGTGGGGGAAAGCTGGGAAATCTCTGGAGTACCAGGCAATGAGACCGTCGTGGCCGACGGCGAGATGAAAGGCAAGAGCCTCAATGAGGTGGTTGCCGAGCTGAAGGGCGACTTCCTCGGCAATGAGAACTATGCGCGATTCGGCAATGAGTTTCCACTGCTCGTCAAGTTTATCGACGCCAACCGCGACCTGTCTATCCAGGTTCACCCCAACGACGAGATTGCCCGCAAGCAGGGAAAGGAGCGTGGAAAGACCGAGATGTGGTACGCCCTGCCATGCGAGCCGGGTGCCAAGCTCTACAACGGGCTGAAGGCGAAGATTTCGCCCCAGGAGTACAAGCAGATGGTGGAGAACGACACCATCACCGACGCCCTGGCCCAGTATGAGGTGATGGAGAACGACTGCTTCTTCATCCCCGCAGGCAGAATCCACGCCATCGGCACGGGATGTTTCGTGGCCGAGATTCAGCAGACCAGCGACGTGACCTACCGCATCTACGACTTCAAGCGCAAAGACAAGGACGGCAACTACCGCCAGCTCCACACGCGGGAGGCCGCCGAGTGCATCGACTACACCGTGAAGCCCGACTACCGCCAGCACTATACTCCGAAGAAGAACCAGGGTGTGGCCATCGTGCAGTGCCCCTATTTCAGCACCGCCGTCTACGACCTCGACGAGCCGATGACGCTGGACTATTCCGAGCTGGACAGCTTCGTCATTCTGATAGGGTTGAAAGGCGAGGCGAAGATTAGCGACAACGAGGGCAACGCAATGACACTACAGGGCGGCGAGAGCATCGTCATCCCTGCCAGCACAAAGATTTTGAAGGTAGAGGGAACGATTAAGTTCCTCGAAACATACATATCATCCGTGGGGACAAAAGACCAGGGATGATTGCAATGAATCAAGAGGTACAGCGCCCTCGCTGTACCACTCCCCCGAGAAGGAAGTTTCGCTGATTCGAAATGGTGCGGCGAGGGCGCCGCACCTCCTATAGGGGCCTGTGCTTCAGACAAGCCTAATGTTTACGGCCCCGCTTTTTCCCCTTACCTTTTCACTTTTCCAGGAACTTCTCCACATCCGCCTGTATCTTCTGAAATTCGGGCAGAAACTGATAGAAGGTGTTCTTCTTCATCATCATTTTCACTTTTCCCAAGCTATTCTCGTAGCAAGCCATCTCCGTGCGGGCTTGCTCCGAGTGGATTGCGCAGTCTCGGATTTCATTCTCGCGTTCATTGCGCAAGGCGTCGCATACGCTCTGAACCACGGGGCTCACCACCTGGTCGAAGAGGTGATGACCCTGTATATATAAATAGGTGTTATGGGCATCCACCCCGAGGCGGTTGAGATAGCAGACAGTGTTGTCCCACTCATCCCTCAGTTTTTTGAACCTGCGTTCCAACTGGAATACCTTCGCCTTGACCTTCTTCGACAGGGTGTTGATGGCTTGCCGGGGGTCTTGAATGCGTACAGAGGGCAGCACTACTGTCTTGTTGAACTCCGACATGTCGAAGTGCATCGACATCTTGCGGTGGCGGATGTTGAGCATGATGTGCCATACGAAGAGCGGCCATATCGTCTGCGAATAGGCATCGAGGAAACGTTCGAAATCGAAGATACGGCGGTCGTTGAGCGTCACCATCACGCAAGTCTCGTGCAGTCCGCGGGCGTAGCACTGGAAGTTTTCGATGGCGTAGGCGTAGGTGTGGAAGATGTAGGGATTCTCCAGCATCTGCTGCGAGCTCTCGGTGTCGCCCTGCCTCAGATAGTCGTAGTCGGCATCCACGCAGGCAATCATGTCCTTGCCCAGTCCCTTGAGCATGGAGGCGATGGCCGCCTTCTTGCCACGGTCCAGATGCAGGTTGCGCGAGGGCAGCATGATGTCGAAATAGCGCGTCTCGTCCTCGAATCTTCCGAGCACCGACCGCCAGAAGAATACATCGTCGTAGCTCTCGACGTAAGCCACTATCTTGCGCCGCGCCCCCTTCGGCCCCATCTTGTTGGCCGCCTCGAAATAGAGGGAATTGATATTGTCGGTCAGTCGTTTAGCCATAAGCAGAACAATTAAGTAATAATTAAAAAAATAAGTTGGTACATTTCTTTTTTTTGGGAGGGGCGAAGAAACAATTCCTTGTCTGAGTGGTACGGCGAGGGGAATTCCTTGACTGAGTGGTACGGCGAGGG
>CAVGLH010000056.1:0-13345 GCA_963630065.1 Bacteroides fragilis | reverse complement strand
CGACAGCAGTGTGGTGGCACGCTGCGCCATGATCCACGATGCCGGAGACCACACGCCCGAGGTGCTGGACATGTGGTCGAAGGTGAAGGGCGACAACCTGGGCGGCGGCATCGTCATCTTCCTCCTGGCAGTGGTATTGGCCCTTACGATTTTCGTGGCCATCAAGAAATATGAGCACTACAAGCATCGGAGACTCTCCCGAAAGCATCGTCGCCACCATGTCATCAAAGTTAAGAGTTAGGGGATATTTTAGGGGGAGAAGGAAGATATTGGAAAAAAAGCACAAGATTTTGTAAAAAAAGTGCAAGAAAAATTTGGTGGTACAAAATAAATTCATTACCTTTGCAACCGCTTTTAAGAACAAAGCTTTAGGGTGGTTACCAGAGTGGCCAAATGGGGCAGACTGTAAATCTGCTGGCTATGCCTTCGGTGGTTCGAATCCATCACCACCCACTTTTCCCAAAAAATAACTCAAGAATTTAAGAGTCCTGCTTTCATACGAGAGTGGGACTTCTTTTTATCAAATTCTTTTCTTCATTTTTTGATTGCAAATGAAAGCGGATGAAGTTCAGTCCTACCTGAATTTCATCCGCCTTTTGGATTAATCTTATACCCTAGAATGTTCAGTCCTTCAAACTCTCCTGATACCATTCATAAAGTTTCTTCACACCATCCTCAATCTCCACCTTGTGGGTCCAGCCGAGGCTGTGGAGCTTGTCTACACTGATGAGTTTGCGAGGGGTGCCGTCTGGCTTGGTAGAATCAAACTCGATTTCACCCTCGAAACCTACAGCCTTTCTTACCAACTCAGAAAGCTCACGGATAGTCAACTCCTTGCCTGTACCCACGTTGATGTGGCAGTTGCGAATCTCGCCCAATGAAGGGATGGCACCGCCACGGCCCTCGGAGTTGTTGCGATCTACTGCGCCATCCACCTTCGCACCATAGAATACGGAAGAGTACTTCTCAATACCGATGATGTCCTTGAAGTCTACGTTCAGGAGCACGTGAACGCTGGCATCGGCCATGTCCTCGCTCCAGAGAAACTCACGCAGAGGAGTGCCGGTGCCCCAGAGCACCACCTTATTATTATAGATGCCATAGAACTCCAGGGCCTTCAAGATGCGGTCGTGGGGGTTGTTGCCGTCCACATTGCCCTCGCCGATGATGGCACGTAGCTTGTCGGTTGGGTTGATGGGGCGCTTGTTCATATCCACCTCGATGCTGTGCCAGTCGCCTTCGTGAATGAGTTTGGCAAGATAAATCTTACGCATCATCGCAGGCATCACGTGGCTGTTCTCCAAGTGGAAGTTATCGTTAGGACCGTAGAGGTTGGTAGGCATCACGGCGATGTAGTTGGTGCCATACTGCAGATTGTAGCTCTCGCACATCTTCAGTCCGGCAATCTTGGCGATGGCGTACTCCTCGTTGGTATACTCCAAAGGGGAGGTCAAGAGCACGTCCTCGCTCATCGGCTGCGGCGCATCCTTGGGATAGATGCAGGTACTGCCCAAGAAGAGGAGTTTCTTCACACCGTGGGAGTAGGCATTGCTAATGACATTGCACTGCATCTTCATATTCTGCATGATGAAGTCGGCGCGGTACAATGAGTTGGCCATGATGCCGCCCACGAAAGCAGCCGCCAAGACCACTGCGTCCGGCTTCTCCTCGTCGAAGAACTTCTCCACCTGGTACTGGTCTGTGAGGTCGAGTTCCTTGTGGCTGCGGCCCACAAGATTGTGGTAGCCTCTCTGCTTGAGGTTGTTCCAAATAGCAGAACCTACCAACCCGTGGTGACCTGCTATATATATCTTACTATTCTTGTCTAACATATTATTTGACTATTCCTTTTTCCAAATATTCAGCAAGATTGGTACGAACTTTCATGCTAGCATCCTCGGCTGCCACCTTGGCCATGTCGTTCTCCACCATTATCTTTACGAGGTCTTCGAAAGAGGTGGTGTTGGGGTTCCAATTGAGCTTAGCCTTGGCCTTGGTGGGGTCGCCCCAGAGATTCACCACGTCCGTAGGACGGTAGAAATCGGGAGAAACCTCTACGAGGGTCTTGCCGATGAGTTCCTCGGGACCTTCCACGCAGATACCCTTCTCGTTCTCGTCCTTGCCTTCCCACTTCAGCTCGATGCCCACATAGTGGAAAGCCAACTGGGCAAACTCGCGCACGGAGTGCTGCTTGCCGGTAGCGATGACGAAGTCCTCGGGTTTCTCAGCCTGCAGGATGAGCCACATGCACTCCACGTAGTCCTTGGCATAGCCCCAGTCGCGCAGCGAGTCGAGGTTGCCGAGGTAGAGTTTCTCCTGCTTGCCCTGCTTGATACGGGCGGCGGCAAGGGTAATCTTGCGGGTAACGAATGTCTCGCCGCGGCGCTCACTCTCGTGGTTGAAGAGGATGCCCGAGCAGCAGAACATGTTGTAAGCCTCGCGATACTCCTTCACAATCCAGAAACCATACTGCTTGGCCACGGCGTAGGGAGAATAAGGGTGGAACGGTGTGTTCTCGTTCTGCGGAACCTCCTCCACCTTGCCGTAAAGCTCGGAAGTGGAAGCCTGGTACATACGGCAGGTATCTGCCAGTCCGCACTGGCGGATGGCCTCCAAGATGCGGAGCACACCCGTGGCGTCCACATCGGCCGTGAACTCGGGAGAATCGAAACTCACCTGCACATGGCTCTGCGCTGCAAGGTTGTAAACCTCAGTGGGCTTCACCTTGTTCATCACCTGAATGATGCTCATGGAGTCGCCGAGATCGGCGTAATGGAGGTGGAAGTTGGGTTGTCCTTCAAGGTGGGCAATACGCTCACGATAGTCGGTGGACGAACGGCGGATGGTGCCGTGGACATCATACCCCTTGCTCAGCAACAACTCTGCCAAGTAAGAGCCGTCCTGGCCCGTGATTCCTGTGATTAAAGCTACTTTTCTTTTTTCCATTGTTTTATTATGTATTATTCGAACAATTCTTAGAGAGTTTAAATACCGTGCAAATTTACTACTTTTTTCTCTAATCGTCAAATTTTCTACGGTTTATTTGTCCCAACAAACCTTTATTTATGCATAAAGCCGAGGAAATCACTCCTCTATCTGCGTCTTCGGCCAGTTCACCAGATACAATTTCTCCGTGGCTCGGGTGAAGGCGGTGTAGAGCCAATGGATGTAGTCGGGCGTGAGCATGTCGTCAGTCATGTAGCCTTGGTCTATGTAGACATGCGCCCATTGTCCGCCCTGCGCCTTATGACAAGTGACGGCATAGGCAAACTTGATTTGCAGGGCATTATAGTATGCGTCCTGCCGGATGGCCTTCATGCGGTCGGCCTTGAGGGGCACATCCTGATAGTCTTCCTCCACTTGTCGGAAAAGCTGCTCCTGCTGCTCGCGAGTCAAGGCTGGGGCCTCGCTCTGCAAGGTGTCGAGCAAGACGGTGGCCTCCAGCTCGTAGTTGTCGTAGTCGGGAAAGCGTAGCAGTAAGGTGGCGAAATGAAAGCCGTAGAGGTCGATGTGGCGGCGCACCTTCAACACCTTCGCCCGGTCGCCATTGGCCAAAAAAGGAGGAATGTTTGAATGGTGAGTGCCGGATTCTTCACTCTTCACTCTTCCCTCTTCTCTCTTCTCTCCCTCCCTCTCCTTCTCCGTCCAATAATAATTGTTTTTTACTATCATGATGATGTCACCGCTCTCCAACTCTTCCTCCCTGTCGAGCACCATGTTGCGGATGCCGTTGTTGAAGATGTTGGCCCGCTTGTTGCTCCGCGTCACCACGATGGTGTCGTCCAGCCCTGCGTGGTGGTAGCTGTCGCCCAAAGCCTCGATGAGTTCCGAGCCGGGCATCTCCTTGATGTCAGAAAAGCCGGCGAAGCGAATCTTGGGCAACTGCGTGATGTCGTCGTGCGTAATCATCTGCCTGATTCTTGTGGCGTTGAAGAGGATGCCCGACTCCTGGCTCTGGCGCAGCACCTCGTTGAGGTCGCACTCATAGACCGAGAGGCCATAGCCCTCCAGCATGGCGGCATTGAGGGCAGGCGACTCCTCCTCGCCTATCGGAGGCAACTGAGCCTTGTCGCCGATAAGCAGCAGGCGGTCGTTGTGTCCCTGATACACAAAGTGTACTAAGTCGTCGAGCAGACAACCGCTCCCGAAGGTGGTGCCGCCCAGCCCCAGGTTGGCTATCATCGAAGCCTCGTCGACCATGAAGAGCGTGTCGGCATAGAGATTGTCATTGAGATTGAACTGGCCGTCCACCCCAGAGAAAGCTTTTTCGCGATAGATGCGGCGATGGATGGTATAGGCCGGCAAGCCGCTGTTGAGGGAGAACACCTTTGCCGCCCTGCCTGTGGGAGCCAAGAGCACCACCTTTTGGCGAATGGCCTGGAGCGCACGCACGATGGCCCCGGACAAGGTGGTCTTTCCCGTGCCCGCACTACCGCGCAGAATCATCACCGCATGCGGATTGCTGTCGGTCATGAAGCGGACGAAAACATCGAGTGCCTGCTCCTGCTCGGCGGTGGGCGGAAAGCCGAATTGTTGTAATATCTTATATTTTAACTCATCTATCATCATAATTCAAAAACTTTTTGTATTTTTGCAGTGCAAAAGTAACAATACTTTTTGAAATGAGAATGAAATTAAGGAAAATAAACAATAACGTGGTCTTGGGAGCGTGCGTGCTCGTGATGATGACGCTCTGCATCCTCAGCGTGAGTCAGCCTCTCATCTTCCAAAAACAAGCGGAGAGCCGAGCTGCCGAGGTGAGGGCAAGACTGGCCGTCATCCAGCAAGCTGAGGAGAAATACAAAAACCAGCACGGTGTGTACACTGGAGACTTCGCCACACTCGTCAAGGGCAAGTATCTCAAGGCTGAAGACCAGTACATTCCCTATTCAGGAGGCAAGAAATTCTCGCTCGCCGCCACCACCATCGTGGGCAAGAGCGGCAAACAGATACCGCTCATGGAATGCGGAGCTACCTATGCCGAATATCTCGACGGACTGGACGAGGAGGCCATCGAGCAGGCTACTGCCCAAGCCAATTACGCCGGGAACTATCCCGGTATCAAGATAGGAGACATCACTGCAGGTAACTAAAACACGACAAAAGCCGACAGAACATGCAGAAAAAAGACAACAACATACAGCTATCCCGCCTCACCATCCGCGTGAGCCGCAACACACTCAGTTTCTCGATGATAGACCACGAGGCTGAGCACCAGTTCGTATACGAGCCCTATACGGTAAAGAGCGGTGTGTCGATGGCAGCCAACCTACGCCAGGCCTTCAAGGAGAGTCCACTCCTGCAGCGTGGCCATCAAAAGGCGCGCGTATTCATCGACTCCCCCATCCTGCCCGTGCCCATTGAGGAATTTCACGAGGAAGACATGCAGACGCTCTATCAGCACGCCTTCACCGGCCACCACGGCGACACCATCCTCCATCGTGTGCAGCCCGCCCTGAACATGGTGGCGGTGTTCCCCATCAACAAAGACTTAAAGATGGTGGTGGAGGACAATTTCGAGGACGTGCGTTTCACCCCCGTCATGCAACCCATGTGGAACTATCTGCACCAGCGCAGTTTTACAGGCATCCACCGCAAGCTCTACGCCTACTTCCACGACAAAAAACTCGATATTCTGAGCTTCGAGAAGAATCGCATCAAGTTCTTCAACTCATTCGATGTCTCCCATGCCAAGGATGCCCTCTACTTTATCCTCTTCGTTTGGAAGCAACTGGGGCTAAACCAAGTGTTGGATGAGCTGCACGTAGCGGGCGACATTCCCGACAAGGACTGGTTCGTATACAACACCAAACTATACATCAAGAAGACCTTCTTGCTGAATCCAAGTGCCGAGTTCAATCGCGCCCCCATCACAGAGATCAAGGGTATGACCTTCGACTTGCTCGCACTATACTTGCGTAAGTGAAGAGGAAAGAACGCTTAACATTTAACATTAAAAAAATGAGAATCATTACAGGACAATACAAGGGCCGCCATTTCGACATTCCCCGCACATTCAAGGCGCGCCCCACCACAGATTTTGCCAAAGAGAACATCTTCAACGTGTTGCAGGGATACGTCGACTTCGAGGATGCCTCGGCCCTCGACCTCTTCGCAGGCACGGGCAGCATCTCTCTAGAACTAGTTTCTCGTGGCTGCAGCCGGGTAGTAAGCGTGGAGGCCGACCGCGACCATGCCAACTTCATCCGCCAATGCTTCAAGAAGCTGGGCGAGGAGAAAGACATTCTGATACGTGGCGACGTGTTCCGCTTTTTGAAGACATGCAAGCAGAAATTCGACTTCATTTTTGCCGACCCGCCCTACGCCCTCAAGGAGCTGCCGGAGATTCCAGACCTCGTGCTGAATGGCGACCTTTTGAACGAGGACGGCATCTTCGTGTTTGAGCATGGCAAGAATTACGACTTTTCCGACCATCCCCGCTTCGTAGAGCACAGGAGCTACGGCAGCGTCAACTTCTCTATATTCAGATAATGTCTATCCAAAAATCCCTTGTCCAAAACATCTGTTGGACAAGGGATTTTTTCTACAGCAGCGGCGACAGCAATCTCACGATGCTCTCGAACAATCGCTGCAGGAAGGGGCGTTTCACGAAATAACTCACATCGTCTACAAGGATGCTCTGCGCCTCGTCCTCCAGATATACATGCTTGATGCGAAGGGCCATTTCCTCATCGAAGAAGAAGGCATTGGCCTCGAAATTGTTCTCGAAACTGCGGAAGTCGATATTGGTGCTGCCCACGGTGCAGAGATTGTCGTCGCTCACCAGGAGCTTGCTGTGATTGAAAGCACTCCTGTAGAGAAACACCTTCACCCCTGCCTCTATAGCCTCCATCAGATAAGAGCGGGAGGCCCACTCCACCAGCTTGGCATCCGCATGGCGGGGCACCATCAATCTCACATCCACTCCCGACAACGCAGCCGTACGCATGGCAAAGAGCACGGGTTCTGTGGGCAAGAAATAGGGAGTCTCCATATACACATACCGCTGGGCCTGGAGCAGGATGCGAACGTAGCCCTGCATGATGTCCGGCCACGGACTGATGGGACTGCTCGTCACCACTTGCACCAAGCAGTCGTTGCTGATACCACCAGGCACGGGGGGATAATACTTGCGGTTGGTCACCAAGGTGCGGTCCACGAAATACCAGTCTACCAGGAAAGCACGCTGGATGGCATACACGCCGCCGCCCTCGATGCGAAGATGAGTGTCGCGCCACCCCTGCTTGCCGTTGCCTTTCACATAGCGCAGGGCAATATTCATGCCACCGATAAAGCCCACCTTGCCGTCTATCACGCAAAGCTTGCGGTGGTTGCGATAGTTCACCTTGCTCGTGAAGGCCGGGAAGCGCACGGGCATGAAGGCATGCACGTCGATGCCTGCGTCGCGCATCCGCTCGAAGAAGGCATCTTTCACCCTCCAGCATCCCACGTCGTCGTAGATGAGCCTCACCTCCACGCCTTGCTCAGCCTTGTCGATCAAGGCATCGGCTACCAGATTGCCCAAGGGGTCGTCTTCGATGATATAGGTATCGAGATGGATATGGTCCTTGGCCTGACCTATATTATATAATAAGGTGAGGAAAAACTGATAGCCGTCGGTAAAGATGTCCACCTGGTTGTCCTTAAAAGGGAGTGCCCAGTTTTGGTTGGCAAAGAGATTCATCAAAGGCTTGTTGCTGGTGGGCAGGTGAAGGTTCTCTTGCTCGGCAAACTCCAACATGGAGCGCTTGGTGAGTTGGTCCATGCTTCGGTCGCTGATAAGTCGCTCCTTGCGAGTGTTTTGTCCAAAGAAAATATAGAAGACAATGCCTATGAACGGTATGAAGAAGAACACCAATATCCATGCCACTGTCTTGGCCGGCTGACGGTTGTCCATCAAGACGGTGATGATAGCCGGAATAGTTATCGCGGCATAAAGCAACAGATATATCCAGTGGAAATAAATCATACCCTTACATTTTTTAGTTGAACACCGTGTTCGACTGGTTGGCCAGGAGCGCATTCATCTTTTTGAGACGGGCAAACTCCTCCAGCAGTTCGCGGTTGGTGGGATTCTGGGCAAACTCCTGCTGCACCTCGATGAGACGCTGCACGATGTAGTGGGTGCGGAAGCTCAGAAGGTCTTTCTGCACAAACTGCCTCAGTTTCTCGGGGCTCAGCTTCAGCTGCAGACTGGCCGTGGTAACCTCCTGCTCGCCCGTGGGCAATCCGGCGATGCGACTGATCTCCGGGTTGGGATGGTTGGCGAAATAGGTCTCGGCCACAAAGTTCTCGTCCTCGGCATGGTCCACGGCCTCTTGCATAATCTGGTTGTAGAGGGCATTGTGAAACTTAAAGCCATCACCCCCCAGGTCGATGCTGATGTATTGCGCCACGGTCACCTCCACGTCGTTGCCCTCCACGTCCTTCACAGTGATGAGTTTGTCGCCATGATGGATGATGAGCTGCACCAGGAGGTTCTCCACCTCCAGAAGCTTGTCCAATGGAGTGACTCCCCTCATTGTTGCCATCGGTTGCTGGGCTGGTGCCACACGAGGGTCGCTGATGCCGGCGGCTCGTCGCTCCGCCTTCACCTGCTCGCTCATGCCATTGCGCACAAAGTTGTTGAGCGCATTCACGATGATGGCTTCGTTCACGCCCAGTCGGTGGGCGCAGTCGGTGATATAGGAGGCACGGGTTATCTGGTTCTTGATCTTGGAGATGCTCTCCACTATCGAGTTGATGGCCTGGCTCCGCTTCACGGGGTCGGTAACGCCACGAAGCATCACGTCGGTCTTGAACTGTATGAAGTCGGTCTGATTGGCTTCTATATATTTTTTGAAATCCTCTGCGGTATGACTTCTGGCGAAACTGTCCGGGTCGTTGCCATCGGGCAAGAAGAGCACCTTCACGTTCATCTCCTCCTCCAGCAGCATGTCCGTACCCCTGAGGGCGGCGTGCACACCGGCCGCATCGCCGTCGTACAAGAGCACGATGTTGTTGGTGAAGCGATGAAGCAGTCGGATTTGATGTACGCTGAGAGCCGTTCCCGAGTTGGCCACGACGTTCTCGATGCCACACTGGTGCATGGAGATGACATCGGTATATCCCTCCACCATGAACACACAGTCTTCCTTGGCGATTGCCTTCTTGGCTTGAAAGAGGCCGTATAGTTCGCGCTCCTTATGATAAATCTCGCTGTCGGGCGAATTGACATATTTCTGGTTCACACCCTTGGTACGACTGTCGAGCACGCGTCCGCCAAAAGCCACAACCTTGCCGCTCACGCTGAACCATGGGAAGATGGCGCGCCCTGAGAAGCGGTCGAGATACTTGTCCTGCCCGGTCTTGTTGCCTGCCTCTTCCTTGTCTACCTTGAAACACAAACCCGTATCCACCAAGTATTTCGGATTATACCCCTTCTTCACCGCCTCGTCATAGAACGCCGTGCGCTGGGGAAGAGCGAAACCCAACTGGAATTTCCTGATGATGTCATCGCGAAAGCCACGGCTGCGGAAATACTGCATGCCGATGGCCCTTCCGTCCACGTCGTTGTGAAGAATGTCCTGGAAATATTTCGCAGCCCACTCGTTGACGATGTACATCGACTCACGCTCATTCTCCCGCTGCTTCTCCTCGTTGGTCAACTCACGCTCCTTGATCTCTATGTGATATTTCTTGGCGAGCCAGCGCAGGGCATCGGGATAAGTCATCTGCTCCAGCTCCATCAGGAAGTTGATGGCATTACCGCCCTTGCCACAGGTAAAACAATGGCAGATGCCCCTTGTCGGGGAAACGGAGAAAGACGGATGGGAATCGTTGTGGAAAGGGCACAGACCGATGTAGTTGACACCACGCTTCTTGAGCGTGACGAACTCAGACACCACCTCTTCTATCTTGGTGGAGTCCATAATCCGGGCTATGGTCGGCTTGTCTATCATAAGAATCTTTGCACTTTAGAGTGCAAAGTTAATACTTTTTATCGAGAAAAATCGTTTTTTAATGAGAAAAGCCGCTTTTCTTAATAAAAAGCCGCTTTTTTGCCATAAAATTTGGACATATCAAATACTTTTCCTATTTTTGCATTGGCAACAAGCCAGATTATAAACCCCCTCCCCCCTAAAATAGCAAAAGAGACATATATGAAGAAATTTTTAGAAACGTGTATTTTTGTTTGTTGCCTGTGCCTCGTTTCCCTGGCATGGGTATCTTGTGGAAGCAAAGACGAAAGCAACCCAAAAGTCGTGAAGACCATCAACGACTTGAAGGGAGCCGTGATAGGCGTACAGCTCGGTACGACAAGCGACGTGCTTGTCTCGGAAATGGCAAAGAAGGGGGACAACACCAAGGTGGAGAGGTACAACAAGGGAGCCGATGCCATCCAAGCCTTGCGACAGGGCAAGATAGACTGCGTGGTGACCGACGA
This sequence comes from Bacteroides fragilis, assembly GCA_963630065.1. Taxonomy (GTDB): domain Bacteria; phylum Bacteroidota; class Bacteroidia; order Bacteroidales; family Bacteroidaceae; genus Prevotella; species Prevotella fragilis_A. The sequence continues at coordinate 2,919 of CAVGLH010000056.1, read as the reverse complement.
TGCTCCAGCCAAGGCTTTCCAGCGAGTGAATCCATCGCTTAGGATTTTGCCCGACGAACTGGACAAGTCGAGCATGTCCATCTGCATCGCCAAGAAAAACGTCAGCCTGCAAAGGGCTATCAACAAAGCCATCGGGCAACTGAAGGCCGAGGGCATCATCGACTCCATCGTCAACCGCCACATGATAAGCAAACAGACGGTAGGCTACTCATCCCCCGCCCATATAAAATATACAGGCGAACAGCCCCTCAAGTTTGCCACCAACGCCGCTTTCGAACCCTTCGAATACTACAAGGCGGGCAAGATAGTGGGCATCGACGTGGATATCGCACATGCCATCGGCGACAAACTGGGCAGAAAGGTTGAGCTCATCGACATGGAGTTTGATGCCATCATCACCTCAGTGCAGTCGGGAAAGGTCGATGCGGGAATCGCAGGAATCACCGTAACAGAAGAGCGCAAGAAAAATATCTTTTTCACCGATACGTATACGGAAGTAAGCCAGGTGGTGATGACCAACGGAAGCGATACGGCTGTGAACAAGGAACAGGGTATTATAGACAAGTTCAAGACTTGCTTCGTCGTGGACAACCGCTACCTGTACTTGACCGAAGGCTTGTGCAACACCCTCGTCATCACCTTCTTCGCCATCCTGCTCTCCCTGGCCCTCGGCACGCTGATAGCCATCGTCAGAGCCACCCACGACCGCAATGGCAACCTTTCCATACTCAACGCCATCTGCCAAGTATACCTTGCCGTGGTTCGTGGCACTCCTACAATGGTGCAACTCCTCATTATATATTATGTGGTGTTTGCCTCAGCCTCCGTCGACAAGTTGGCGGTGGCCATCATCGCCTTCGGTCTCAACAGTGCCGCCTACATCGCCGAGGTAATCCGTTCGGGCATCATGTCGATAGACAAGGGGCAGATGGAGGCTGGCAGAAGCCTCGGCCTGTCGTATAACCAGACGATGCGCCTCGTCATCCTGCCACAGGCGTTCAAGAACGTACTGCCAGCGATAGGCAATGAGCTGATCACGCTCCTGAAGGAGACTTCCATCAGCGGATACATCGGACTCGTGGATCTGACCAAGGGGTCGGACATCATCCGAAGCATCACCTACGACGCAATGATGCCCCTCGGCATCGTGGCCGTCATCTACCTGACCATCGTGCTGGCACTCTCGCTGGGAGTCGACAGACTGGAGAAAAGATTGAGAAAGGGAGAGCGATAAACTAAAAAAGAATGAAATGAAGAATGAAGAAATTATCATACAGGTGAAAAACCTCCACAAGCGGTTTTTCGAAAAGGAGGTGCTCACGGGCATCGACATGAACGTTTGCAAGGGAGAGGTCATCGCCATCATCGGCCCGTCGGGATGCGGCAAGAGCACCTTCCTGCGTTCCATCAACCTGCTGGAACAACCCTCCGAGGGCCAGGTATTGGTAGACGGCATCGACATCACTTCGAAGAAAGTGAACCTCAACAAGGTGAGACAGCGCATCGGCATGGTGTTCCAGCAGTTCAATCTCTTCCCCAACATGACCGTCAAGCGCAACATCATGCTGGCACCCATGGAATTGGGCAAAATGACAAAGGCCGAAGCTTCCGCCAAGGCTGATGAGCTATTGAAGCGGATTGGCTTGGCAGACAAGGCCGACAGCTATCCAGACAGTCTTTCGGGCGGACAGAAACAGCGCATAGCCATCGCCAGAGCCTTGGCCATATCGCCGGAAGTTCTCCTCTTCGACGAGCCCACCTCCGCCCTCGACCCAGAGATGGTAGGCGAGGTATTGGGATTGATGAAGGACGTGGCGGCTGCGGGCATGACGATGGTGGTGGTGACCCATGAGATGGGATTTGCCCGCGAGGTGGCCAGCCGGGTGCTCTTCTTCAGCGACGGGAAAATCACGGAGGAAGGCACCCCGCAGGAAATCTTCGACCATCCGAAAACAGAACGTCTGAAGGAATTCCTCGGAAAGGTATTGTAAAAAGAATAACAACATTAAAACAAGATAGATATTATGTTTAGTGGAATCGTAGAAGAGATGGCCACCGTCGTGGCCATCAAACATGACAAGGAGAACATCGACTTCACCCTGAAGTGTTCTTTCGTAGACGAACTGGGCATCGACCAGAGCGTGGCCCACAACGGCGTGTGCCTCACCGTGGTGGAAATCAAGGACGGCACCTATACCGTCACCGCCATGAAGGAGACGCTGGAACGAAGCAACCTCGGGCAGCTCAAGGTGGGCGACAGGGTGAACGTGGAACGGTCGATGATGATGAACGGCCGCCTGGACGGTCACATCGTTCAGGGCCACGTAGACGAGACGGCCAAGTGCGTCGGCATGAAGGATGCCGATGGCTCCACCTACTTCACCTTCGAATACGAGCTCAACAAGGAGATGGCCCGCAAGGGCTATTTCACGGTAGACAAGGGCAGCGTGACCGTGAACGGCGTTTCGCTCACCGTCTGCGAACCTACCGACAATACTTTTACAGTTGCCATCATCCCCTACACCCGCCAGAACACCAACTTCTGCGACATCGCTGTGGGAACGGTGGTGAACATCGAGTTCGATATCCTGGGCAAATACATTGCAAGGCTCAAGAGCTTTGAGTGAATTAATATTCATAAGGCATATAAGGTCAGCATGTACATCGAATGCTGACCTTTATCATACTAGAAAATCTGCACAAAAATAGCGTTTTGCGCACAAACATCCCTCTTTTGTGCATTTTTATAATGAAATATTTGCGTAACACGCAAAAAAATGCTACTTTTGCGGCTGTGTTTGTCCCAAATTGAACATTCGACAGTCCGAATATCGAACTCGAAAACGGACAACTTGAGAACAGAGCACTAACAACTTAAGTATATTATAACAATAACCATTAATTGATATGAGTTTAAAA
>CAVGLH010000055.1:0-13965 GCA_963630065.1 Bacteroides fragilis | reverse complement strand
ACTTGCGCCGATGGTACTGCAATGCAATGCGGGAGAGTAGGTAGCCGCCTCCTTTTAAAGAGAGCCTCAGATTTCGAAAGATTTCTGAGGCTTTTTTGCTTTGTTTCTCTTGACTTGTATCAATTATTATTGTTATCAAGTGTTTAAATAGCCAAAATATAGCTGATTATCAGCTGATTACTTGCATATCTCGATTATTTTTTGTATCTTTGCAAACGATAAGAATAAGGATAGCCTATTTTTACTTTCTGAAATTGAAGCTATCCGTTAAGGTATCTAACGGGACTGAGGTGAGCAGCCTTTCTTTTTCTCACAAGTTGCTGCCGCGAAATCACTGATGTTGTAGTTCAGCTTTTCAGGTTCCATAAAACAATTAATATGAAGAGAATAGCAATGATGTTGGTTGGCATGTTGATGCTGACTGTAAATGTGAATGCAGCGTCGGCTGCAAATTCAGAAAATGGTTCCTCTACTGTTGAATTTGATTGGAATCCAGTGATGGAGGCGATAATTCAGGTAGAGAGTGAGGGTAACCCTCAGGCTAAGAGTGGTACCTCTGTTGGGGTGATGCAGATTACTCCTATTCTTGTGGCAGAATGCAATAACATCTTGAAGCGTAAGAAAAGTAAGAAACGCTTTACGCTCGCGGATAGGTATAGTGTTGCAAAATCGAAGGAGATGTTCCTTTTGATTCAGTCTGTCTACAATCCTCTTAATAGTATAGAACGAGCTATCAGAACTTGGAATGGTGGTAATCATTACAATGTTAGAAGAACTCAACGCTATTTTGAGAAAGTCATGAAGCTTTTGAAAAAGTAATTGGTTTTTTATAGGCTCTGTTATTCCTCTGTGAATAATAGGGCTTTTTTCTTTTTATGTCATATTGTAAGTAAATGTGCTACATTTTTAGTTTTGAAATGTTAAATCCCGTCTGTTTTTAGTTAAAATACGAAATTTTTGTATGAAAAATTTGGTGGTTAAAATAAAAAGCATTACCTTTGCATTCGCAAATCAGAAATGGTTTTGTTATATCGCGGTGTGGAGCAGTTGGTAGCTCGCCAGGCTCATAACCTGGAGGTCGCACGTTCGAGTCCTGCCGCCGCAACTAATATCGGGTAAGAAGTTGATTTACAACATCTTATCCGATTTAACGTTTTAAGGAGGGACGGTACAGGGACGAACATGGTTGAATATCATTGGCTGGTAAAACGGACAATGAAAAAAAATGACTGCAAAAGAAATTGATTTTTTGAGTTTGCGTGAGATGTCTGGATTCATCTGCTGATGGAGGGAGCGTTGAAGAAGCTGAAGACCTATCTCAGTGAATACAACAAAAAAATCCTGCTGGCTTGCCTCTTCGAGTATTACACCTTTATCAGACCCAATGAGCTGACCCAAATCCGAATCAAGGATGAGTCTATAGCCAACCAGACGGTGTTTGTCAGCTCTGCCATCAGCAAGAATCTGCGCAAAGTATACTAAATCTAAAGTGGGCTTTTTTGTCATACCACGAGTTGACAACCTCTGGCAGCACCGGAAGGTTGTTGTATTTGATGAAATCCTGGGTCTGCTCTGTAATTTGTTAATTTAACACTAAAAATTTGCTGATTTCGTGTGAAATGACTAATTTTGCACACGAATTATTTGATGTGCAATTAATAAACTGGAGGAACGCAGGTATGTCGGTATCCAAAACAAGACAGAAACTGGTAGATGTCGCTCGGCAACTTTTTGCCAAGAACGGGATTGCCAATACAACAATGAATGATATAGCAGTGGCTTCTGGAAAGGGCCGCAGGACGCTTTATACCTATTTCAGCAGGAAGGAGGATGTATATTATGCTGTAATAGAGTCAGAGTTGGAACGTCTTTCCGACAAGTTGGACGAAGTGGCCAACTGTAAGATGCGACCACAAGACAAAATCATCGAACTCATCTACACCCATCTTAGCATGATTAAGGAGACTGTGGTTCGCAATGGAAACTTGCGGGCTGAGTTCTTCCGCAACATCTGGATGGTGGAAAAAGCACGCAAGAACTTTGACGAGGACGAGATAGAAATCTTCCGGAGAGTTTATGCCGAAGGAAAGGAGGATGGAGAATTCGACATTGACAACATCGACCTTGTGGCCGATATCACGCATTATTGTATCAAGGGTCTTGAGGTGCCTTTCATTTATGGACGTCTGGGACACGGAATGAATGTGGAGGCAAGCCGTCCGCTTGTTGCCAAGGTTGTTTATGGAGCGCTGGGCAAGACAGGCTTGAAACTTTGATTTGAAATTAACTAAATAATTAAATAGAAAAGAAATGGGATTATTAAGTGGTAAGACAGCCCTTATTACAGGTGCTGCACGCGGCATCGGTAAGGCTGTCGCAATGAAGTTTGCTTCCGAGGGTGCTAATATTGCCTTCACAGACCTTGTTCTCAATGATGACATGGCTGCCGGCTTGGAGGCTACCCGCAAGGAGATTGAGGCTCTTGGCGTAACATGCCGTGCATACGCAGGCAATGCCGCAGATTTCGAGGAGACAGAGAAGACCGTGAAGCAGATTCACGCAGACTTTGGCTCTATCGATATTTTGGTTAACAACGCTGGTATCACCAAGGATGGCTTGATGCTCCGCATGAGCGAGGCTCAGTGGGATGCCGTGTTGAATGTCAACTTGAAGTCGGCCTTCAATTTCATCCATGCTTGCTCGCCTATCATGCTTCGTCAGCGTAGCGGCTCCATCATCAACATGGCTTCTGTAGTTGGTGTTCACGGCAACGCAGGTCAGTGCAACTACGCTGCTTCAAAGGCTGGCATGATTGCCTTGGCCAAGAGCATCGCACAGGAGTTGGGCCCCAAGGGTGTGCGCGCCAATGCCGTTGCCCCTGGTTTCATCGAGACTGCAATGACGGCCCAGCTGTCTGAGGAAATCCGCAAGGACTGGATGAAGAAGATTCCTTTGCGCCGCGGCGGACAGACAGAGGATATCGCCAATGTTTGTCTATTCCTCGCTTCCGACATGTCTAGCTATGTGAGCGGCCAGGTCATCCAGATTGACGGCGGTATGAACATGTAATCTGCGGCATTTGTTATTCATAGAAATAATGCAGGTAGTTTACGAAGACAACCATATCATCATAGTCTCCAAGAGGAGCGGCGAAATCGTGCAGGGCGACAAGACCGGCGATGAGCCTCTCTCGGAGACTGTGAAACGGTATATCAAGGACAAATATCAGAAGCCGGGAAATGTTTTTCTCGGTGTGGTGCATCGCCTCGACCGCCCCGTTTCGGGATTAGTGGTTTTTGCAAAGACTTCCAAGGCTCTAAGCCGGCTGAATACAATGTTTCGCAATGGTGATGTCCACAAAACTTATTGGGCTATCGTAAAGGACACGCCTGGGGTTCAAGAGGCCACCTTGACTCATTGGATCGTGAGAAACGAGAAGCAAAACAAGAGTTATGCTTACGACCATGAGGTGAAAAATTCGAAGAAAGCTGTGCTCAAGTATAAGATGATTGGCCATACCGACCATTATTCGTTGCTGGAAGTGAACCTCATGACGGGCAGGCACCACCAGATAAGATGCCAGTTGGCGAAGATGGGATGTCCCATCAAGGGCGACTTGAAATATGGGGCCCAGCGCAGCAACCCCGACGGCAGCATTTCGCTTTTGTCTCGCAGGGTTGAGTTTGTGCATCCCGTTTCCAAGGAACAGATACAGGTAGAGTCGCCATTGCCCGACGACAACCTTTGGAGAGCCATAGCCCCCATTGACTAACTCTTTAAAATCCATGCTTATGAAGAAGCCCGTAAAATGGGCGGTTGGAACAGTTTCTGCCCCGTTCTTGCTCATCTTCTTGTTGGCCATTTTGCTATATCTTCCTCCCGTACAAAACTGGGCGGTAAGGCAAGTGGCTTCGTATGCTTCCGAATCTACGGGCATGGATATTTCTGTAAGCCATGTGGAGCTAGTCTTCCCTCTCAAACTGGGAGTGGAAGGAGTGAAGGTGCTTCAACCTGTTGATTCGCTGAAAAACTCGCCCAATCTTACTTTAAGAAACAAGAAGGATACGGTGGCCGACATAGGGAAGTTGGTTGTCGACGTACGGTTGTTGCCTCTGTTGAAAAGCCAAGTGATGGTGGACGAGCTCAAATTCTCTCGCATGAAGGTGAACACCACCAACTTCATACCCGACGTTCGCATCAAGGGAGAGTTGGGTGGAATGCAGTTGGCCGCGCATGGCATAGACTTGGGAAAGGAACGGGTGGACATCGACAAGGCCCTGTTGACCGATGCCAGGCTGTCGTTGGAACTGAGCGACACGGTTCCTCCTGACACTACACCCAGCACCAATTTTTGGAAAATCTACATACAGAAACTAAGACTAAAGAACACCGACTTTACGCTACACTTGCCTGGAGACACACTCCAGGTGAATGCCTATTTGGGTGATGCCGTGGCCAGCTCCACCTATCTCGATTTATATAAAGGACTTTATCAAGTTGGCAAACTTGATTGGAAAAACGGCAAGTTGCACTATGACCAAAACTACGAGCGTCCTGTGCAAGGCCTGGATTTCAATCATCTCGCTTTCTCCGACATGGCCCTGAAAGCGGATTCTTTCTATTATTGCGACTCCAAGATTGATGTCAAGATAAAGGAGGCGAGACTGAGGGAGAAGAGCGGACTGAAGGTGGACCGTCTTGCGGGACGCTTTGCCATGGATTCCCTCAAGTTACGGCTGCCGGACATTTACATCCGCACGCCAGAGAGCAATCTGCAAGCTACACTGGATATGGATCTCAATGCCTTCGACGATAAGAAACCCGGCAAGTTGATGGCCCGGGTAAAGGGCGGCTTGGGACGATCCGACTTATTCCTTTTTGTCGGCGATGCCCTGCCCAAGGCCGTATGCCGTAAATGGCCCTATTATCCCATGAGCATCGAAGGTACGCTCAAGGGCAATATGCAGCAAGTCTCTTTCTCTGGTGTGAAAGTGGCATTGCCTACAGCCTTTCAACTCACCGCCGACGGCAATCTTGCCAACTTCACAGACTTGACTCGCATGAAAGCAAACGTGGGGTTCAAGGCTCGTGCCTATCGTCTTGACTTTGTGACAGCCATGCTGGATCCATCGCTACAGACTGAGGTGCGCATTCCCAGTGGCATCGCTATACAAGGAAACATGAAAGCTGACGGCACGAAATATGCCACCAACTTGTCTGTGTCGGAAGGAAGTGGAAACTTACGCCTAAAGGCTCAGGTGAAAGCCAAGACCAAACGCGACGGAAGTTTCGACATGGAAAGTTTGGCCTATCAGGCTCATGCTCAGGCTCAGAATATCCAAGCGAAACATTTCTTGCCCAAACAAGACCTTTATGTTTTTACAGGATTCTTGGAGGCTGAAGGCGTAGGCACGGACATTCTTTCACCGAAGACGCGGCTCGATGCAAAGGCCAGAGTTGAAAACGTGCATTATGGCAGGTACAAACTGAAAGGAATCTCTGCCAATGCTCATGTGGCCAATGGAAGAATCCGGGCCGACGTAGACAGCAAGAACCAACTGCTGAACGGTGTGGTGGAAGTTGATGCCTTGGCTAGCATGAAGAAACTTCAGGCCACGGTTACCGCCGATGTGAAAAACATCGACTTCTATCTCTTGGGCGCAACCAAGACACCTATGAATGCAGCACTTTGCGGACATGCCGACTTCGCCTCCGATCTCAAGGACAGTCACAAGGTCTTTGCTTCGTTGAGCGACATTACGGTACAGACAAAAGAAAAGATTTATCGCCCCGTCGGTGTGGATATTGACTTGTTTACCCGCAGCGATTCGACTCATGCCGTGGCTGCCTGTGGCGATTTCCGACTCAATATGGACACGCATGGCGGATATAAACAACTGTTGGCCCGTGCTGAGGTGTTGCAAAAAGAGCTGTTAAGGCAGCTGAAGGACCGCCGCATCGACCAGGTGAAGATTCGGAATCAATATCCTTCGGGACATATTTGTCTGACCACGGGAAAGGATAATTTTATCTCTCGGTTTATCAATTATTGTGGTTACCAGTTCAAGTCAGTAGACATGAATCTGGCGGTTTCCCCTGTTACCGGACTCAATGGCTATCTGAACATCGACTCGCTGGTGGCGAGCGGGGTGCAGCTCGACACCATACGGGCGGTCGTACGTACAGAGGGGGATACCGTCAAATATTCCGCTCGTGTGGAAAACAACAAGAAAAATCCCCAGTATGTTTTCAAGGCTTTGGTGAACGGCGAGTTGCAGGAGCGTGGCTCCAACGTCGACGCCCGCATCTTCGATGCCAACAAGAAGCTGGGAGTGGATGTGGGATTGTCTGCCTTATTGATGGACGACGGCGTGAAGTTCTCGCTGATAGACACACATCCTGTCCTGGGATATAAGCAGTTTACTGCCAACGAAGACAACTATCTGACGTTAGGCAACGACAATAGGATTTCCGCCAATCTCGTGCTCACGGCGGCTGGTGGCATGGGCGTGCGTGTATACAGTAACGACGAGAACGAGGAGGCACTGCAAGACCTTACCGTCAGCATGAGCAACTTCAACCTTGACAAAGTGCTGAGTGTCATTCCATACATGCCAGATGTGCAAGGTATAATGAATGGTGACTTTCACGTGATACAGACGACTGACGAGCTATCGGTATCGTCCAACTTGAAGGTGGACAATCTCGTCTATGAAAATTGTGCGATGGGCAATGTAGGCTCTGAGTTTGTCTATATGCCTAAGAGTGACGGAAGTCACTATGTGGACGGCATCCTCAACTATGAGGGTGAGGAGGTGGCCACGGTGAAGGGTACCTATAAGTCGGAGGGCGACGGACATTTGGATGCCAAGATGGTCATGGATAAGTTGCCGCTCCATTTCGTTAATGGTTTTGTGCCCGACCAAATCATCGGCTTGAAAGGCTATGGTGAGGGAACGCTAGCTTTGAAGGGAGCTCTCAGCAAACTGGATGTGGAGGGAGAGGTTTATCTCGATTCTGCTTATCTGGTGAGTGTGCCTTATGGAGTCACCATGCGATTCGCCGACGACCCTGTGAGAATCGTGGGCAGCAAGTTGCTCTTTGAGAATTTCATGATGTATGCCAACAATGAGAGTCCGCTCAACATCCAGGGAAGTCTCGACTTTACCAATGTCGGGCAAATGGCACTTGACATCAGGATGAGAGCGCAAAATTTCCTGCTCATAGATGCCAAGGAGAATGCTCGCTCGGAAGCATACGGAAAGGCATACGTCAACTTCTTCGGCGTGATGCGCGGGCCGTTGAACAACCTGAACATGCAAGGAAAATTGGATGTGCTGGGCAAGACGGACATGGTATACCTACTGAAAGAATCGGAGTTGACTACAGACAATCAGTTGGACGAACTGGTAAAATTCACCGATTTCAAGAGCGGAAATCCCGTTGTCGTGGAACGGCCTGCGCTGGAGGGCTTCAATATGCGTCTGAATCTGTCAATCGACGAAGCCGCCCACATCCTTTGTGCCTTGAATGCGGAGAAGACCAACTACATCGACTTGCTGGGAGGAGGCGACTTGTCTATGAGCTACAATTCCGTCGACGGCATCGGACTCACGGGCAAGTATACCTTGAGCGATGGAGAGATGAAGTATTCGCTCCCCATCATCCCACTGAAGACGTTTGACATCCAAGATGGAAGTTACATAGAGTTTACGGGCAATCCGTTCAGTCCAACCCTTAACATTACGGCTACTGAAAACGTCAAGGCAACCGTCAATGAGGGCGAGGGCACCGGGCGCTCGGTAGACTTCGTTTGTGGTGTGAAACTGACGCAGACGTTGGACAAGCCAGGCATACAGTTTATAGTTTCTGCCCCAAACGATGCCACTTTGCAGGATGAGTTGAATACGATGAGCGTGGAGGAGCAGGGCAAGATTGCCATCACGATGCTGGCCTCGGGCATGTATCTGTCGAATGGCAATACCAGTTCGTTCTCGATGAACAGTGCGTTGACCTCTTTCCTCAATTCGGAAATCAACAACATCGCCGGTACGGCCATGCGCTCGATGGGGCTGGACGTGGGAATGACGGTGGATAACTCCACCAATGCTGCGGGTGCCTTGCACACGGACTACAACTTCAAGTTTGCCAAGCGATTCTTCAACAATCGTCTCAGCTTCAGTGTGGGCGGAAGGGTGTCTACAGGAGCGGAAATCGAGAATGCCACCCAGAACAACGATATGTTCTTCAACAATGTGGAACTGCAATATCGACTCAACGACGGTGCAAGCCAATATATCAAGGCTTTCTACAGCAATAACACCTATGACTGGCTGGAAGGTTTGATTGGCGAATATGGCGTGGGCTTCAAATGGCAGAAGAAGTTGCAGCACTTTACCGACATATTCAAATGGAAGACAGACACGCAGCAGATTCCTGCGGCAACCGTGCAAAAGAATGACTCTGTGACGGGAAAAGCCAATCTGCTGAAGACTGACTCCGTGAACAGAAAGAACATCAACAATTAGAAAGAAGGATATGAGAGGCAAGAATCATTTACACCTTATTATATATGTGGTGGCATGGCTGATGCTGGGAGGACACCTCCTGACGGGTTGTTCCTCTACCAGTGCCTTGAAAGACGGCGAGCAGCTGTTTACGGGGTTGAAGCCCATAGACTATAACAACTATAAAGAGGGAAGCTATGCCGACTCGGCCAAGGCGGAAATGGAGTCAGCATTGGCCTCGGCTCCTAATGGAGCTTTGTTTGGAAGCAGCTACTACCGCACTCCCTTCCCCGTTCGCCTATGGGTGTGGAATGCGTTTTCACAGTCGGAAGGCGGGATAGGGAAGTGGCTTACGAAGGCATTTGGTTCCAAGCCCAAGCTCATGGCAAATGTCAATCCACAGTTGCGTGCCCAAGTGGCGGAAAACCAACTGGCAAAATATGGTTATTTTAATGGCAAGGTGACTTATGACGTGTTGACCCAACAGAATCCCAAGGAGGCCAAGGTGGCTTACCATGTGAACTTTGGCCATTTGTGGACAATCGACTCCATGAGTTACCTCAACTTTCCTGCGGTAGGCAAGATGCTGATTGATTCCACCATGCCGCAGGCTCTGATAAGAAAAGGCAGTCCTTTCAACGTGTCCAATTTGGAGTCGGAGCGCCAGCGCATCACCCGATTGTTCCGCAACCAGGGATATTATTTCTATCAGAACACGTATGCCTCCTATCTGGCAGATACAGTGAATGCGCCGGGAAAAGCGCAGCTGAAACTGATGATGGCCGACAGTGTGGACGAGAGGGCTGCACGGCAGTGGTACATCGGAGCTGTAAGAATCAATTTCCGCAAGCAGTTTATGGAAGAACTGACGGATTCCTTCGTGCGCAGCCACCTCAGTTTCTACTATAACGGCAGGAAAATGCCCATCCGCGCAGGTCTTGTTTTGCAGAGCCTTCGCCTTCGCCCTCGTTCCCTCTATCAGGTGAGCAATGAGGAGAACGCCAAGAATGGGCTTCAGCAGATGGGATTGTTCAGCTATACGAACATACAGTTTGTACCGCGTTCCAAACAAGTGCTTGATAGTCTGGGCAATGTTGCGTGGCGCGACACGCTGGATGCGAACATCGACCTGGTGTTTGACAAACCTTATGATTTCTATGTAGAGGCCAACGCCCGCGGCAAGACCACGGGCAGAGTGGGGCCTGAGCTTGTTCTAGGTCTTACCAAGCGCAATGCTTTCCGTGGTGGTGAGAAACTGGATATCAACTTTCACGGCTCGCATGAGTGGCAAACGGTCAATCGCGGTGGAAGCAGCCCTACACGCATCAATTCGTATGAGTATGGTGCCGACGTATCGGTAGCTTTACCCCGAATCATCACGCCCTGGAACATGTTCCGCACGATGGCGCAGAACGAGCGGAGATACAGAGCCGGCCATTTGCCTCGTCGCTACTACGGGGTGCCAACCACCACCGTCAAGGCTTCGATGAACGTGTTGAATCGTGCCGGCTATTTCCGTCGCCATGTGGCGTCGGGAGAGTTGACATACGATTGGGCCACCTCTTACCAGCATCAGCATTCATTCAGTCCGTTGGTTCTTACGTATGAGTTTATGAACAGCAAGACAGAAGCGATGGACAGCATATTATTACTTCATCCTTATCTTCAAATTTCCATGCGCAACCAGTTTGTGCCCAAGATGAGCTATACATATACCTATCGCAGTCCGATGACCTATCGTAATCCTATCACTTGGTCTACCACGGTCAGCGAGTCGGCCAATCTCCTGTCCCTGGCCTACATGGCCTCGGGCATGAAATGGAACGAGAAGAACAAGAAGCTGTTCAAGAATCCTTTCGCCCAGTTTCTGAAGGTGGAGACCGATTTCGTGAAATACTGGCACCTTAGCGACGAAGGTACACTTGTGGGACACGTAAACGCCGGCATCATTTGGAGTTACGGCAATTCCAGCACCGCCCCCTATTACGAGCAGTTTTATATAGGTGGAGCCAACAGCGTGAGAGCTTTCAATGTGAGAAGTATCGGCCCCGGCAAGTTTGTTCCCGTCAACAGCAAATATTCCTACATAGACCAGACGGGCGACATCAAGTATCTAATGAACCTGGAATATCGTCATAAGCTATGGGGCGACCTTCATGGAGCCGTTTTCTTGGATGCGGGCAACGTGTGGACGTTGCATGACGAGGATTACAGTCCGATGGGTAAGTTTGAGGATCTGAATTTCCTAAAGCAGTTGGCCGTGGGCACTGGTATCGGTCTCCGCTACGACATGGGCATGTTTGTGGTCAGAGTAGATTGGGGCATAGGCTTGCATGTACCTTACGACACGGGCAAGGGTGGATTTTACAACATCACAAGTTTCAAGAATGCCCAAAGTTTACATCTGGCCGTGGGCTATCCCTTCTGATTATATGCACCGCCGTGCATTACGTACGGGAAATGTTGACATAAATCAAAAAAAAGTGGGAAAACTTGTGGCTAGCTCCATTTTTTTTGTTACTTTTGCAACAGAGTTAGTAACATTATCAACTATATAACATAAAAAATAATCAAATGAAACCTACATTATTGCTTTTGGCTGCCGGCATGGGCAGCCGCTACGGTGGTTTGAAACAGCTCGATGGTCTGGGCCCTAATGGCGAGACCATCATGGACTATAGCATCTACGATGCCATCCAGGCCGGCTTTGGTAAGATTGTTTTCGTCATCCGCAAGGACTTCGAGGACCAGTTCCGTGAGAAGATACTCTCCAAATATGAGGGCCACATCCCCGCCGAGCTTTGCTTCCAGTCGCTGGACGCACTCCCAGAGGGATTCAGCGTGCCAGAAGGCCGCGAGAAGCCATGGGGCACCAACCATGCCGTGCTGATGGCCAAGGACATCATTAAGGAGCCTTTCTGCGTCATCAACTGCGATGACTTCTACAACCGCGATTGCTTCATGGTAATCGGCAAGTTCCTTTCTGAGCTTCCCGAGGGCAGCAAGAACACTTATGCGATGGTGGGTTTCCGCGTGGGCAACACGCTGAGCGAGAACGGCACTGTGGCCCGTGGCATCTGCTCGAAGGACGAGAACGAGAACCTCACCACCTGCGTGGAGCGCACGGAAATCATGCGCGTGGACGGCGCAGTGTCTTACAAGGACGAGGAGGGCAAGTGGGTTGCCGTGGGCGACAACACGCCAGTTTCTATGAACGTATGGGGTTTCACGCCCGATTACTTCGAGCACAGCGAGGCTTACTTCAAGGATTTCTTGAGCGACCCCAAGAACATGGAGAACAAGAAGGCCGAGTTCTTCATCCCATTGATGGTCAACAAGCTCATCAACGAGGGCACGGCCACGGTGAAGGTGCTCGACACCACCAGCAAGTGGTTTGGTGTGACATATGCTGCCGACCGCCAAAGCGTGGTAGACAAGATTCAGAACCTCATCGACGAGGGTGTTTATCCTAACAAATTGTTCTGATAATAAATGGACATAAATACACTGAATAGTCAAGAAGTCGCTACCCTCAGAGAGTTGATAGCGGCTTCTCGTCGTATTGTCATCTGTGGTCATAAATCGCCAGACGGAGACGCAGTTGGCTCTTCCCTTGCCTGGGCATCCTATTTGGAGTCGCTTGGCAAGGAGGTTACTGTCTGCATGCCCGACATGATTCCCGATGCTATCTCCTGGCTTCCGGGGGCCAACCGCATCCTGCGCCACGACAAGCGTCCCGAGGAGGTGAAGAAGGCTTTCGAAGAGGCCGACCTCATGTGCTGTTTGGATTTTGCTGCGACTAGCCGTGTGGAAGCCATGGAGAGTATCCTGGTCTCATTCCAGGGAAAGGTGCTGGTCATCGACCATCATCTGGCACCCACCATAAAGCCCGACTTGCTGATCTCCCGTCCTCCTCTCAGTAGTACCAGCGAACTGGTGTTCCGTCTGATATGGCAATTAGGGGGATTTCAGTCGATGGACAAGGCATGGGCCACTTGTGTGTACTGCGGAATGATGACCGATACCGGCGGCTTTGTTTACGCCAGCACCCGGCCTGAGATATACTTCATCATCTGCGAGTTGCTCACCAAGGGCATCAACAAAGACAAGATCTATCGCAATGTTTTCAACAACTATAGTGTTTCTGCCCTTCGTTTGAGGGCCTATGTGATTGCCGAGAAGATGAACGTGGTGGAGCAGCTCCATGCCTCTTACTTTACCATTACCAAGGAAGAACAGAAGCGTTTTTCCTTTGTTAAGGGAGATCTGGAAGGACTGGTCAACGAACCTCTGCGCATCAAGGGCATGAAACTTTCCATTTCCATCCGCGAGGATACGGAAACGCCCAACAAGATTTTGCTGAGCCTTCGCTCGGTGGATGATTTCCCCTGCAACAAGATGGCGGCAGAGTTCTTCAACGGCGGTGGGCATCTCAATGCTTCTGGCGGTAATCTGAATTGTTCCATAGACGAGGCAGAGCAATTGGTGCTGAAGGCCATTTTGGCCTACGAAAAGCTGCTTAAGTAGAAAGAAACACCTTTCGGGGGGCAATAGGATGATAATAAGTGATAAATTATAATAAAATCACCCTATTCCTCTCGGTGTTGTCTTTACTTTTTTGTACCTTTGTCCTCAAAATCAGATTTTAAGAAAAGAATGAAGAAATTTTTGTTTTCCATCATGGCATTGGCTGCCATTCTCTCGTTTGGTGCATGCAGTGATACAGAGACATACGCTGATATGCGTGACAAGGAGCTTGATTCCATCAGCGCATTCTTGCGCAATGAGAACATCAAGGTAATCTCCGAGGAAACTTTCCAGCAGCGCTGGAAGAGTGGAGTCACCTTGACGGATACCTCCAAGAACAACAATGAGTATGTGCTTTTCAATAGCAATGGTATCTATATGCAGGTCATAGACCAGGGATGCGGCGACTACATTGCCCAAGGAGAGACTGCTGAGGTGCTCATCCGCTTCGACGAGCACAACATTTCTGCTTTGGCACGTCTCAGCAATAGTAACCTCACTTTGAGCAATCGCGATTATACATATTCATATCTCGTAGACAAGATGACGGTGACCAATACATCGGGTACCTTCACGGGGGTCTTTGACACATCCAGCAGTTTGATGGTTCAGAAGTATAATGTAAGCTCTTCTGGATATAGCTCCACGGTGCCCAGCGGTTGGCTCATTCCTTTCACTTGGATCAAGGTGGGACGTCCCAAGACAGAGCAGGAACGCATGGCACATATCCGGCTCCTTGTGCCTCACTCTTACGGTACGACCACAGCCTCGGGCAATGTGAATGCTTATCTCTATGAGATGTATATCCAGAGAGGCAAGTAAGCACTTGTCGAAGAGATGAAAAATAATTAATCATATTATATCATGACACTGATTAAGTCTATTTCCGGCATCCGCGGTACTATCGGCGGTCCGGCGGGCGATACATTGA
>CAVGLH010000054.1:0-14321 GCA_963630065.1 Bacteroides fragilis | reverse complement strand
ACCCCTATGCCAAGATTGAGAATCTTGTATCCTAACCATTAGATGAATCGACCTTCTTGCAATTTCGAACGTAGCTTGCGGAAGGTGGGGGATTCGAACCCCCGGTACGGTAAACCCGCACGTCAGTTTAGCAAACTGGTGGTTTCAGCCACTCACCCAACCTTCCTAGTTGGATTTGTTTTACCAAATCAACAAGCATCGTTCTCAAATGCGGTTGCAAAGGTACAGCTTTTTCCCCATTCCACCAAATCTTTTTGCGATTATTTTTTCTAAAAAATGCATTTTCTTTGTAAGTGTCTCATTTTCAATGGTCGATTTTGTGCCTTTTTCTCTGCATAAGGCGCCTTAGGCGATTCTATTGCGCAGCGATGCATCAATAATTTCCTTGGAAGGGCACTGTTCTGCCATAGTAAGGGCAAGATACTGCCCCTGTCAGACAGTTTTTTCTATAAGGCATAGAGAAATTCGGAGTTAGGGTTGGTGGGAACGTCTGTCGGAAAAAAGAAAGAAGAGGCTAGCTACCCGGGTGCATGGTGGGGAATCTGCCTCTTCTTATAAGGGGAAAGGGTCGTTCGATGATGTGATGAAACTCCGTTGTCAGTAACGTTTGAGAGCTCTCTGCCTTTGTAATCCACTGGCTTTGCAGCTTAGCTGTCCTAAATAGAGTAATGTAAGGTTGCAGTTTTATGTGGCCCGCCATTGGCAAGAGAAGTCTTCTCGGTTTCATAAAAGTAATTTGATGAGTATCCCAATCGAACCGACACGACCCTTATTTCTTTTCTGATGCAAAGATAATGCATTCTTTCGAGACTGCCAAACTTTTCAGCTAATTTCTGAGAATATTTTTTCGAAATATCTTCTCAGCTCTCCTTTGTTGTCGATAATGTCGCGCAGCCGTTTGAGTGCCTTCTCGTTGGGCGAGTTGGGAATCCAAAGTTTGATGTAGCCGTTTCTGGAATATTTTTCCTCCATGTGCTGGGCGAAGCGTTGCCATTGTTCTTCCTTGTTTTTGTCGGGATAGTTTTCCTTGCCATACTCGACGGCGCGTAGGAAGATTTCGTCCACGTCGATGTCTCTGTCGGCCTCTGCCACGATCTTGCCGTAGATGCTTCTCGGCTGTCGGCTGGAGGAGGCGCGATGGTCTTCCACGGCTTCTTTCATGATTTTGATTTGCTCGGGGGTGAACCATCGTTTCAGACGAGCGTCTGCCTGCAGTATCTTTCCGCTGGTGATGTGGTGGATGGCCCGCGGTCCGCTCATGCCGAGATCGTGATAGGCTGCGATGACATATACCATGTCGATGCTGGTGCCAGTGGAGGGTACGAGGTTCAGGGAGTTTCGGATCACTCTTGTCACATGTCTCAGACCGTGGCTTTCTCCGAAGGCGGTGTATCTCGGGAGAATTTGCGTTTCGACAAAATGCATGATTTCCAGGTTTACTTGTTGTTTCATGAGCTTTCTTCCATAATTTAATTTACAAATCAGTCGTTTATTATAATGTACGTGCGTACATTTATATTATAACGATGAGCCAATGATAACTATTACAGATAGGATGCCGAAAACGAAGATGTTGCGCGCAGTCATTCCCAGTATCTTGTTCAGTTCCTTGCCTTCTCCGATTGCCACCAATCTGCGATAGGTTGTGAAATGCAGTACGATATAGATGAGGAGAAGCTCGTAGAGATATATTCCGCTCTCTTGGACGTTTTGGAAGCTTAATACTGTCATGACCAGTGCTGCCACCAATCCCAAGCCAAGGTAGAGCCGCTCGGCATTGCGCTTGCCGATGTGTACCACGAGCGTCTTCTTGCCAGCTTTCAGGTCATTGTCGTGGTCGCGATAGTTATTTACGACAAGGAGAGTGTCTACTACCAGTCCGCACGCTACGGAAGCCCATGCCACTTCAGGTGTGAGGCCTTGGCGAGTTTCGGGCAGTACTAGATAGTAGGTGCAGCACACGGGCACGATGCCGAAGAACAAAAGTACCAGTACGTCGCCCAAACCGAGGTAACTAAGGCAAGTGGTGTAGAGAAAACAGAAGATGACGCAGCAGATGCCTACGAAGACCATCTCCCAACCGCCAAACAACACCAGCGGCAGTCCGATGGCGCATCCAAGGAGGGTGGTGAGGAAAATGCCTCTTTGCATGGCGGGGAGCGTGATCCATCCCTCGGCGCAAGCTCGCTTCGGCCCTAGGCGGGTCTCGTCGTCGTTGCCATGCTTGAAGTCGAAGTAGTCGTTCACGAAGTTGCTGTCTATCTGCATCACCCAAGCGAAGAGCAGGCATAGAAAGGCGGGAGTCCATCGGATACCTTCAGCGTCTTTCTGGGCCATAGCGATACCCATTAATACAGGAACAGCCGCCGCCGTCAGAGTCTTCGGGCGAGCGGCCATAAACCATGCTTTTAAAGAATTTGTCTTAATCATGTTTTTTATTGATATTCTCTGATGAGAACGAAGAGTGTAGAAACCTACGCTCTTCGTTCTTCCTCTAATTGAAGAAGTTCCAGCTCACTCCCATGCGAAACACTCTGTCGTTCAAGGCATAATGGGGCACGAAGAAGTAGTTCTTGTCGCCGCTGCCCGCATTGATGTGGCTCATCATCACGAAGAAACGGGCGTGCTTGATGTGGGCGTTCACGTAGACGTTTACCACGGGATAGTTGCCCACTTTCACGTTGTTCTCGCCGTTGGCTTGTATGGCAAACTGGCCCAGGTAGGGAGAGTAGTCGGGGGCCTCATAGCTGCTGAAGTAGCGCACGTCTGCACCCATGTCTATCCGGAGTACCTTCACGATGTCAAACTTGATGTAGAGATTGCTGTATGCGTTGAACGTGGGTACGGGCAAAGCGCTCTGGTTGCTGGACCGCTGATAGGTCAGCTGGTTCTCCCAATTGAGGATGCCGAGTTTGAAGTTCTGCTCCAGTTGGGCAGTGAGCAGGTTGATGCCTCCCGTGGCCTGCTGCGGTGTAACCGACACACCTTGGCGATTTTTCACGTTGTTTTTGTCGGTACCTATGGTGTAGCTCTGCTGGAGGTATGTGTAGTTAGACAGCTGGTCTACGGCCACGCGCAGGGTAGTGTTGGTCTTGCCGAAGGTTAGTGTTCCCATGATGCGTGAGTGGATGGTCTTTTCCAGGTCCATGTCCCACCAAGCATGGCGAGCGTGGAATTTCCTCATGTAGAACGAGGGAGTTTCCCTGTGGAAGAAAGCATCGCCCCTCACCTGCAGCGTGTCACCTAGGAAGGGCACGTTGAGATCGATTGATCCGTCCACTTTCAGCATTCCCGCATCCACGCCCGTGATGCCCAGCTCGGCCAGTACGTCATAGTGGAGCGTCTTTCCCTCTCGCTTGCTCAGTTGGCCGCCCACGCTTAGCGTATGTTCGTTGAATTTCTCGTAGGCAGCCTCCATGTTGGGCAATTCGTAGTGTCGGATGTCGTAGCTGGCGAAGGCTTTTAGGCCAGCCTTGGCCCATTTGCTGAATCCTTCGAGCGTGGCTAGTGCCAGGGTGTTTTTCAGTCGCCAGTGCCTGGTCTGGTCGAAGATGGAGTCACCCTTCAGTACGCCGTCGGTATAGAACTCGTTGAGATAATAGTCGCTCGGCGTCATGTGGGCCTCATAGATACGCTTGTAGTTGTCGAGCTGCACGGTATGAATGAAGCTGGTCACGGGCACATACTCCGACTTGTACCAGAGAGAGTCTTCCTGGCCCTTCTTTTGCAAGGCCATCAGGCTGTCGGCCGCTGCCTTTCCATTAACTGCGATGCGGGTGCTGTCGCTTCTTGGGTCTTTTGCTGCCAGGTCCTTGACTGGTTCGTTGCCGGCGATTTTGGCGTTGTCGGGGCGTCCAACGAATTTCGTCTCCTCTTTCTTTTGCTTGTCGAAGGCTTTCTCGTCAAATTTCTTGCCCTCCTTCTCGGCTTTCTTTCGTGCTTCTTCCTTGGCATCGGCTGCTGCGTTGTCTTTCTGCGACTCCATGGCGAACTTTTTGGCCTTTATCTCTTCTTCGGTCATCTTCACCTTGCGGCTGAATCCTATGTTGTAGCGGTGGCTGAAGAAGACATGTTGGTTGTCAAGACGGTTCCAGTTTTTTTGCATCACGGTTGGAATCTCGTTGATGGAAAACGTCTGGCCGGATGCTTCTGGATGCTTGATGTATTCGTCATCGGCGAGTCCGCCGTTCTCTGTCATTTTTTGGTGGGCGGTCGAGAGTAGGAGGTGGGCCTGATAGCGGTCGCCCAAGTATGAGGCCCACATGGTGTATTTGAAGTGGCTGGTGCTCTGGGAGTCGTAGTAGCCACGGCCGTACTTGTAGTCGAACCTGAATCCTCCGCCCAGTTGCTTGTTTCCGTTTACGGCGAAGATGGCCTTGAAGTCGTCCTCTCCGTTGGTGCGGTCGCCGCAGCTGTTGAGTGTCACGTTGGTGATGGGGGAGTAGGTGTTGGTGAAATGGAAGTCGCTCACGGGGGCTACGATGTAGTCGTAGGGTTCCGTGAATATGAAGTTGCCCTGCGTGTTGCTTCGGTCGATGAAGATGCGGTTGATGCGGGCTGAGCCGAGGTTGCCCAGCGTGTTGTACTGGCCGTAGAGGCCCTCGGTGAACGTAGTGTTCATGTACAGGTGCTGTAGTGTATCCACCACGGCAGCCTTTCTGTCGCCGAACCTTTCGTCCACGGTCCATACCTTGATGCCCTTGGGAATTTCCTTGTCGGAACCTAGGGAGTCAGTGTTCACCTTGCCTGTCTGCGGCCGGAACTGCGAGTCTTCGTTAAAGTTAAAATCAGTTTGTGCAGCCACCTGGTTGGTGGCGGCGCAAAAGATGATTATAGGGAGAATAGTTCTTTTCATTTATCTTTTGAATAGTCGGATGCAAACTTCGGCGATTTTGATGGCCACAGCCACGAGCAACACGATGGTTGCCATCGTGTGGTGTTCCTTCATCTGCGTCCATATGATCACTCCCGCCACTGCCAGCACCATAAATGCGATGTTAAGGTAGTTGCGCGTCTTGAGCATGTTGTCCCGGTTGCTGTAGGAGATGCGCCTGTGGCGTCTGTGCTCCGGGCGCACTGCATATTGCGCATGCTGCAGTCCTGTTTCTTCCTCTATGGATGTGTTGTCGATGTTGTCTTGCATTTTCTCTTCTTTAATTCGGTGTGAGTCTATTGCTTGACGAGGGTCTTGACCTCATTGAATATCTGGTCTTTCCTGTCGATGGTGCATTTGCGGAACTTGCCATAGATTTTGGCTAGCTTCGTCTTCTTCTTGTTGAGAGACATTGCATCGGAGATTACGTTCTCTGCGCTGTCCTTGAACCCCGTGCTGCGGTCTGCCTCATATTCGTAGACGATTCTGCCTAGGGAGAGGTGCAGGTGGTTGTCGCTGATGGTCGCCACCAACTGATATTTGAACTCTGTTCGGTCGAGCGATATAAACGATTGGCTGAATACGAGCCATTCATCCATGGTGTTGGCGATGATGTGCTCCTGTTCGTTGACCAGGGCCACGCGACTCCTGATGCTCTGTTTGCCTTGCGTCAATTCCGTCATGTACTTGAGTACGATGTCGTAGATTTGCTCTTTTCCCTTTCCGTTGCAGTCGGTGTCGAGGGTAAATTCAATCTTTCCCTCGTTGTTGGTGGTCACTGCTCCGTCCAGATACTTGGCTATGCTCTCCTTCTGGTCGGTGTCGGCTTTCTTTCCATCCACCTGCATAGAGGCTGGGGGGGCGCTCGGTATGGTCCATCCACTGGTACTTGTCTTGGGTTCCTTCGCCACTACAGGCTTTAGTTCCTTGCCGGTGGCGGCATTGCCCTTGGCTATGCTGTCAGCCTGAGCCTTGATTTTGGCGGCTTGCGCCTTTATCTTGGCTATTTCCAACGCTTTCTGGGCTTCCTCCAGTTGTTTCTGGGCCTGTTCGAGCTGCTGTTCCTCGGTGAGCACGGTTTGAGCCTGCGCTGCCATCACGGGGAGAAACATGAATATAGGGATGAAAAATCTTTTCATATATCTTTGTTTTTTATTGCTTCTGTAAGAATCGATCGGCTTCGATAGCAGCCTTGGCTCCAGAACCTGCGGCTACCACTCCCTGGCGGTATACAGGGTCGGCCACATCGCCGGCGGCGAATACGCCCTGGATGTTGGTGCTCGCTGTGCCGGGTACTACCTTGATGAAGCCTTGCTCGTCGAGGTCGATGTATTCCTTGAAGAGGTCGGTGTTGGGCTTGTGACCGATAGCCAGGAAGAATCCGTCGATGGCGATGTCGAAAGGTTCCTCGTTTGGCTCGCCCTTGTGGCGCACGAGGTGTGCTCCCTCCACGCCGTTCTCGCCGAAGAGTCCGAGCGTGTTGGTCTCGAAGAGGATCTCGATGTTTTCCTTTTCCTTCACGCGCTGCTGCATGATTTCCGAGGCGCGCAGATAGGGCTTGCGCACAATCATGTACACTTTCTTGGCCAGGCCTGAGAGGTACATTGCCTCTTCGCATGCCGTGTCACCGCCGCCCACTACAGCTACGGTGCGCTTGCGATAGAAGAATCCGTCGCAAGTGGCGCATGCCGATACACCCTGCCCGCGGTATTTCTCCTCGTCTGGCAACCCCAGGTATTTGGCCGATGCGCCCGTGGCGATGATTACGGTCTCGGCCTCAATCTCGTTTCCGCTCTCGTCGGTGAGGTGGAATGGGCGAGAGCTGAAATCTACCTTCTCGATGCTTCCGTCGCGGATGTCGGCTCCGAAGCGGGCCGCCTGCTCCTTCATGTCCATCATCATCTGAGTGCCGTCCACGCCGTTGGGATAGCCGGGAAAGTTCTCCACGATGGTAGTGATGGTAAGCTGTCCGCCAGGTTGCATACCAGAGTAGAGTATGGGCTTGAGATCAGCCCTGCCTGCGTAAATGGCTGCGGTGTAACCGGCGGGACCGCTGCCTATGATCAATGTCTTTACTTTTTCCATTTTAGTGTATGTTATATTTTTATATCCGTTTTTTCCTGATTTTTCTCACCTGATTCCCACTATCTTGTGCATTTGCAGTGAGAGCGTCCATTCGGGGTGGTTCTTGATATATTGGATGCACTCGCTCAGGATGAGCCTGTTTCTTGCGTCGTTGCCCACGTCGCAGGGCTGCAGGTAGTGATAGGTGGCCTGGATGCCGTGGCTGTCGACGGTATGGTTTCCGTCAAATACCAATTTCAGTTCGTCGGCTTTTTCTATCCGGATGGTCCCTCCTACGGCGAAGTCGGCCTTCGGCGAGCATGTCACCCAGTCTATTCCCTCGGGTAGGGGGTGGGTTCCGTTGGTCTCCATCGAAAGATAGAACCCCGCTCCGTGTAGGGCTTGGATGAGTGCGGCGTCCGCCTGTAGTGTGGGTTCACCGCCCGTTATTACGGCAAACCTGCAGTCGCCGCCCACTTGTAGACAGGCTGTTGCGATTTCCCCCGCTTCCATCTCCTTGTATCCCGTGAAGTCGGTGTCGCAGAATGGGCATCTCAGATTGCATCCGCTCAGTCGGATGAAGACAGCGGGCCTTCCTGCCCATCTGCCTTCCCCCTGGAGGGAATAGAATATTTCGTTTACTTTATACATTAATATGCGTTTTCGTTTTGGCCTAGGGTATCAGGCACTCGATGCCTTTTATCTTATTTTCGTCGATGACCACCGCCTTGTTGCCAAAGCTCTCCTGCACGGTGGCCTTGTAGCATTCCGGAAAATGGTCTACCAGCCATCTGCCGATGTTCTCGGCGGTGGGGTTGAAGTCGAGTACCTCGTTGAGGTTGGCGTGGTCCAGTTTGCCGTGCACCTCTCTCTTCACATGAGTGAAGTCTATCACCATACCGTCGGCGTTGAGCTGGCTTGCAGCGAAGAAGAGTTCTATCTGCCAGTTGTGTCCGTGCAGTTTGCCGCATTTGCTTTCGTAGCTAAGCTCCAGCTTGTGGGCGGCCGAAATCTCTAGTTTTTTGGATATGAAGTAAATCATCTTGCTGAAATTTTATTGCAAAGGTACGTTTTTTCGTTTATAATACAAAATAAATATACATTATTTTTCCTTTCTTGCAAAATAATTACTACCTTTGCAGCATAAAACAATAATTTCGATAGATGAATACGATAAAGAAAATTGTGCTGACCGGCGGTCCGTGCGCCGGCAAAACCACCGCCCTTGTCAAGGTGATTGAGCATTTCTCCAGCCTTGGCTACAAGGTGTTTACCATCCCCGAGGTGCCCACGATGTTCACTCAGGCGGGCATGAACTACCTCACGTCTAATAAGGATTTCTTCTTCGAGGGGGAGAAGGCTACCTTCCGTACCCAGGTGGAGCTGGAGGACAGTTTCCTTCGCATGGCCGAGACGCTCGACCAGCCCGTGCTCATCGTCTGCGACCGCGGCACGATGGACATCTCCACCTATCTCACCCCTGACATCTGGAATCGCATCATCACGGAGCAGGGCTACACCAGCAACCAGTTGCGCAGTAGGTATGATGCGGTGCTTCACTTGGTGAGTGCAGCCGATGGTGCCGAGCAGTTCTACACCACAGCCAACAATGCGCAGCGACTGGAGCAGGCTGACGAGAAGGGGCTTCAAATTGCGCGAGAGCTCGACAAGAAGATTGTGGCTGCCTGGAAGGGCCATCCACACTTGCGCGTGATTAACAACCACGAGGATTTCGACAACAAGCTCAACCGTGTGCTCAAGGAAATAAGCAGTGTGCTCGGGCTCGCTCAGCCGATAGAGGAGGAGCGGAAGTATATCGTGAAATTAGCGGGTGAGGTGCCCAATGCTATTGACAGTGACATCGTGCAGACTTATCTGTCGGGTGACCCGAAAAGTGAGATTCGCCTCCGCCGTCGTGCTTTCGAGGGTAAGTATCTCTATGTGCTCACCACCAAGAAGCGTACTTCTGATAATGAGCAGGTGGAGACTGAGCGCCAAATCAACGAAAGCCTCTACGAGAGTATGTTGCAGCAGGCCGATCCTTACCGCCAAACCATTCGCAAGCATCGCAAGAGCTTCATTTGGAAGGGACAGTATTTCGAGCTCGATGCGTTTGAAGAGCCTGTGAGCGACCTGATGATATTGGAGACGAAGGGCGTGGCCAAGCACGAGAGCGTGAAGTTTCCGCCGTTTATCCAAGTGCTTGAGGACATCACAGGAAACACCAAGTATTATAACTACAATATCGCCTTGAAGCGGTAGAATCTTTGCCTAGGGGGCAATCATATATGCAAATGCCTGCTTAGAGGTTTCACTTTAAGCAGGCATTTACCATAATTACATTTTTTTTCTTTTCTTTTTGGCTCCGTTAGTCTTTTTCTTTTTGATTCCGAACAGGTCGCGCCAGCCGTTGAAGTCTTTCTTCATGATAAGGCCCAGACCCTGTGTGTTCAGACTGTTGCGCGTGAAGTAGCGGTCGTTGGTCTGGTTGTACATGCGGATGGCGAGGTTGCCGTTGGGGAAGATGAGGTAGCGCAAGTCGAAGTCGCCGATGAAACTCTGGGTGGTATTGGGATTGTCGCGGTAGCCGAACTGGCCGTTGAACAACAGACGGTTGTTGAGCAGGCTGCCGCTCAGCGTGCCCTCATATTCCGCATTTTGGAATCCCTCGTCGCCCGTGGAGATGTTGGCTCCGAAGTTCCAATTGTTATTGTTCATCAGTTTCGAAAGTACGGAGCTGATTTGTTGCGATATGGTGCCGCTTAGGAAACTCTGCATGGCCAGAGACGTCTGGCTCTGCTGCTCATTGCTTCCCTCGTCCATTTGGCGGCTGTTGTTGTTGGACTGGGCGTAGAATCGGCCGATGCCCAGGAGGTAGAGCACTTGTTGGTTCATTTCCTCCTGTGAGTTGATGAGCGAGTAGATCATCTGCTTGGCATCGCTGTTCACCGTGGGCATGTCCATGGAGAAGTCCACCTTGGGGGTCTGCGGTGTGCCCGTGATGTTCATCAGACAGTCCACGCGGATGTTGTTGCTGGAGAACGAACGGCCTATCTTCAAGTCGCTCAGCGGCACGCCGTTCACGGTGTACTTGGCTTTCAAGTTGAGCGGCGCATTGTATGGGTTTCCGCCGAAGGTGATGCTTCCTCCCTGCATAAACACGAACTCTTTCTTGATGATGTTTTGGATGGTGAGCTTGTAGGTTCCATGGTCCACTACATAGTTGCCGAACATGTCGAACGACCCCTTGTTGAAGTAGTTGGCCCTGATTACTCCGTCGCCGTTCAGGGTGATAAAGTCGCCCGTCTGTTCGTCCATGATGAGCTTCAGCGTCAGGTTCTTGTTGGTGCGAATGAGGAAGTTGATGAGCATGTCCGAGTTGAAGCCGATGTATTCCTTCTTCGCTTGGTCTACCTTTTGCTTGCCGATGCTATCGTCCTGTTCGGGCTGGATTTCGTGCCAGTGGATGAAGCTCTTGTCCTTGATGGCCTCGGGACTTGCCACATTGTAGACGAAGGTGCTCCCGGCCATGGGTTCGGCGTCGATGTCAATGGTGGTCTCTCCGCTCTTGCCGTGGATGCCCACGGTGCCCGTGGCGAAGATGGTGCCGTAGAACGTGTCGTCGCCGAAGCCGTGGGTGTCGAAGCCCAGGAAGTTGTGTGCGGCTATGTCGAGGTCGTAGCTCAGCCGGGTGAGGTGCTTGTGGTGGATGCCTCCGCTCACGATAGCGATGTTGTGGTTGCGGTCGTAGATGGTGTCACCCTGCAGCTGGATGTCGTCGGGGATGGCGTGGGCGCGCAGGTTGTCGAAGGTGTACCAGGTGTTGAGTTGTTTGAGGTGTATCTTTCCGCTGGCGTTGATGTCGCCAGTGAGGTTGATATTGCTCAGGTCGCCCGCCAGTTTCAGCTTGCCCGTGCCCCAGGCCTCGATGTCGTCCATGAAGCTCCCGCAGAAACTCTCCATGAATTTCAGTCGGGTGGTCTGCGCCTCTATGTCGAGGTCGATATAGTTGCGTTTGGGCGATACGAAGCCGTTGATGAGGGTCTGGTGTCCTGGTCCGTCGTCGGCCACAGCATCGATGTCTATCTGCTCTTTTTCCTTGTTGTAGGCGGCGTTCGCATGCAGCACACCCATCGGTCCCTTCTCGAAAGTGAAGTCCTTGATGTCGAGGCTGGCGTAGGCATCGGGAGATTGGAAGAGGCTCTTCATGATGGCTTGGCCAGAAGCCTTGCCGGCGAAATCGACGGAGTGGAAGTTCACCAAGCTGAGGATGTAGGCCACGTTCACGTCTTTCAGGTCGGCCACGATGGAGTCGGTGCTGTTGGGGGTGGCGATTCCGTTCACGATGATGTGCTGTCCGTCGTGGTTCACGGCGAAGTGGTCTATTTCCAGGTGGTTTTTCCTGTAGATAATGTTTGCGGGGTGTACCTTCCAGGCTGTATCTCCAATGATGATTTCTGAAGGCTGAACGGCCACGTGGGCTGTGGAAACGTTGCGCTCGTCCTTATAGAATTGCGACTTAGTGTCGATTAGCCCCTTGATGGGCAGACTGGCCGAATGGTTGTCATATGTCAACTTGGCCATCAGATTGTTGTCTGCGGCCTTGGCCTCAGCCTGCAGTACGGGGCCTCGCTGTCCCGACATTCCTTTCTTTATCTGTGCATTGGCCATGAGCGAATCACCCTCAGTGTGCAAGCGCACCTTCATGTCGTGGTAGTGGGCACCGTTATAGCAGAATTCGGGCAGGCTGGCGTAGAGGTTCACGGTCTTCTCTGCGTCGTTGACGAATCCGTCGGCCGCTATAGGCCGGCTGATGTCGAGCTTCACGCCCAGCAGTCGGCGTAGTGGCTCGGTGGAGGTAATCTCCGACTGGAAGTAGAAGTGGTTGTTGGCCGATCGGTCCACCGTTCCGATGCCAGGCAGGGTGGGGAGCTTGCTGGCCACAAGGTTGGTAAAGCTCTTGGCGAGCGTTCCATAGGTGTATTTGCCGTCGATGTGGACGCTGGCGAATGGAGCCTCCAGTTTGAGGTATCCGTCGTTACCGCAGTTCTTGGCTGATAGATGGATGTCGGCGAGACAGTAGCTCTTGTCGGCCACTTTCAGTCCGGTGATCGAGGGCAGCAAGTGCTGGATGTAGGCGGTGGCCTCATATTCTTTTTGGGGGATGGAGTAGGAGCCGCTCACACTGACGTTGGCGTTGGGGTCGGTGATGGATATCGCCCCCGCAACCAATCCGTTGTTGTAGCTGCCGTCTAGCTTGATGCCTTTGAAACTATATTTGTTGAAGTCCAGGCGGGCTACGAATCCCTGCGCCTTCAAGTGCTTGGTGTAGCCCTGGACGTTTACGTTGGCCGCCAGTATGCCCAGGCTGGGGATGTCAAGAATACGTCCCAGATTGGTGTCCTTGGTGTCTGCGCTGGCTTGTAGGTTGCTACCGTTTTTCCTTGCTTTTAGGCTCAAGCTGCCTGCGTCTGTGGTTAGCGTTCCCTTGGCCGCCAGGTTCTTGCCTTGTCCGTATGCGCTGCCCGTGAAGCAGATGTTGCCCAGTCGTGTCACCTCTTTGGGCAGGCTGCTGGCCTTTCCCAGGCGGTCGGCCACTTGCTGGATGCTGTAGCTGGAGGTTTTCAGTTGCTTGATTTCGGCGCACCAGCTCGGAGTGCTGTCCAGATGGTTCACGCTTCCGCTGGCTTTCAGCACGATGTTCTGGCTTTGTGTGTGCAAGTTGAGCCGGTGGATGCGCGCCGATGTGCCCTGGCCAGAGAACCGCAGGTTGAGTCTTAGTGTCTCGTCGAATTTCCGGATGGTGGGCGAGAGACTGGCAATGTCCTCTAGCTTGATCTCCGAGGATTGGATGCCTCCATGGTATTGCAGTGATGGTACAATGAGTTTTTTTTCTTCCATCTGGTAGGTGGCGTGGATGTCCTCCAGCTTCAAGAGGGAGTGGGGTAGTTCGATGTTGAAGTCGCTTAGGGTGGCTTCCGAACGGTCGGCTGTCAGCTTGAAATGCAAGTTCTTGAGTTGAAGTCCTGATTTATCCGTAAACGCTATCTTCTTCACCATCAGCTGGATGCTGTTGTCGGTGAGATGCTCTAGAATGACGTGGGCGGATATGTTGCTGAGGCCGATGTGCTTGGGCGAGAATACGCCTGGCTTGCTGGCTTCGTCGCGTTGGTTGTAGGCGATGGCTCCATGTCGGATGATGATACTGCCGATGTGCAGGTCTAGCGGTTTGTGGCTCGTGGTATCCTTGCTGGCAAGCGAGTCGAGCACAAACTGGAAATTGGCTGCACTTTTGGCATCTTGCTTGTAGAGGTTGGCGTTAAGTCCGAAGAGCTGGGCCGAGGACACCGAAATCTTGCCTTCTTTAAGAGGCAGGAGGTCTATCTTGGCGGATAAGCGCGATGCATAAATCATACTGTCACCTTGCTGGTCTAGCATGTTGACGTCATCTACAATGATGCGGTTGAAGAATCCCAGGTCTACATTGCCAACGCTTACCTCTGTGCCGAATTTCTCGCTGAGAGCCTGGGCTACCTGAGAGCCAATGAAGGCCTGTACTGGTGGCACATGCAGCAGTACTACAAGCAAGAAATAGACAGCGGCCAGCGTCCATATGATGCTGTTGATGATATGTTTGATTCGTTTCAGAGTGCTTTCTCTACTTTACAAAAATGTTTCGATTCGGATTCTTGGCGCAAAATTACTGTTTTTTTGGCACAAAAATGAACATTTCACAGTTTTTTTCTTTTCCGTTTCGCATTTTTTCAGTATTTTTGCACCACAGATTGATGATTTGGCAGAGAAAGCGCAGTTTTTTGTGCAATATTTAATATGACGCGAAAATTCAGTTTTTAATATATTTTTAATGTAGTTATGGCAAATGTAATTAAGTTACGTAAAGGCTTGGACATTAACCTTGCGGGCAAGGCTTCCAAGGATGTAACGCTCAAGGTGGCTCCGTCGGCCGAGTATGCACTCGTGCCCGGTGCTTTCGAGGGCGTCACTCCCAAGGTGGTGGTGCGCGAGGGCGACCATGTCAATGCCGGAGATGCCTTGTTTGTCAGCAAGGCTTGCCCAGAGGTGAAGTTTGCCTCCCCCGTGAGCGGCAATGTGACCGCTATCGTGCGTGGAGAGCGCCGCAAAGTGCTATGCGTGAAGGTGAATGCCGACGCAGTGCAGACTTCCACGGATTTTGGTAGGAAAAATGTTGGTGAGATGGACGGCGCGGCTGTCAAGCAGACTCTGCTTGAGGCTGGTCTCTTCGGCTACATCAACCAGTTGCCTTACGCCGTGTCGGCCAATCCCGATGCCCAGCCTAAGGCAATTTTCGTTTCCGCCCTCCGCGACATGCCGCTTGCCGCAGACTTCGAGGTGGAGCTTGCGG
>CAVGLH010000053.1:0-15253 GCA_963630065.1 Bacteroides fragilis | reverse complement strand
CCACCAGGGCGTTGCAGCCCTGCTCCTTCACCTCGCCCAAAGCCTTGAGCATATCTTGTTCGTTCTCCACTGTGGTCTGACAGTTGAAGATTTCACCCTTGTACTCTTTTACGATGTTCTCACGGCGCTGAGTAGAAAGCGCAATTGGGAAACAGTCACGGCTCACGGCGATAATGCCGAGCTTGACTTGTGGAATGTTGTTGCTTACCATAAATCTTTAATGTATTATTAAGTTTTTGTATAAATTTTCTGACCGCAAAAGTACAAAAGATTTTTCTATCAGCAAGCGTTTTAAGATATTTTTTATGAGAAAATCTACCCAAAAATGGGTATTTTTTATCAAATGCAACATAACGTAAGGTTTATGAAACATTTCACACTATGTAACATGGCAATGTTACACCTTTCAGTATCGCCTCAAGGGGCGATACTTGATGGTGTAGATTTGATTGAAATACTCCTTCCACTCGTTCGGCTCCTTGTCGTCATCCCTCACGATGCGGATGCCATAGAAGCGGGTGCCCGTCTCCCGGTATTCCCGAAATCTGTCGAGCATCGTCTTCGACGGATTGGGAATCAGAAAATCGGTAATCCAAAGCACGTCGGCATTCACATAGCGCAAGCCGTCGTTGTCGAGCAGGTCGAACATCTGCGTCATCATCTTCTTGGCCGAGGTGCCGCCGCCGATAAAGGGGAGATGGGTAGTGGAAGCCTCCTCTATAAGATTGATTCCAATCTTCCTCAGCCGCTCCGCCTTGCGCTTTTCCATCAGGTCGATGGCCCGGGTGCTCACCGAGAAGTCGATGAGAAAGCAGTCGCGCTCCAAGTCCTCTGCCGTCTGTTCGAGCAGGGAGATAAGCGTGGAGGAGATGCGCTCGGGGGTACCATACATGCTGGCCGAGGTGTCGAGGCAGACTATCATCGGCCCCTTGCGGGAGGCATGGGTGAAACCAAGTTTGCGGGATGGTTTTGCCATCTCGCTCTTGTAGCGGAAAGTCTGGAGCTTTCTCGCGCGATACTTATATATAAAGAGCCCCTCCATGTCCTCGTCGCTATACTGGGCGAGTTCGATGGGGAGGAGCGAGTTGAGGTCGTCGCCCACGGTGATTCCCTCGATGTCGCTGCCTGCGGAGTGCTCCATCTTCATGTCGATGCCCGATGCGACGGCGAGGCGGTCCTTGCCATTGGCGTCCGCCACCCTACCCATCTTCGCCACGATTTCCTTAATTTCGGGATAGCGGTCTTGCACCTTCATCTCGTTCAGGCGGCGTTCAAACTCCGTCTCCGTCCAGGCATCCTTCATCAGTTCCCAGGCTTGCACGGCCCTCGCCTCGCTTACGCCCTTCGTCTTCATCAGCTTCGACATCTGGTCCATCCGGCTTACCAGTCCCGACTCGAAATTGCTCTGGCGAATGGAGATATAATCCTTCAACTTGCCCAGTGCCTGACGCTCCACGCAAGCCTTCCAGTCTCTCACCAGTCGTTCCCAATTCTCGCTCTTGCTGGCCCCGTCGCCCTGGAACAGCCGTACGAAGAATCGCTTGTCGAAGCCGTCCTTCTCGTGCTCGGCCTCCAGCTGGTCGAGCAAGGGGTGCCACACCTCCTCGTCCATCCGCTTAAAGGGAGTCCAGTCGAGCACTGCGTCGGCCCGATGGTTCTCGGTCCAGGCACGCTGCCGCTGGAAACGGATGTGGTGGACGCACTCCACGATAAACTTGCCCACGCTCTCGGAAAAAATCTTCGCCTTGATCTTGCTGTTCTTCACTTGCAGGGGGAACTTGGGGTCTCCATTCCGGGTGACATTAAACTCGGATTCAAAGAGATGCACCAAGTAATCCTTCAGCGGGTCTTCCTTCGTATTCCAGGGCATACCGGCAGCAGGCGAGTCAGGAATCATCACCTGCCCCGTCTTGCAGAAATCGTCCAGCATCTTCAGGTAATACTGGGCATCCGCCAAGTCCTTATTGGTTTGATACTTCATCGTTTACCCTCTGCCTTATTTGAAACCTTTTTACTTTTTACCTTTTTACTTTTTTACCTTTAAAAGGTACTCGGCGAAGATTCTCGCCGCACTCTCCACCTTGGCTGCGCAAGGACGCGTCTTGTAGTATTCCGCCGTGCGAGGCGATGCTACATAGCTCGACTGCGCCTTTTCACAGCCCTTCAGTCCGAGAATCTCGGCACAGATGATGCTGCCGTTCTGCTCCTTCGACTTGGCGAGCAGTTCCTGCACCACCTTGTAGCAAGCCGACTTGCCCTCCCGGTCGTCGCCATCGGTCTGTCCACACTCCAGCCCCACGAGCATCACGATGCCAGAAACGGCACCACACATCATGCGCATCCTTCCCACTCCACCGCCGAAGCCGGCCCCCAACCGCTTGGCCATCTCCTCGTCGAGACCATACAAGTCGGCAAAGGCAGCCACCACCGCCTGGCAGCAGCCATAGCCCTGCATGAAGAAATCCACTGCCCGCTGCACACGTGCCTCAAGGTCGGGGGATAAAGTCTTGTTCTGTTCCATTATTCTACTTGTCTATACGATTTTACTCAGATGCAAAGTTACAATTTTTACTCATAACCGCCAAAAATGCAGGGCAATTATTTGCATATACGAAGATATTTTGTAATTTTGCAAACGAATTTAAGAAAGATATAATAAAAATGATTGCAACTGAATTAGCGTTTTTAGTAGGTTTCGTGGTGTTTATCGCCGCCATCTTAGTATTGGATATGCTGGTCATCGACCGCAAGGCCCATGTCGTTTCCATCAAGGAAGCAGGCACATGGACGGGTGTCTGGATAGGTCTGGCACTCATCTTCGCTGCCTTCCTGTATTTCCACGGCGACATGGTACACGGCATCCAAAACTTTCATGACCTAGAGGCTGTGGCCTCCCGCTACGCCGCCCACCTTACGCTCAATCCCAACGACTTCGAGGCGAGCGTGCAGCAGTACCGCCACTACATGACCATCTCTTATATTTCCGGCTACTTGATAGAGAAGACTTTGTCTGTAGATAATCTCTTCGTGATGATGATGATTTTCGCCTCTTTCGGAATAGACAAGAAGGAATACCAGCATGCACTCAACTGGGGCATCCTGGGAGCCATCGTCCTGCGATTCATCTTCATCTTCGCCGGTGCCGCACTCATCAGCCGCTTCGAATGGATACTCCTGATATTCGGTGCCTTCCTCTTATATAGCGGCGGCAAGATGTTCCTGAACCGCAACAAGAAGGAGGAGATGAACGCCATGGACCATCCCGTGGTGAGATTTCTGAACAAGCACTTCCATCTAAGTCCGCTGGTGCTCACGGTGATATTCATCGAGTTCTGCGACTTGATATTCGCATTCGACAGCATCCCCGCCGTGTTCTCCGTAACCCTCGACCCCTACGTGGTGTTCTTCTCCAACATCTTTGCGATACTCGGCCTTCGTGCCTTGTTCTTCCTGTTGGCTGCCATCGCCGACAAGTTCCGTTATCTGAAGGTGGGAGTCAGTTTCCTGCTCGTCTTCATCGGAGCCAAGATGCTCATCCACGAATACGTGGAGATAGGAGCCGTCGAATCGCTCGTGTTCATCCTCCTGGTGTTGGCGATAAGCATAGGTGCCTCCATCTTGATTCCCGATCAGAAGACCACCTGCTCCAAATAGGCATGGGCTTTTTGGGGGTCGCTTGTGAAAAGCTGCACCCTTCCCGCAGGGTCGATAACCACCAATGACGGCACATAGCGAACATAATAGCCGTCATTGAGGGCTTTCATCGAAGCTTGGGGAACGAGGTACTGGCTCCAAGGCATCTGTTCTTCCTTCATAGCTTCCTCCCAGTCTTGGCGACGCTTGTCGACCGACACGCTGACGATGTTCAATTTGTCACCCATTTCCCGGTGCAATTTCTTTACGCTCGGGATGGCTGCACGACAAGGACCGCACCAGGAAGCCCAGAAGTCGATGAAATTGTACTTGCCCGGAATCACTATATCCTTCAAGTTTACGGCCTTTCCGTCCACCGATTCCAAAGCCAAGTCCTTGTAAGGGGCGCCCTTGATGTATTGTTTCATCTCGGCAACAGTCTTTTGAAACTCAGCGTAGCGAGCCTTGTCGTAGTTGTCAGCGAAGGTGGCGAGCATCCGGTCATAGTCGGCTGCCAGGAAAGCAAAAGGACTTTCCAGCTGCTTGCCCATCAACAAGAGGCTGATGGCATAATCGGGATGGGCAGCAATGAAAGCAGCATTCGCCTTGTCGAGTGTACTGTCGGCTGCATCAACCAATGGTTGCAGCCGAATGATAGCAACCGAGTCTGGGCCGCCTTGGCTTTTGTCGCGAAACTGGGCATTGCGCAACGCCTTGTCCAGGCACTCCACTTTCAGCCGAGCCTCGTAGGTGGCATCCGCCCATTCCTGATATTGTTGCTGCGCTTTTCCACCGACAATCCTCAAGTTTTTCTCATGCACAATAACTGGGCGATAAATATCATAGTTACAGGCTATGCTGTCATAGCGCATGGCGGAGACAGTATAGTTGCCCGCCTCCAGCATAAACTTACCGCCACGATCCTCTGGGTAATCGCCTTGCTTGTAGGCAGTCTCCGGTCGGTCGTTGACTTGCAACTGTACCAACATCGGGCTGAACACCTTGCCTGTCAATACAAATGTACTACCCTTGGTGAGGCACTCTGCCTCAATATCCTTGCCGTTTTCCTGGGCACGCAAACGCACCTTCGTGCCGTTCTTCACACCGGGGATAGTGCCCTTGATGGTGAAAGACTGGCTATAAGCGCCCGCAGCCATCATAGAGGCTACGAGCGCAAGAATCAGAGAGAGATTTCTTTTCATTTTATATTCTGCTTAATGATATTTGGATCATGTGTGATGCAAATCACCTTACCATCGGCACCAATCAGCACCAGCCGAGGGATAGTATAGATGGCATAGGCCGAAGAAGCATCCTCGAGCTTAGACATCGGCAACCAAAGTTGGGTCCAAGGCATTGCCTCTTCCTTCTCCGCCTTCAACCAAGCTTCCTTCTTCTTGTCAACCGAACAAGACAGCACTTCCAGTTTGTCGGCATACTCCTTGGCCATTGCCTTCACCTTGGGGATAGCCGAGCGACACGGGCCACACCAAGATGCCCAGAAATCGATGAGCATCATCTTGCCGGGCTTGAGCAAAGAAGAGAGCGAAACTGTTTTGCCATCCTTGGTCTCGCCAGAGAAGTCTGTGTACATCGCCCCCTTTGCATGGGTACGGAAATAAGTGAGGTTCTTCTTGATGAAGTTGATGTGGGTAGTATCGGGATTGTTGGCCAATAGCGCATACTGCTTGTCAAACTGCTCCACGGAATAAGTGAACGGACTGAAGGCATATTGGGCAACCAAGGCCGCACTCACCGGATAGTCAGGGTGAGTCTCGATAAACTCATTGCGTTTTACATCCCTTTCAGCCTCAGCCTTCGCCGTTCTTTCCTTATAATCCTTAATGGTATCATCGTTTCCATTGTTTGCAAACCAAACATTAGCCTCAGCATAGCTGGTACTGTCTGCCTTGACACTACTTTCTGCCATAAAATCCAGATATTCCGCATATTGCCTTTGCATCTTGCCACCGTCGAGAGACAGTTGTCCGTCACCCTTGTTGGCGAGAGCCTGCTTCCGCTGCTTGTACAGACTATCTTTCTCCATCAAGTTCTTGGTTATCTTCACGTTCACTGGACTTCCATCCAGCATCAACTGCAAGATAGTAGTCTTCATCCAACCGCCCTTTTCCCCCTTCACAGAAAAGGAAAGTTGCGCAAAACGAGGCGTCTTAGGCAACTCAACGTTGAAGGCGAACTGCTCGCCCTTGAACTTCACCGAGCCGAGACGCTTGATTTCTTCCTTTCTTTCCACATCGGTCAGCGTAACCATGCAGCTGTCGGTCATCCCGACAATCTGGCCCTTCACGCTGACCGTGCTTTGAGCTGCGGCAGAGCCACCCGCCAGGAGCAGCACTGCCGACAAAACAATTTGATGTTTCATGTACTTATTATGTTTTAAATAGATTACTTGGCATCACGAACATAGCGTACGCTAAGGCAACGGTTTTCTTGCAAGATGATGATGCGGTTGACAGCATTCATACCTGGTGTTATCTTGCGGGCAAATGCCGCAGCCTCATGATTCACCACCGTATCGGTAGCAGTCCAATAATAACCATAATCATATTGATGCGAAAGTACTATTCCTGCTGTGTTCAGACTTGGACCTACTGCACCGCCATAAGTAAAATGAAGTTTTGTTCCTGTCTCATTCTGCGACATGAGTGCAGAAGCTCCGGCACGCCATCCTTCCATATCAAGGTCGGACGCTTTCATTCCCAGCTGACGCTCCAAAGCCTTAAAATCCTCGTCAGACGGCAGACGCCATCCCTCGGGAGCATTATCCACAGCTTCTTGCCAAGAATAATAGTTCCCAAAGTTATCATACCAATTTTTCCAATCCTCAGTATCACCGTCCAGACCAAGTCCCCAATCAAACTTACCAGTCCACTTAGGATTATAAATATCTTCATAAAAAGGGTCGTCGCAGCGCAGGTTCTCTGTCATCCAATCAAGACACCCGATTCGCACCCAATGATACTCATTTCCATCCCGGTCTACAAGTGTACCCAAAGCCGTAGGCTGAACATCAGGCATATTGTCTTCATCGTCGTGACAAGCACAAAATGCAAACGACACGCAGAGGAACACCACCAAACTCATTATCTGTTTTGTTTTCATAACTTTCCTTATTAACGACTGATTAACTAAACTTCATTTTAGTCCAGGTTTACCCCAAGCGACAATATCAAGTTGCGCATCACGCGGTAACGGGCTATGCAGACCGGATAGTCGGCATATTCCGCCTCAAACTCCTCGACACTCATAGAAAAGACTGCATTGATATAATCCTTCCTGTCAATCTTTTTGTCCGGAAAATAATACCTATTCCAATCACTCAAGAAACCAACCCGATGCGCCTGGTCCAAATCATACTTTGGCTCGTATCCCATATCTTCCTTGCTATCCCAATGCGCCACCAAGTCGTCATAGTTTTCTACCAAGCCCTCAAACTCAGCCAAGACCGTACTACCCTTGGCATTGATCTTGTCTATGACTATTGCAACCAGGATGTTCTTGAAATAAGCATCATCCTCAAAAGCCTCACCCCCATTCATACTGAATGCATAACATCTGGAGCCCAGGCTATAAGTAGGATTAGGATCAGCATAGTAAGAATCAGAAGGCACCCATTCTCCATTTTCCTTCGACCAGCAATAGATTCCGTCAACCAGCAAGATTGAGAATGGCTTCAAGTCGCCAAGTTTACTCATTAACTTTTGCTTTACCAACTCTACAGCCTTCTGCTTGCTCTCCATGTTTGCCAAGTAATCATAGGTGTAGCGATAAATTGAGCTTGAGCCTTGCATGTCAAAGCCCAAATTCAGCAAATTCTCCTTATATACTGGCTTGCCATAAGCATCCACACCCGTCTGTTCCTTGGAAAGGGTGTCATTGAAAATGATGTAGCTCCCGGTCTCCTCAAAAAACTTACGTCGCAATTGCGCCTCGGCACTTTGGTCGTCAGCTGAGGGAGCAAAGCTATTGGTGTCGGCATAGCTCGGAGTAGTATCCTCGCTGTCCGAACAGGCACTTACAACCATCAATGCCATCAAAAGCAATATATAAAAATAAGACTTCTTCATGTTCATGTTCTTTTCTTCATTTATATTACCAATCATAATCGTCGTCACCTTCATCTCCAGTGTCTATCTCATCACTGCGGAAAGGATTGCGCACCGGACGCAAATTCGTACCGATGGACGGTTGGAACTCACGTACAGACTTGGGAATATCCAGCACATAAGCCGCATCATTCTTTTCGAGACGATACTGATTGGTCCGTACTGGAATATATGAATAGTTCGTATAACTATAATAGGTCATCGTATGAACAATCTCCTTGGAATAAGGGTATTTTTCATCAACACTATAGCGCCGCAAGTCAAACCAGCGATGCCCCTCAAAGCACAGTTCACGCTCTCTCTCCTCCCGAATAAACTGCACCAACTGCGCACCAGAAAAACTGACATTCCCAGCATCGGCGACACGGTTGCCACGCAACTTGGCCAGCCATCGGCAAGCCTCAGCATCCTCTCCCATCTCGGCTTTAGCCTCAGCCATATTGAGATAAGCCTCAGCCGTTCTGATGGAGAAGACATCGCTCACTGTCTTATAGACACCGAAAGAAGCGTCTCTATTGTCTATCTTATGATAAGTTGGGCGATGGTCGTAACGGTCATCTTCGGTTGTGAAATAGGTTGACTTCCTCTTGTCATTGTCATCAAAGAGCTCGTAAAGATTGTCTGATACATACCAAGTAGGATTATAATAGCTCCAACTACTATACTTTTGGGGATGAAGCTGGAGAATGTTTCCAAAGCAACTGGAACCATTGGAGAACACCACCTCTTTATTATCCTTACTCATGGGGAATTGGTCATCCGACAATGCCGCCAAATCCTGCAGATAATCATTCTTGTCTAATGCCTTGTTTGCATAAATCTCAGCATTCTTCCAATCTTGCATATACAATGCCACACGGCTTCTTAGGATGTATACAGCCTCCAAGCCTGGATGATATATGCTTACAGGATTACTTTGTTGCCCCAAGCAGTTCTCTGCTTCTGCCAGATCGGCAACGATTTGCCCATAGACATCCGCCACAGTAGCACGCTGAAACTCCTTGTCTTCTACGCTTGCTGAAAGTTTTACCGGAACTGCCAAATCCGTATTTGCCGTTTGAGGGGCGTATGGTTTACCATATAGATTCACCAGCATCAAGTAGTAGGATGCCCGCAGGTAAAGGGCTTCTCCCTGGATGATTTGCAATTGGCTACGTTCGCTCTCGGTCTTTGCTGAAAACTCTCGGGCTGCCTCCACCACCACATTGCAGTTGTTTATTTTCTCATAAGCCAAGGTCCACAAATAGTTTTCATTACTTTCAAAGGTGTTCTTGCCTTCAGTGTCTTGATAAAGATTCTGCTGCCAAGTGAAATATGGGAAGAAAGTTTCACGAAGCCCCGCACCTTCCCTATCCGGGTCTTCGGCCGGGCTGGTGTTCTCCGTAAGTTCATCGCTCATAAAATGGAGCATAGCATAGTTGTAGTTACGCAGCACCAAGTTATAATTCTCCACGTTGACATACCCCTTTGGCAACAAGCAGTCGCCCACCAGCAACTCGTTCAGGTCGTCTATCGTCTGCACACGTGCCAAGTCTTGCGAATACTCCTTCAGGAAATCGCTGGAACATGCCGTGAAGCACAAAGACATCAAGATGCTGACAACATATATTATTTTCTTGTTCATTGTCGTTCCGTTTTTTGATTAAAAGATTACATTCAAGCCCAAAGAGAAAGATGGGCGGTCGCTCAACTGCACTGTAGAGAATCCACCCTGGGTAGGTGTCTGTCCCTTCAAGGCGGGGTCGCAAATAGTAAAGAGATTATAGGCCGAAGCCGTCAACGCCAATCTCTGCAACCCCAATACGGCCAATGAGCGTGCAGGCAATTCGTAAGTGACGCTCATGCTTTGCAGTTTCAGATAGTCCGCACTTACTACCCGAATGTTGGAATAATCATACATATCCCAATAATTGTTTGCGATAAGCGGAATATCGCTATAGGAAGATAGAGTCGACCAATGATTATTATATTTGTAATAAGCCTCTGATGTCTGTGAAATGATAGCTGGAATATTGGTCTTCTTCTCATCTCCGGGCTCTTTCCAACGGTTCATATAGTCACGGCTATAGTTCTTTTCTGAATAAATCTCAGAGCCATAGGCTCCGCCCGAGGCGGCTCCACCATACATCGCAAACAAGCGCGTCTTGGCACCCAGGCTGTAGCCCAAGCTAAAGGAGGCCCGCCAATTCTTGTAACGGAAGGTGTTGGTCAAACTACCCTGGATATCTGCATCACGCTTGCCGGAAGCCTCTAGCACGGTAGTGTATGTATCATACTTGCTCAAACCACGGAGAGCGGCCTGATTGTCAAAGTAATCATCAAACAAGGGGCCGCCATCAATAGGGCTCAATCCCAAGAAACGATAACTATAGAAGGTATTGACCGACTTGCCTTCCACCAATGCGGAACCGTCCAGGAAGTCTTCCAAATCGTAGGTCTGCGCATCTGGGCGAGAGTCTACCGTGTTGATAACCTTGGATATAGAAGTGGAAACTGTCCAACGGAAATTCTTATTGCGAATGGCATGATAGGTCAAGTCGAGTCCGTAACCCTTGTTGACCACATCGCCGCCGTTGATGACATACGAAGAAACACCATTCACCGAGGAAACTTTCTTGGTCATGAACGCATCCTTCGTATTCTTGTAATATGCACTCAGTTCCACCTCGAGACGATGGTCGAACAAGCTCATGTCGACACCCACATTGAAAGAGTGGGTCTTCTCCCACTTCAGGTCTGGATTTGGACGCCCATAGATAGAAGAGGTAAACTCTCCATAATAGGAATCCATCGTTCCCTTTCTGATGGTCAAGACTGGCGTCTCCGTATCCAACATGTTACCCTGAAATCCATAAGAAGCCTTCAGATTGATATAGTCCATCCAATTTGCCTTGACCAAACTGCTCAAATCGTAACTGCCCGACAAAGACCAAATAGGCAAGAACTTGTCGTTGGAACGGTCGCCAAACTTATTGGAGCCGTCAATACGCCCGTTCAAGTTGACACGCCACAGACGTTTGTAGGCATAAGTCACTGACAGATAGGTAGAGAACTTATTGGAAATATCATCAGAAATCGTCGGAACATTCGAGCCCAACCAAGCAGCATAGGCAGGATATGCATTCAAGTCGACATTGGTTACAAAGGTCTCGCCGCGGTCTGGATAATAGCCACGGGTGGTGTTGGAGTAACTCTTGTACTTGTCACTGTTAATCTCTATACCAAAAGTGGCATCGATATTGTGCTTGTCATCCTCCCCGAAATACTTGTTGGCATTCAACTGCAAACGTGCCGTATAGCTTTGGTTGTTCATGCTACTCTTGGTGAGTTCTCCACCTTGCGGCAGAACGCAGCTGGCCGGGTACTGAATAGCCTCGCCATAGTCGCTCGTCCTCAACAAGGCCACATGGTTGGTCTTTTCTCCCCAATATCCCTCTTGGTCTGTATTCTGGTTTGTCATCGAGAAGATGGCATTGGCATTCAACCAATCGGTGAAATTAAACTTCAGATTGGCTGTTACGGTAAAAGAATTGGTTGTCTGTTTCTTATAACTGTTGTCCAATTCGTTGAGAAGATTATAGGCGTATAGGGAGCCGCCGCTGCCATGCTTCTGATAATAAGCGTAAGTTCCATCCTCATTATATGGATTGATGGCTCTCGAAGTGGTATAGGCATAAGACAATGGCGCCAACTCATCCTGATAATAGTCACGCTTGTAATGATAAGCGTTCACATTGAAGGAAGCAGACAGCAACTTGCTGAATGTGTTGTCGATATTCAGGGATGCCGTATAGCGCTCGTTATGATTGACCTTGATAACATCATTGTCCTTGTTGTAGCCCAAAGATGCATAATATCTTGTGGTGCGAGAGCCTCCGCTCAAGCTTGCTGTGTGCTGTTGCGACCAACTGTCACGGCAAAGCAACTTGAACCAATCCGTGTTGCAACTTTCTGCCGCAGAAACACGATTCACAAACTCAGAATAGCCAATACTGCCACCATACAAGTCTTGCAAAGCCTTCTCGTAGCCAACCATCGTTGCATTGCTGGGATACAGATACTCGCTTTCTGCCAGCTCTCTGGAAAATTGGATTCTCTCCTTACTACTCATCACATCCACAGAATGGTCGGAATAGCGAGGGCGGCGCTTGTAAGTAACATTGGTAGAATAGCTTACCTGTGGCTTGCCCTCTGAGCCACGCTTGGTAGTTACGACGATGACACCATTGGCAGCCTTGGTACCATAGATGGCTGTAGCAGCAGCATCCTTCAGCACATCGATACGCTCAATGTCCTGGGGGTTGATACCGGAAATGGCATTTCCGATGCGGTTCACATAGTCTGGGTCGTTGAGTTCCTCCGGGGCTATCTGCACAGGGTCGGAAACGACAATACCGTCTACCACCCACAGCGGCTCACGATTACCAATCAGCGTGCTGGTACCACGGATACGAATCTTTGGAGCGACACCCACCTCGGCAGAGTTGTTGGTCACCATCAAGTCGGGCACCTTGCCTTCCAGCATCTGGTCGAGGCTACTCATGTCGGCACGGTTCAAGTCTTCCATCTTGACGGATGTCACGGCAGAAGTCAAACTGCGTTTGTCGAGCACCTGATAACCCGTTACGACCACCTCATCCAGACTGCTTGCATCATCGTGCATCACAATCTGCATGCTCTTGCCAGCCTTGTTGGATATTTTCACCCTCTGCTGCTGCATTCCTATATAAGAAAAGGTGAGATACTGACCGTGGTTCTCCGGCAAAACAAACGAAAACTCACCGTTCATATCGGTATAAGTACCCATATGGGCGTTGCCGCATTTCACACTTACGCCAGGCAACGGCTCATGGTTTTCATCGAAGACCCTACCCTTCACCTGTCTTTGTTCTTGCGAAGGCTCTTGGCCTTGCGCCAATTCGGCACCATTCTTTTCAGTACTGGGAGTAGAAGCTCTTCCATCATCCTTCACTACGATGATAAACTTGCCACCCACAACCTTGTAGGTCAATGGCCTATTGGCAAGAATCACCTTCACAGCATGCTCGGCGTTCACCTGCTTCAAATTGGCATTCACCCTGTAAGCCTTCACATCTTCATAGGCAAATTCCACCCGCACACCGCTCTGCTTGCCAATTGCCTTAAGGGCAGTGGACAAAGGCGTGTTCCTGAAACTGACATCAAACTTCTTGCCCAACCCCTGTGCCGAAATCGTCACGGCAAAGAACAGGAGCAAGAATAGTGTCATCCATACTCTCTTTTTTTCTCTCTTTTTCATACGCACCAAATAATACATTTTACGCTGTTGATAGATATTTT
Source organism: Bacteroides fragilis (assembly GCA_963630065.1). Taxonomy (GTDB): domain Bacteria; phylum Bacteroidota; class Bacteroidia; order Bacteroidales; family Bacteroidaceae; genus Prevotella; species Prevotella fragilis_A. The sequence continues at coordinate 2,174 of CAVGLH010000053.1, read as the reverse complement.
GCTTATAGATACGAGCGAGAGAAAAAATCGGGTACGCTTTGAAAGAAAAAAATAAAGTCTGCCTGGGCTATTCGATAATCAATTGGTCGTCACGATATACGAACTTCGCCTTGTTCAAGCCAGTCAGTACCTCCACCAGTTCTTGGATGCAGACATTCTTTGGCGCTGCAAAGAAGATGCGAGTATGCATCTTTTCGGGACTTTGGAAGATGACACTCACATTGTACCACCTGCCAATCTCCTTGGCAATATCCAGAAGCGACTCGTTGTCGAAATAAAACTCCCCTTCCTTCCAAGCGGTGAAAGCATCGGTTTCCACCTTATTAATATATAAGGCAGCCCCCGTGAAAGCGGCATCCTCACCAGGCTTGATACGCTTGGATGCAGTGGCGGTGCTTACCAGCACGCTACCCCGCAACAGGGTGACATGGGTGTCGTTGGCGGCATAGGCACGGACATTAAACTCGGTGCCCAACACTTTGGTACTGAGTCCGCTGACATGAACGACGAAAGGATGGCGCGCGTCATGATGCACCTTGAAATAAGCCTCGCCCTGCAACTGCACCTCTCTTGTCTTGCCTTTGAACACCTGAGGATAAGTGAGTCGACTGCCAGCATTGAGCGTCACCTCGGTACCATCGGCAAGCGTCACCTCGGCAGTGGCGTTCTGGGGCGTGGAGAGCACATTGCGCACCACCGACCCAGCCGAAGCATCCGAAGGCGTGGTATAGACATGGTTGCCCTTTACGGTCATCGGCTCCCCGGTGCCCTTTTGCAGGGTCACGCCCTGCCGGACATTTTCCGTATCAGCCTCGTAGGCAACAACAGCACCGTCGGGAACACTCAATCCACGCTTGCCCGTATTGAGAACGAAAAGGAGCAAGAGCGATGCGGCCACGGCAGCCACTACCCCAAGGCTTATCTTGAGGGCACGACGACTCTTGCCCATGCCCTGACTGCGCATGAAGCCATCCAGCTCAGCCTGCACATCGGGTGCCGGGTGAGCCTTGCGGAGCAAGTAGTCTCTCACGGCTACCTCCTCCCGGGCAAAGTCTTTAATGTCGTAATCTTCGTTCATCATTATTCCTTTATTGTTGTCTGCATATAGATACGGACAAACTGTTAAATCGGGTATTCCTTTTTATCTTTATATAGTTCTCTTAATATCTTTAAAGCTTTCATGATGTGCTTCTTCACCGTATTGGGACTGATGTCGAGTTGCTCGGCCACCTCCGCATATTTCATCCGCTTGAGATAGCACATCCGCAGTATCTCGTCGGTGGGCGGCGAGAGATGCGAGAACATTTCCTCCACCAATCTGTCTTTTTCGTCGGAATAGTCGTCGTAGAACATTTCGGCGGTATGCAGATACTCGTCGGTATACTGACTTTCGAGCACAAGATGGCGCAAATAGTCTATCGAGCGATTGCGCACGGATGTCATCAGATAGGCATTGATTTTGGCGAGGTCGATGGTTTCGATATTGTTCCACAGGGTGGCAAACACATCGTTCAGGATGTCTTTGGCGGTCTCTTCATCGTTCACAATATGCAAGGCATAGTAATACAACCGAGTATAATTCTCGGTGTATACCTTCTCAAACCTTCTCTTATATATGAACGACTTTAACATCCTGTAAACTTATATTAGACTTCTTCCATGCTTGCCAATTCCCATCCCTTGAACTGCATGATAATCTTATCATCCGCAATATGCGTGCAAAGATAAATAGTTTTTTCGGAAAGGCCAAATTATTCACGAGAAATATCACGGAGCAAGGTTAACCATACTTTTTTCGGCGAGATGGAGATACGCACACGAAAGTATTTTTCAAGCAAAAAGTCTCAAAGTATCATCTTTTTGCTTTTAAATGATATTATATTTTTGGTTAACAGATATTTACAAGCGATGATGCTTCTCCTGAAAACTATCAAAAAGTATCATCGAAGTCTCACCAAAGTCTCATTTTTCCTTGTTTTCCGGCTATTTTTTTTGATTTCATACAATAAAATTCGATTTTCTGCGTTATAAGAGTATATCAGTTTTACTTCTAAACCTGCACAACAATGGACAAGAAAGATTTATTAAAAACAGCCTTCGCACATGATAACGTGCCGCTCGTCATCAACTACTGCTTCACCGAACCATGTCCGATGAAAGACGAATGCATCCAC
>CAVGLH010000052.1:0-15529 GCA_963630065.1 Bacteroides fragilis | reverse complement strand
GACATGGAGGAACGTTACCGCCTCATCATGAGCACGATATTCAATGCCATCGGCTTCCGGGTGGAAGTGGAGCGCATGCTCGCCACCGGCAGAATAGACATGGTGGTCTATACCCCCCGCATCATCTATGTCCTCGAACTGAAGCTCTCCAACAACGGCGGCCTCTCGGCAGCCGAGAAGCAAATCACAGCCAACCAGTACGCCGAGCCTTTCAAGGCCGACAAGCGCAAGGTCATTGCCCTCGCCGTGGAACTCGACAGCGAGGGTAAGGGGCTTGTGGATTGGAAAGAGGTGGAAGCATAACAGCGAGGGTGCTGTTACTTTGGATTGGTACAGCGAGGGCGCTGTACCTCCTACAACTTGCCGGCAATGGTAATCAATAGGAGGTACGGCGCCCTCGCCGTACCAGCCCCAGAAAAGCAGTCTTACATCGCTTATGCCTCCCTTCTCACATACACCTTCGCCGTTCCCCGCCCATCCGTGTCAATGCCGTTTGAATGGTCTTCGGCAAACGTTCGAAGCTCCTTTGTGGCGGAGGAACGGGGCAAGCCGGTCAGCTCGGCATAGTCGGCCACCCGCATGAAGGGATGGGCTGGGTCGGCGAGATAATCCTGTGCCATTTTCAGGCGTTGCTCTTGGGTATAAGGCGAGCGGTTCACCCTCGCAATGCCGGCTCTCGACAGCTTGCACCGACGGTTCACATCCTTCACCAGGTCCTTGTCCGACACATAGCGCACGTTCTTCACCTCAATGCTCTTGGCGTTGCGCTTGGTTTCGTCGCCGTCGATGGTGTCCATCTCCTTGTTTTTCTTCACGCCAAGAGTGGCCTGGAAGGTGCCGATGCCATCAAGGGTTACGGTATAACCGTCCGCCAAGTCCTCCGCCAGTTGCCGGGCTATTTTGCTGAGGGCATGTTCCAATATGCCATCGTCCAGGATGCCGTGCGCCCCTGCCCTTTTCAGAAATTCCTTGGTAGAGAGGTTTCTGTACTTCTCCAGCCGATAATAACACTTTGTCTCGCCCGTGCCTTGCAGGTCGGGCATCTCTTGCTTGATGTATCTTGCCATAGTTGCTAGTTTTATTCTTACGGATGTAAAGTTACAACAATCCTGGCACAAAACCTATAGAAGCCTATTACCTTTTGCATAGTTTAAGCTATATTTACATAAATACAACTTAGATTTAACCAAATATCGCCCTTATTTCCGCAAATCGTGGTTAGGCGAAACAGTTGGTAACAGGCTTCCATGGGTTTTATATTGGGCCGATGGGAAGTTGGCATAAGGGCGAGATGCAGTTTGTATAAGGATAACTGAGAAAAAATCTTCGCACAACGCCCCTGGTTTCAAATAAATGTCGGATATTTGCAGATGCAAAAACTTAAAGACTGAGAATATAACGGCAAACATGAAAAAAGTACGAAATAAAGAGACTATGTGTGATATGAGAAATAGAAGTTTATTATTGTTGGGATTTTTGGCGTTCGGCTTGGGCATGAATGCCAAGACCTACGTAGACCCAGCGACAGGCAAGACCCTGTGCTCAACATTCGATGAGAAGCGAGAGGGGGCAGTTGGTGGATACGCAGACATCATACGTACTGCCTTTGGCAAACACAACAGCATGAATTCCTTCAACCACTATTCGTTCGGGGCAGTGGCGACTTGGATGTACAACTATTCGTTGGGCATCAGAAGGGACGAGACAAGTCCGGGCTTCAAGCATTTACGGAATATTCATTTACCATTCCTGCCAATACTTCTGCGACAGTCGTCTTGCCTGCAAAATCTCTGAAAGATGTGAAGGTGGATGGCAGGAAGGTCAATCGTCGGGCCACTCAGGCAAGTTTGGACAAGGCGAAAGGGCTTTTGAAGATGGAATTAGGGTCAGGGTGCTATCAGATAGAAGTCGCAAACGAATAATTTGTACAAAGGAAGGCAACGTAAGTGTCTTGGTGCTTTAGGTTATAAACAATCGTTCCAAGGTGTGTAGATGCCCCAGTCTGTGATGTTGGCGGTGGTCTTGCCTGTGTTCTTGAAGGAGTATTCCTCGAACAGTTCGTCGTTCACGAGCTTTCGTTTTACGGTGATGAGAATGTTGCCGGCCTTATAAGTATTGGCTGCTATCGGCTTCTGCCAAGTAAGTTTCTGGCCATTGACGGTGAGAAATCCCAGCCCCCAACCATATTGGCCGGTTACCCACTTGTATTGGGCGCCATCAGGTGAGAGCACCCAATTCATCTTGTGGGCATCGTTGTTGATGCCCAGTTCTGAGATAGCCCCGGTGTTGGAATCAGTCTTAAAGGTGATGCCTTGGGCATGGATATTGGCAAAATGAGTCGTTGCCTATAAAACCAAAGTAAATAATTTGCAGTTCATAATTATAGTTGTTAATGATAATCTTTATCCTTTCAATATCTCCGATGGGGTCTTGCCGAATTCTCGCTTGAAGCTCTCTCGGAAATTGCCGAGGTTGTTGAAGCCTGCAAGCATGGCTACTTCAGTCACTGGGTATTCTCTACTTTGCAAGAGGCTCATGCTATGGCGAAGTTTCGCCTTCTTGATGTACTCGTTGGCACTCATGCCGGTAAGAGCCTTCACCTTGCGGTAGAAGGTGGAGTGGCTCATCGCCATCTTGTCGGTGAAGAAGGCTATGTCCAAGTCTTCTGTCGAGATATGGTCTTCGATGAGCTTGTTCAGTTTGTCCAAGAACCTTTGGTCAAGAGGACTTAGCTGCACGATAGGCGATTCAGCCTCTGTAACGTTTGTGCTTTGTGCTGTAGTCTCTGACTTTATTCTTTGATTGCTATCCGTTTGAGACTTTGCAAATACATCCATGTTCTTCTGAACGATGTGTTCCGTCAATCTTCTGCGACCAGACAAGATGTTTCTGATGCGACTCTGCAACAGTTTGGCACTGAAAGGCTTCATCAGATAGGAGTCCGCGCCACTGTCATATCCTTCCTCCTGCTCGTTGATGCTCGTCTTGGCAGTCAATAATATAATAGGTATATGACTGGTGCGAATATCCTCTTTCAGTATCTTGGTCATCTCGATGCCGTCCATCTCTGGCATCATGATGTCGCTCACGATGAGGTCTGGCATCTGTTCGAAAGCCAAGTCTCGGCCTTCCTTGCCGTTACAGGCTTGAAGAATGCGATAGTCTTCTTGCAAAGATACCTCGATGTATTGTCGGATGTCCGTATTGTCCTCTACGATGAGAAGAAGATGGTGTTCGTCTTTATTAGCAGCGTCCACTGCTAGCATCCCCTCGCCTTCGACGAGAGCCATTTCTTCCACTATCTTAGCTTCTGTAGGCTGTTCGTCATCCTTATGCAAGGCGTTCGGATAAGTGTTGTTGGCATCGAGGATAAAGGTGAACTTGCTGCCTTTTCCCTTCTCGCTTTCCACATCCAGCGTAGCCTCGTGCAGGTCGGTGAGTGACTTCACCAAGGCGAGTCCGATGCCTGTGCCAGAGGCTTGGTGCTTGCCATTTTCCTGGTAGTATCGGTCGCAGATGTGTGGCAGGGCTTCTTTGTCAATGCCATAGCCTGTATCTTCTACAGCTATTTCTACCTTAGTGGAAGATGGCATAGACAGCGACAGGGTGATGCTGCCGCTAGGAGTATATTTGATGGCATTCGACATGAGGTTGTTGATGACAGTGTTGATAACCTCGGAGTCGAAGTAAATCTCAGGGATGCCAGCTTGTATGTTGACGAAAATGCTGACATGCGGATTGTGGGTGAGGTCTTGGAATCGGGTACCAATCTCCTTGACCCATGCCCCTAAGTCGGCACGTGCCACGGTCAACTTGCGGTTCTGTGTCTGCGTCTTACGGAACTCCAGTATCTCATTGATGAGGTTCAGCAATCTTTCTGCGCTAGCATGGATGCTCCCTATCTTCTTCTGTATTCTAGCTGGAAGTTCATGCTCTTCCATTAAGTCTTCCAAAGGACCCATGATGAGGGTAAGAGGGGTGCGAAGTTCGTGGGTGATATTGGTGAAGAAGCGCAATCGTTCCTCGTTGAGCTCCTGCTTCTGCTGGCTTTCCCATTTGGCTTGTTTCAGGGAGTTGCGCAGCATAAACTCCTTTTTGTAAGAGAGGAATATATATAAGCCGATTCCCAATACGATGAGCAGGTAGCCAAGCTTTGCCCACCATGTGAGCCAGAGTGGAGGATTTATAATTACCTTCATTTCGGCAGTGCTGGCATCTTTCCAGTCTTGGTTCTTCAACTTAGCCCTTATAATAAAGGTATATTTGCCAGGCTTTAGATTACGGAAAGTTACCTCGTTGTCTCCTTCCGTCTCAAACCATTGGTCGTCCAATCCTTTCATCATGTAGGAATATTCCACATCTCCTTCTTGTGCGAAGTCTTTCACCGTGAAGTTGATTTTGAAGGTATTGTCATCGTGCGCTAGATGGATCTCTTTATTTTCGTCAGGAGAGATGAATCTGCTAGCGTATTGTTCCGATAGCTTTCCTACTCTTTCGCATCCTATGATTTGTACAGGTGAAATCGTTTTCTTCTCGGATAAAAGTTGGGGATTGAAGTAGCATACGCCTCCTGGGGAACCAAAATACATGATTCCGTCCGGAGTTATGGTAGCCGAAGCCTCCACAAAATTACCTGTAGGAATTCCACTTTCATAGTCGTAGTTGTAGAATCTCTGCTTATGGATGTCAAGGCAAGCGATGCCTGTAAACATGCTTACCCAAATGTTGCCTTGTTTGTCTTGGCAGATGGCGCGGATATGGCTATCTTTGATGCCCTGTCGCTCATCGTATATTTTTACTTGTTGAGGCTTGAGAGGGTTGGAAATATATACCAGTCCTTTTGAAGTCGCAATCCAAATGCCTCCATCTGTATCCTTGATGATGTGGTTGATGGTGTTGGATTCAAGATGGCTTTTGATGGAGAGGTGGGTGACTAGCTTTTCGTTTTTACCAAAGACATAGACTCCATCTGAAAGAGTTCCTATCCATAGCTGCCCATAGTTATCTTCTGCGATGGAATAGATGATAGGCTGTCCTCCCATGATATGGCTCATTTTTGTTTCTGTTTTCTCGATGCCTTGATATACGGAGAATAAACCACTCTCGGAACCAATCCACATCTTGCCATTCTTGTCTTCGTGCAGTGCATGGATGTCTAGTGAACTTGCGCATCCGATGTGAGTGAAGGAACCAGTATGAGGGCTCAACCTTAATGCACCATTGTCGTTAGTGCCAATCCAGATGTTTCCAAGATGGTCTTCTTCGAACACATACACTGATGCTGCGGAATTGATAAGCTGGGAAGTGAAAAACCAAGTACTTACCTGTATTCCGTTCTTGTAGAGGCTGATGCGATTATCTTGTCCTACCCAGAGGTTTCCTGCTTTGTCTGTATATAGTCCGTTGACATTTTCTATTGGAGTGCCCATGACTGCCAAGGATTGGAAACGAGCGGTAGTGTTCGGTACAAAATCTATGCCCGAACTATAGTTGCATATCCATAAGTTGCCAAAGTCATCTTGCAGTACTCGGCGAGTGTTGTTGGATGATAATTTGCTGTTTTCCTTGGTTATCTGCTCGAATTTGGCATCCAGAAAAGATGAACCTTGATATTTGTTAATGTCCAAGATGCTGATGCCGCCAATGTCGGAAGCAATCCATAGTTTATGGTCTGTAGTCTCTGTAATGCCATGGATGTTGTCGCTAGCCAAGCTAGTGATGTCATTGGCTCTATGCTTGAAATTCTTAAACTTTCCTTCAGATGTATCAAGCAAGGCAAGCCCTAGGTTAGTTCCAACCCAGATGTTATGATAGCTGTCAACCAAGAAGGCACGCACGTTGTTGCCAGGCAAACTCTCTTTGTCGCGGGCAGAATGGGAGTAGAATTTCGATTGGTGTGTCCTTATATTATATAGGTACATACCGTCCATGCGCAAACCGATGAAAAGATGGGCGTTTCCATCGTCCATGATGCAGCGTATTCCGTTCTTGATATGCGAGAATCTTTTCTTGTCAATAATTTGATAGCTTCCATTTTGGATGTTGTAACTAGCGATAGATCCGTCGTTGCACCCTATCCAAATGCCGTTGTCGTTAGCTTTGGCGATGCACGAGATTCCTTTCTTTGTGATGTTTGCAGGGATAGATGGTTTAGAAAAGACTTGCAGTGTGCAATCATATAAGTTCACGCTTCCATTCTTTGACACGATCCATACCGAGTTGATACTTTTGTCGTATAAGGCTTGTATATGTTCATCGCTGCTGATGCCAGAGTTACTTGTCTTGAAAATAGTACACTTAGCACCAGCAATGCGGTTCAATCCCGACTCAGTAGCAACCCACAAGAATCCTTGTCCGTCCATGGTGATGTCGGTGGCAAAACCATTGGATAGACCTTCTCGCAGTCCGATGTTCTTGAAACTGATGGCAGGTACTGCTGAGATGACTACTGAGTAGATTGTGGCAATAAAAATAAGAATCAGTCTTTTCATGTTACTTGTTGATTGTTTGATGCAAAAATAGCAAATTATTCTGTAATACGCAATAAATGAGAGAGGAAAGTGGGCGATTTGATTGATTTCCGTTGCTTGAAGACTGTTAATCGGTGGCTAAAAACACTTTGAATGATGTTTGGTGTCTGTTGACTGATAAAAGACGGCCAGTTATATAACCTTATTATATCTTTGCAGCGAAATTAGTAACTAACAATCATTATCTAAAAGTTATGAAACAGAATGAATCTAAACTGATGGCATTGTTGTTATGCCTAGGTATCTCTGCTGCATCACCTACTTTCTTGTATGCAAACAAGGTGGCTAATCCGAACATTGCTCAACAGGGCAATGTGGTGAAGGGTGTCATTACAGATGCGAATGGTGACCCTGTCATTGGAGCGACGGTCAAGGCGAAGGGCAGTTCTACGGGAACTGTAACCGACCTTGATGGTAATTTCTCTTTGCAGGTAGCTTCGGGTACTATCTTGGAGATTTCTTATATAGGTTATAAGAACCAGACGGTAACAGCAGGAACTTCTCCTCTGAAAATCCAAATGCAGGAGGATTCCAAGAATCTGAATGAGGTTGTAGTCGTGGGCTTCGGTACCCAGAAGAAGGTGAACTTGACGGGTTCCGTAGGTATCGCAACAGCCAAGGACTTAGAGTCTCGTCCTGTTACTTCGGCAACGATGGCACTTCAAGGTCTTGTTCCTGGACTTCAGATTTCCACCAATACAGGTGAACTCGACAAGACTGCCAGCATCAACGTGCGTGGCCAGGGTACCATAGGTGATGGTTCAAGTGGCTCGCCATTGATTTTGATAGATGGTATGGAGGGTGACTTGAACAACATCAACCCACAAGACATTGAGAATATTTCTGTGTTGAAGGATGCCGCTGCATCTTCCATCTATGGTTCTCGTGCTCCATTTGGTGTTATCTTAGTAACAACCAAGAGTGGAAAGAGTGGCAGAACATCTATTAATTATAATAACAGTTTCCGTATTGCGAGTCCTATCAATATGCCTGAGATGATGGATTCCTACACTTTTGCCAACTTCATGAATAGTGCAGCTCAGAATAAGGGAGACGGTGCTATCTTCTCGGATGAAGTGATGCAAAAAATGTTGGATTTCCAAGCCGGGAAGCTAACTGGTGGTATGGATCCTCAGAAAGATAAGGACTTGTGGGATGATGTTTGGACGAAAGGTTATGGTAATACCGATTGGTATGGTGAGACCTACAAGAGTAATGTTTTTTCGCAAGAACATAATGTGAGCATTAATGGTGGTACGGAGAAACTAAACTATTATGGATCATTCAACTATCTTGACCAGGGAGGTACACTTAAGTTGGGTGACGATGGTATGAAGCGTTATAATGCTACGGCTAAGGTGAACGTGACCATTACCGATTGGCTGAAGCTGAAGTACTCTACTCGATTCATCAGAAGTGATAGGCATCGTCCTACTTATCTTGGTGATTCTCGATACTACGATTATATGGGACGTCAGTCTTGGCCAAATATTCCTGTTTATGATCTTAATGGTCATCTTTATGGTAATTTGCCATGTACGATGTTGGAGATGGGAGGTAAACGTAACTTGCGTGCAGACCAGAATTACCAGCAGGTGGGTTTGGTATTGGAGCCGATTAAAAACTGGATTACCAATGTTGAGTTTAATTATCGCACTTACGATGAGTTTGTCAAGCAGACATCTCTTCCTTATGCAGGTTATGCTCCATCAGGACTGTTGATAGATAACCATAATGATACCAGCCTTACCCAAAGTGGGAAGAAAGAGAACTTGATGAACTTCAATGTATATTCCACTTACTCTCATACCTTCAAGGAGGATCATCACTTCCAAGTGATGCTGGGTTTCCAAGCTGAAGAGATGAAGCAAGATAATTACAGTACTACCAAGTATGGTCTCATTATGGATGATATGCCTGAGTTTGACTTGACTACAGGATTGAGCGGAAAAGGAGTGGAGAAAGCTCCTTCTATCTCTGGAAGTCACAATGAGTGGGCTACAGCAGGTTTCTTTGGACGTATCAATTATGATTACAAAGGACGTTATCTTGTAGAGGGTAACTTGCGCTATGATGGTACTTCTCGCTTCCGTCGTGGTAGCCGTTGGACTACATCGCCTTCTGTTTCTTTAGGTTGGAACGTGGCGCAGGAAAAGTTCTGGTTGCCTTTGCAGGATGTAGTCAACCAGTTGAAACTGCGTTTCTCGTATGGTCAGTTGGCAAACCAAAATACCAATTCATGGTATCCTACCTATCGTGTGATGAACTTAGGTGCAAGCAATGGATCTTGGTTGCAGAATTCCGTAAAGCCTAACACCGCGTCTGTTGGTAATCTTATCAGTACAGCATTGACTTGGGAAACCGTAAGGTCTTGGAATGCTGGTGTAGATTTCGGCTTGTTCAATAATCGTCTGTCTGGTTCTTTCGATATTTATACTCGTTATACAAAGAACATGGTAGGACCTGCTAATGAGTTGCCTGCGACACTTGGAACCTCTGTGCCTAAAACCAACAACTGCGACTTGCATACTAGGGGTTGGGAGGTTCAGCTGACATGGCGCGACCATTTGCCATTCGGTATGAACTATGGTATCACAGCCACCTTGTCGGATGCCAAGACCATTATCGACCGTTATCCAGGTAACATAACCCAGTCTATATGGAACTACTTGGAAGGACATGAGAACAACGAGATTTGGGGCTTCGAGACTGTGGGCATAGCAAAAAGCGATGCCGAGATGCAAGCTCATCTAGAAAAAGTTGGTGGACAGGACGCTCTCGGCTCCAAGTGGGCTGCAGGTGACATCATGTATGCCGACTTGGATGGCAAGCCTGGTATCAATAAGGGAGCGGAAACGCTGTCAGATCATGGTGACTTGAAGGTTATCGGTAACAAGAACCCTCATTATTTCTTCAGCATTGACCTGAATGCAGACTGGAAAGGTTTCGATGTTCGTTGCTTCTTCCAAGGTGTGATGAAGAGAGATTGGTGGGGAGATGGTAACTATACAGGTATGCTCTTCGGCGTACGTGGCGACAAGAGTATGTGGCATGCCAGAGGATTGGTACAACATGCCGATTATTTCCGTGCGGAAGAAATCGGTGTGGAGGGACATAAGTTGCCTGCCAACCTCGATGCTTATTATCCTCGTCCTATCTTCTCCGAGGGTGGAAAGAACCAACAGGTTCAGACACGTTATCTGCAAGATGCTTCTTATATCCGATTGAAGAATCTCCAAATTGGTTATACGATTCCTGCTAGCATCATGAACAAGATTGGCTTGCAGAAGTGCCGCCTCTTTGTGTCTGGAGAAAATTTGTGGACAGGTACTAGCTTGTCTAAGCTTTTCGATCCTGAAACCATCAGTGGTGGTAATGGTGGAAATGCCTATCCATTGTCAAGAACATGGTCTTTTGGCCTTAGTGTAACACTTTAAACAACGAATGGTTATGAAACAAATTAATAATATGATATTGCCAGCTATGGTTTTGATGGCTGGTTTGACATTTAGCTCTTGCGACAGTTTTCTTGATCGAAAGCCAGAGTCTCAGATAGCTCCTGAGAGTTACTTCGTGGATGCTTCGCAGTTGCAAGCATATGCAGATAAGTATTATGCCGACATTCTTCCTTCGCATGATGCCTACTATGGAATGTTTGACAATGATGCAGGAACCGACAATCAAATAGGTGCAACAGCTCCAGACAAATATACAAAGAACTTGTGGCTCGTGCCAAATAGCGATAGTGAATGGTCGTTCACCAACATTTATAACATCAATACATTCTTTAGCAATGTATTGCCAAAGTTTGGCGATGCTACAGGTAATGACCTGAGTGGTGCCAACAACACGATTTCCGGAGATTTGGCTTCTATCAAGCATTACATCGGAGAAATGTACTTCCTTCGTGCTTGTGCTTATTTCAGCAAGTACAGCCAGTTTGGTGATTTCCCAATTATTACCGAGCCTCTTCCTGATGATGCAGTTGCCTTGACAGAGGCTAGCAAGAGAAGTCCTCGTAATGAGGTGGCAAGATTTATCTTGTCAGACCTTGACAAGGCGATAGAGTTGTTGAGTGCTAAGAGCATGGCTACGACAAGAATCAGTCGTGACGCAGCCTTGCTGTTGAAGTCTCGTGTAGCTTTGTTCGAGGGTACCTGGTTGAAGTATTTCAAAGGGACAGTCTTTGTGCCTAATGGCGAAGGTTGGCCAGGCAAAAGCAAGGAATACAATGCCAACTATCAGTATCCATCTGGTAATATAGATAATGAAATCAACTATTTCTTGGATATAGCGATGGCATCTTCTAAGGAGGTCGCTGATAAATACAAGGATAAGTTGACTGAGAATAATGGCGTGCTGCAGCAAACTGAGTCTGATCCAGAGAACCCATATTTCAACATGTTTGGTTCGAAGGATTTAACCAATGTACCTGAAGCTATCTTATGGCGTCAGTACGTGAAGGGGTTGAGCAACAACAATGTGGCAGTAGCTGCCAATTGGGGTAATTATCGTACAGGTGTAACACGTTCTTATGTCAACAACTTCTTGATGGCAGACGGTACTCCTATCTATGCTCATGGTACTTGTGCAGATGGTGATGGATATTATCAAGGCGACAAGACCATCACGGATGTTCGTGCGAATCGTGACTCTCGTCTCTCTTTGTTCTTGAAGGACAAGGGACAGGTGAACATCATCTATGAGGATGCGCCTGGTATTGACGTGCAATTTGTAGAAGGAGCACCAAGCGTGTTGAGTAGCTCGGACTGGCAGCGTGGTTACATCACAGGTTATGCCTTGCGCAAGGGTGGTTCTTTCCGTCAGAGTGAGAATGAGCTAGACCGTTGCTTTATTGCAGCTATCTCCTATCGAGCAGTTGAGGCATTGCTTAACTATATGGAGGCTTCTTATGAGAGAACTGGTACATTGGATGCCTCAGCCAAGGAATATTGGCAGATTATCCGTAGAAGAGCTAGGGTGAGCGATGACATAGACAAGACGATTGCTGCTACAGATATGCAGAAGGAGGCTGAGAATGACTGGGGCGCTTATTCTGCTGGTAAAATCCTAACAGATAAGGTGCTTTACAACATTCGCAGAGAGCGTCGCTCGGAGTTCTTGTCGGAGGGACTTCGTATGAACGACCTGCGTCGTTGGCGTTCCCTCGACCAATTGGTGGCTCATCCATGCATCCCAGAAGGCTTCCATTTCTGGAATACTCCAATTGAGCAATGGTATAAGGATGAAAAGGTGGTTGCTGATGGTTCTGTCAATGCCAATATGTCGCCTAAGGAAAACAGTGAGTATTATCGTCCTTATCAGCGCCAGTCTAACCAGACTTGCCATGATGGTATGACTTGGTGTATGGCTCATTATCTCAATCCAATCATGATTAAGCAGTTCTTGCTGACATCACCAGATGGTGCGAGTGCCGAGCAGTCGCCAATCTATCAGAATCCTTATTGGCCAATGACAGCAGGTCAACCTGCGGAGAAGTAAATATTCAGACAATCTATCCACACTGTATTTGGGTACAGTGTGGATATTCTAAAATTTCAATGATGAAGAAAAACTTAGCAAATCCTATTTTCGCAGCATTGTTATTCATGCAGTTTCCTCATGTCTCTTATGCGGAATCCATTATTAAAAGTCAGGTCGTCTCTTCAGTGGATACCCATTTGGATCATGCCCAAAAGTACTATCTGAGTGTGGATGGCTCACCTTATTATATGTTGAACATCCAAATGAGGTTCGACCTTTTGAGATATTCCGAAGGATGGAATGATGCTGCTTGTGAAGCTTTGATGGCGCAAGTGGCTGCGGATGGCTTTAATACAGTGTCTATTCCTGTCCATTGGTATGAGGTAGAAAAGAGTAAAGACCAGTTCCATTGGGAAATATTGGACAAGTACCTTTCTTGGGCAACTAAGTATGGGCTCAAGGTGGAGATGTTGTGGTTTGGTGCCAATAGTGGCGGGCATGTACAATGGTTGAGCCGTTCTACAGAGTTGCCTAACCATCTACGCACTCCAGACTATGTGCTTTATTCTCCTAAGCCAGGCTCAAAGGAAACGACGAGTGATTATCGTATTCGCCGTGATATGTCTGACTACAGTTTGGATATGACGGATGAAAGGTTGTGCGAAAGGGAAACATATGTGTTGGGAAAAGTGATGGAGCATGTCTCGGAATGGGATGCTTCGCATGGCAAGAAGCATACGCTGATAGGTGTGCAAATCAACAATGAAGCCATCGGAAAAAAAGGCTTGTTCGCAAATTCAGAGGTTTTGTCGTATTTGAATCGGGTCGCTGGTGCAGTCAAGCAATCTAATTATGTGGTCTGGACTCGCACGAATTGTGTTTATTGGAATGTTGCCTCTCGTATTATAGGCAATGAGGAGATAAGAGAAAAGCAAGGTTTTGCTAATCTTGATTTTGTCGGCATAGACACTTATCGCCATCATTTTGCCACAGACCAGTCTTTTATTGCCAGCATGAGGGAGAATGTTCCTTATGTCGGTAAGAATTATCGTATGATAATGGAAACCAATAGTGAGTTTCCTTATGCAGCGCAGATGCATTTGGCAGCCTTGTCGGGTAATACAGGCTTCGACTTCTATAGTGTGGAGGGTTTGTATGGTAGAGAAGGCAAAAAAATCAAGAGCTTGGTCAATCATATAGAAGATATTTGTCTTGTTAACAAGATATTAAAGAGTGATGTCATAGATATTGCAACCAAGAGTCACGGGTATGGCTTGTTTGTCCATAATTGGGAGGGATGTAACTCTGCTCAATCAGTAAGCAACTTGGGAATCAAGTTCAAGCCAGCTTATCCTACTTCTCAAGCTATTAGTATCAAGCGAAATGCCTCGGAGTTGGTCTTGATGTCAACAAAAGGTGGTATCTTTACATTGCCTAAAGAGATGAAGGTTCAAAGTTTGTCCATTGGATATTTCAAGGATAACCAGTGGGTGAAACTAAAGGATTTAGCTCTTTCTCAACTTACAGCTTTTGATACGACACCACAGGCACAACCTATTATCCGAATAGGCATGGGCGAGACGGTTCTTGTAAAATGCGAGGATTTGGGTGAGATCTCATCATGCGATATCTATCAGGCTGAAAAGGCCCACCTATCTTCTGGCGCAGAACAAGCATCTACAATAGATGGAATTGGTTTTGCAGGCAATGGTTTCGTTCGCTTCCCAGCTTTTGAAGGTTCCAACATCTGTTGGAAGAACATCGATGGCAAAGAAGGTGGTGAGAAGACTTTGAAGATTAGATATTCCAATGGTAGTGCTAAAACAGTAGGTTGTCTTCTTTACGTGAATGGCAAGATGTCCACTGTAAAACTGGAGCAGACTGGAGCTTGGGATCAATACCGAGATTTAGCAGTGAAGGTTGCATTGGATAAAGGTGTTAATAATGAGGTAAAATTGGAGTCGATGGGTAACTATCAGCGAATTGACCGTGTAGTGTATCCGTTGCCAGCTGGTTATATCGACGAGTTGAAAGTTTATTGATAATCCTTGATACTGATAGTATTCTCATTTTTAAAAGAATTTGTTTATGAAGGTAAGAAGATTATTTTTATTGGTTTGGGGGATATGTCTCTCTATGTTCCTGCAAGGACAAACTATAGTCAACGGCATCCCATGGTACGACCAGAACCAAAACCCAGTGAATGCCCATGGTGCTGGCATCATCAAGGATGGCGGCAAATACTGGCTCTTTGGCGAATACAAGAGCGATACCTCGAATGCCTTTCCTGGCTTCGGGTGCTATTCTTCCGAAGACCTTGTGAACTGGAAGTTCGAGCGAGTGGTGTTGCCTGTGCAGAAGGATGGTATCCTCGGACCGAATCGAGTGGGAGAGCGAGTGAAGGTGATGAAGTGTCCGAAGACGGGCGAGTATGTGATGTTGATGCACGCCGACGACTTGCGCTATAACGACCCTCATATCGGTGTTGCTACTTGTAAGACCGTCAATGGTGACTATCAGCTGAGGGGTACGCTCCAATACAAGGGGCAACCTATCAAGCGATGGGATATGGGTGTGTTTCAAGACGAGGATGGCAAGGGATATTTGCTCATTCATCATGGACCTATCTATCGGTTGAGTGATGATTACCTCAGTGTAGATACGATGATAGCGAATGTAAAAGGTATGGGAGAGTCGCCTGCCATGTTCAAGAAAAATGGCATGTATTATCTCTTGACCTCCAATCTTACGAGTTGGGAGCGCAATGACAACTACTACTTTACCGCAACCAATATCGCTGGTCCTTGGAAGAAGCAAGGACTATTCTGCCCAGAAGGTTCTTTGACATGGAACTCGCAGAGTACCTTTGTATTGATGCTACCAGAAGGAACGCCGATGTATATGGGCGACCGTTGGTCTTATCCTCACCAAGCGTCTTGTGCAACCTATGTTTGGATGCCGATGAAAGTGGATGGAGAAAAAATATCAATTCCTAAGTATTGGCAATCATGGAATCCAATGACAGTAAAGCAAGAAGATGTTCTGAAGAAAGCTATTAGAAAACCATTTAAACTGTGTTCTAACAAGACTGGTAAAACCATAAAGATGCGCTTTAAAGGAACTCATATTGCATTGAGCGGCCATACCGACTTGCATGGTGGCTATGCTCTTGTGACAATATCTGATAAAAGAGGCAACGAGGTTTATTCTTCCTTGATTGATTTCTACAGCAAGGTATCGCAAGAAGGCATTCGGGTGATAACTCCAAAGTTACCATACGGTAAATATACTTTGAGAGTAAAAGTGACAGGCGAGCGTTCCAATTGGACAGACAAAGCCAAACATCTGTTTGGCACCGATGATTGTTTCGTAAAGATATCATGGGTATATATATATTATTAAAACGTACATGATTTTGTAAAGATGAATGATAATAGTCCATTAACATCATTATTTCTATCCTAAATTCCGCAACACTACAATTTAATATTTTTTATAAGTATCTGGGCAACAAA
>CAVGLH010000051.1:0-15975 GCA_963630065.1 Bacteroides fragilis | reverse complement strand
GAATTCAATACCAAGTTTCAACTCGTATATTGAGCAAAGCATCATCAAGAACTGGAATCTTGATGCGCTCACCGACTACAAGGGAGCCACGTTACAATATCACGACGTAGCAAGAAAGATTGAAAAGCTCCACATCCTGTTCGAAAACAGCGACGTGAAGAAAGGCGACAAGATAGCCGTTTGCGGAAGAAATAGTAGCCAGTGGGCAGCAGCCTTTCTGGCCATTATTACTTACGGCGCAGTAGTCGTACCCATACAAAACGAATTTAAGCCCGAGCAAATCCACAATATAGTCAACCACAGCGAGAGCAAGCTCCTCTTTGTGGGTGATGTCGTGGCCACGGAAATCAACCCCGAGACGATGCCCTCGCTCGAAGGCATCATCTACCTGCCCGACAACTCGCTCGTCATCTCCCGGTCGGAGAAGCTTACGTATGCGCGCGAGCATCTCAACCAACTCTTCGGAGAGAAATACCCCAAGTATTTCAGACCCGAGCACGTGAAGTATCACGTGGACGCCCCCGAGGAGCTGGCGATGCTCAACTACACCAGCGGCACCACGGGATTCTCCAAGGGAGTGATGCTCCCCTATCGTGCGCTCTGGGGCAATCTCGACTACATGCTCTCCAGCATAGCCCCCCACCTCGCCAAGAACTGCAATATCCTTGTCTCGCTGCCCATGGCCCATATGTACGGTCTCATGGCCGACCTGATATTCAACACGGTGCTGGGCAACCACATCTACTTCCTCACCCGTCTGCCCAGCCCGTCGCTCATCGCCCAGGCCTTCACCGAGATCAAGCCCAACATCATCTTCGCCGTGCCCCTGGTGGTGGAGAAGATTGTGCGGAAAAAGATATTCCCCCTCCTGCAGACCAACCGCATGCGACTGCTCATGAACATGCCCGTGGTCAACAAGCGCGTCAAGGAGAAAGTGAGGGAAAGGGTGATGAAGGAGTTTGGCGGCAACGCCTACGAGGTGGTGGTGGGAGGAGCGCCGCTCAACAAGGAAATCGAAAACTTCTTCCTGAGCATCGGATTCCCCATCGCCATGGCCTACGGCACCACTGAGACAGCCCCCTTTATCGTCTTCGCCAACCGCGACGAATACAAGTCGGCGAGCTGCGGCGTGGCCGTGAAACACATGGAGGTGAAAATCCTGAGCGATGACCCCGAAAATGTGCCGGGCGAACTGATATGCCACGGCACCAACGTGATGAAGGGATATTACAAGAACGAGGAGGCCACCAAGGCAGTCATCGACCGAGACGGGTGGTTCCATACGGGCGACTTAGCCACCGTGAGCCCCGACGGCCACTACTATGTGAGAGGACGCAGCAAGAACATGCTCCTGGGCCCCAACGGACAGAACATCTACCCCGAGGAGATTGAGGACAAGCTCAACTCCATGGCAATGGTCAACGAGAGCATCATCCTGCAAAAGGAAGACAAGCTAGTGGCCCTGGTACATCCCGACATGGAAGAGGCCACCAGCCTGGGACTCAGCAAGGACGATGTGCAGAACATCATGGAGCAGAACCGCCAGGAGCTCAACACGCTGATTCCGTCGTTCTCCCAGGTATCGCGCATCCAGCTCCACGATCGTGAGTTTGAGAAGACCGCCAAGAAATCAATCAAAAGATATTTATATCAAAACGCTATATAATCATGGAGATTCCTAGTTTTAACTCACTTATACAGAAGAGCATCATCGACCATTGGGACATGGATGCCCTGACCGACTACAAGGGAGCCACCTTGCAGTATCACGATGTGGCGCGCAAGATTGAGAAGCTGCACATCATGTTTGAGAACTCAGGTGTGGTAAAGGGCGACAAGATAGCCCTTTGCGGTCGCAATAGCGCCCACTGGGCGGTGGCCTTCCTCGCCACGCTCACCTACGGGGCCATCGCCGTACCCATCCTCCATGAGTTCATGCCCGACCAAATCCATAACATCGTGAACCACAGCGACGCCAAGCTGCTCTTCGTGGGCGACGTGGTGGCCACTCAGGTGGATGCCACCAAGATGCCTGGTCTGGAGGGTATCATCTATATCCCCGACTATTCGCTCGTAGTGTCGCGCACCGACAAGCTCACCTATGCACGCGAACATCTCAACGAGATGTTCGGTGTCAAATATCCCAAGTATTTCCGCAAGGAGCACGTACAGCATTACATCGAGCAATCGCCCGAAGAACTGGCGATGATCAACTACACCAGCGGCACCACAGGTTTCTCCAAGGGAGTGATGGTGCCCTACCGTGCCCTCTGGGGCAATGCCGATTTCGCCGAAGACGTGCTGGGCAAGAAGCTCAAGTCTGGCGATTCCGTCATCAGCATCCTGCCGATGGCCCACATGTATGGCATGGCCTTCGAGTTCATCTTCGAGTTTATCAAGGGTTGCCATGTCTATTATCTCACCCGCATCCCCAGCCCGGCCATCATCGCCGAGGCGTTCGGCCGAATCAAGCCGGCGGTCATCATCGCCGTACCTCTGGTGATTGAGAAAATCATCCGCAAGAAGGTGTTCCCCAAGATACAGAACAATCGCATGCGCATGCTCCTCCACATGCCTGTAATCAGCAAGAAGGTGAAGGAGAAGATTTGCGAGCAGGTTACCAATGCCTTCGGTGGCAACTTCTACGAGGTCATCATCGGCGGTGCCGCCTTCAACCAGGAGGTGGAGACTTTCCTCCACAGCGTCGGCTTCAGATACACCGTGGGATATGGTGCCACGGAGTGTGCCCCCATCATCTGCTACGAGGACTACAAGAATTTCGTGCCTGGCTCATGCGGCAAGGCTGCGCTCCACATGATGGTGCGCATCGACAGCGAGGATCCGGAGAATGTGCCGGGCGAGATTCTTGCCAAAGGTCCCAACGTGATGCTGGGTTACTACAAAAACGAAGAGGCTACCAAGGCAACAATCGACGAGAACGGATGGTACCACACGGGCGACCTCGGCACGATGGATGGCGACGGCAACGTGTTCATCAAGGGCCGCAGCAAGAACATGCTTCTGGGTGCCAACGGCCAGAACATCTATCCCGAGGAAATCGAGGACAAACTCAACTCCCTGGCCTTGGTCTCTGAGAGTGTGGTGGTACAGAAGGGCGACAAGCTCGTGGCTCTGGTTTATCCAGACTTTGATGAGGCGCAGACGCTCAACCTGGGCGAGAAAGAGCTGGCTGACATCATGGAGCAGAACCGCCAGCAGCTCAACACCATGATTCCTGCCTACAGCAAGGTGGCAGAAATTCGAATCCATCATGAAGAATTCGAAAAGACTCCAAAGAAGAGTATTAAACGATACCTCTACACGATAGAGTGAAGAGGGAAGATAAATTTGGAATGGTACAGCGAGGGCACCGTTGCTTTGGATTGGTACAGCGAGGGCGCTGTACCTCCTACAGTTACCCATACTTGCAAGAAAAGGCAATCATAGGAGGTACGGCGCCCCCGCCGTACCACTCAAGCAAGTGGAAGTTGCCAAATCAGAAACTTGGTATATTCTTTACCGTCACTTAACTCTTCACTTACAAAAGCGTGTTTGACCGGATGCGAGACAATGTTTCTGGTGTCATTTGCAGATAGCTGGCAATGTAGGTCAAGGGCGCGCGAAGCACCACTTGCGGATTCATTTCGCACAAGCGCTTATACTTGTTGGGCGCTGTTTCAAACCGCATCAAGTCGGCATGGATTTGAGACAGAATCAAGCTCTCTTCCAAAATCTTACGATAAAGCATCTGGATGTTGACATTGCGCATGGCGGCTGCCTCCAGCTTGGCTTTCGGCAGGATGTAGACCAGCGTGGGTTCCAAAGCCTCCACCTCCAGATAGCTGGGTTCCTCCTTGAACAGGCTCTCGATACACATGAATATCGTATGGTCCACACCCAAGTGCTCCGTCACCTCCTTTCCATTCTTCGTATAATACTGTCTCACCAATCCCCTCTCTATATAGGAGATGCCAGTGCAGTACTCCCCCGCGGAGAGAATCTTCTGACCCTTTCCATACTTTACAGGCTCCAGGATACTCTCCAGCACGTCTAGCTCGTCGTGAGTCATCGTACTGTACTTGCGAGCAAGCTCTCTGGCTATGTCGCGTCGCGGGGTTATTACTTTGAAATCAAGCATAGTCTCATACCTCCTTTTCTAGCTTATCGGTTATCGAATATTAGTCGAGCTTGAGCACCGCAAGGAAAGCCTTTTGAGGCACCTCCACGTTGCCAATTTGTTTCATGCGTTTCTTTCCTTTCTTCTGCTTCTCCAGCAGTTTGCGCTTACGGCTCACGTCGCCACCATAACATTTGGCGGTCACATCCTTGCGCACCTGCTTCACCGTCTCGCGGGCCACAATCTTGGCACCGATGGCTGCCTGAATGGCAATGTCAAACTGCTGGCGCGGTATCAGGTCCTTCAGTTTCTCGCACATTCTGCGGCCGAACGAAACGGCATTGTCCCGGTGGGTCAACGTGCTCAGTGCGTCCACCGGCTCGCCGTTCAGCAGAATGTCGAGCTTCACCAGGTCTGAGTGGCGGAAGCTGTCAATGTGGTAGTCGAACGAGGCATATCCCTTGGAGATGCTCTTCAGCTTGTCATAGAAGTCAATCACAATCTCGCCCAGCGGCAGCATGAAGTGCAGCTCCACGCGGTTGCCGCTCACATACTCCTGGTTGATGAGTTCGCCTCTCTTGTCCAGACAGAGTTTCATGATGGGACCGATAAAATCGGTCGCCGTGATGATGGTGGCCCTAATGTAAGGCTCCTCGATGTGGTCGATCATCGTGGGGTCGGGCAAACCAGAGGGATTGTGTACCTCCTTCTCACCACCCTGCTTGTCATATACCATATATGATACGTTGGGCACGGTGGTGATTACGTCCATGTTGAACTCCCTGTCCAGTCGTTCCTGCACAATCTCCATGTGGAGCAAGCCCAGGAATCCACAGCGGAATCCGAAGCCCAGAGCCACCGAACTCTCTGGCGAGAAAGTCAGCGAGGCATCGTTGAGCTGCAGCTTCTCCAGCGAGGCGCGCAGGTTCTCGTAGTCGCTTGGGTCGATGGGATATACGCCGGCAAACACCATAGGCTTCACCTCCTGGAATCCGGCAATGGCCTTGTCGCAGGGACGGGCGATATGGGTGATGGTATCGCCCACCTTTACCTCCGTGGCGTTCTTGATACCCGAGATGATGTAGCCCACCTCTCCTGTACCCAGTTCCTTGCGTGGAATCATGTCCATCTTCAGCACGCCAATCTCGTCGGCGTCATACTCCATGCCCGTATTGAAGAATTTCACCTTGTCACCCTTGCGAATCACGCCGTTCTCTATCTTGAAATAGGCGATGATGCCGCGGAAGGAATTGAACACAGAGTCGAAAATCAAGGCCTGGAGCGGAGCCTTCTCATCGCCCACGGGAGCCGGAACACGGTTCACCACGGCCTCCAGCACTTCCTCCACACCCTCACCGGTCTTACCCGAGGCGCGCAGGATGTCCTCCCGCTTGCATCCGATGAGGTCGATGATTTCGTCTTCCACCTCGTCGGGCATGGCCGAAGGCATGTCTATCTTGTTGATCACGGGGATAATCTCCAAGTCGTGTTCGATGGCCATATAAAGATTTGAAATGGTCTGCGCCTGCACGCCCTGCGTGGCATCCACTACGAGCAGAGCTCCCTCGCATGCAGCAATAGATCGCGAAACCTCATAGGAGAAGTCCACGTGTCCGGGAGTATCGATCAGATTCAGGATGTAAGTCTCGTCATCCTTTGCCTTATACTCCATCTGGATGGCGTGACTCTTGATGGTGATGCCACGCTCACGCTCCAAGTCCATGTCGTCGAGCATCTGCCCTTCTGTTATCTTGATGGTCTGGGTTTTCTCTAGAAGTCGGTCTGCCAGGGTACTTTTACCATGGTCGATATGTGCAATAATGCAGAAATTTCTTATCTTGTTTATATTCTCCATATACTTTTTTCACTCTTTAGAATGCAAAGATAGTCATTTTTTTTGTATCTTTGCACAAAAAAAGGAAAATAATGATGAAAAAAAGAGAAATAATGAAGAAAAAGTTACTTTATTTTGTTGTGTCGGTGCCTTTTCTAGCCTCCTGCACCGAAAGTTTGGAGGACAAGGCGGCCCGCGAGGCTGAGGAATATACCAAGAAGGTATGCCCCACGCCGTATGTCAACGACAGCCGCACCGACAGTGCCACGTTCGACAAGGCCACAAGGGAATACACCTACTACATCACGCTTCGTGACAAGGCCGACAACAAGGAGGCTATCGACCATAACAAGGAGAAGCTTCACAAGCTTCAGAAGGAGGCACTCGACAACAATCCCGGACTGAAGCAGTATAAGGAAGCGCATTTCACCTTCCGCTTCGTATACCATTCTGCCAAGAATCCTACAGAGATTCTCTTGGATGACAAATTCAAGTATTGATTTGGCTTTGATTTCTATTCCTCTGGCGAAGAGACAATTCGTTGCTTGAGTGCGCTTATATCATACTTGCTTGAGTGGTACGGCGAGGGCGCCGTACCTCCTATGATTACCTTTTCTAGCAAGTAGGGTAACTGTAGGAGGTACGGCGCCCTCGCCGTACCAAATCAAAAAATAACGACGCCCTCGCCGTACCATTTTTTTTTACCGTCACTTAGTATCCCATTTCCTGGAGGGCAGTGGCCAACTGGTCGGGACAGCTTGTGGGCTTGTTGCCACAAGTGATTCCTTTCAGCCTGGCTATCACCTCCTTGGCTTTCATGTCTCTTATCAAGGCACAGACTCCCTTGGTGTTGCCATCGCAACCACCAATAAACTGGGCGTCCTTCACCACTCCATCTTCATCCACACTGATGCAGATGAATTTGGAGCAGGTGCCCTGCGTCTGGTAAGTCACCTTCTTCACCTTGTCCAGACTGTCTTTATTGATACTCAGCATAGTTTTGGGTCGAAATTATTCTGCGTCGGCAGGAATCTCGGGCTTCATGTTGGTGTAGACGGTCTGAACATCGTCAAACTCCTCCAACTTCTCCACCATCTTGTCGATAGTCTCGCGCTCCTCTGCAGTCACATCCTTCAAGTCGTTGGGGATGTAGGTGAACTCGGCACCTGTCACCTCAAAGCCCTCGGCCTCCAAGTGCTTCTGGATTTCGCCGAAACTTGTAGGAGCACCATAGATAGTGATTTCGTTGGCCTCCTCGTCCTCGTCAAACTCGTCCTCTACACCGTAGTCGATCAAGTCGAGAATCATCTCGTCCATGTCCAACCCCTCCTTCTTCTTGAAGGTGAAGACAGACTTGTGGTCGAAGAGGAACGACAGAGAACCTGTTGTACCGAGGTTGCCGTTGAACTTGTTGAAGATAGAACGTACGTCGGCCACGGTACGTGTGGTATTGTCGGTCAATGTGTCTACGAACACTGCCACGCCGTGAGGGCCATATCCCTCGTATGTCACCTCCTTGTAGTCACTGGTGTCCTTTCCGCAGGCGTTCTTGATGGCGCGTGCGATGTTATCCTTAGGCATGTTCTCGCGCTTACAGTTGGCGATGATAGCACGCAGTGTAGGGTTGTTCTCCGGCTCCGGACCGCCCGCCTTCACAGCGATGGCAATCTGCTTGCCCAATTTAGTAAATGTCTTGGCCATGTGGCCCCATCTCTTCAGCTTAGTAGCTTTACGATATTCAAATGCTCTTCCCATTGGAATAATGTTTTATTTTGTTTTAATTATAACTTCTAACTTCAGACTTCCAACTCTATCTCAGTTCCGCCTTCAGCTTGCCTGTCAAGTTGGCGATGAGCTTCTTCATGATTGCCTCTATCTGCTTGTCGTTCAAGGTCTTCTCCTCGTCTTGCAGGATAAAGTTCACGGCGTAGCTCTTCTTGCCTGCTGGCAGGTTCTTGCCCTCGTACACGTCGAAGAGCACCACGCTCTTCAAGAGTTTCTTCTCCGTCTGACGGGCTATCTGCTCAATCTCGGCAAACTCCACGTTCTTGTCTACCAAGAGAGCGAGGTCGCGGCTCACGGATGGATACTTGCTGATGTCGGTATAGGTGAGATTCACCTTCTTCACACTCTTCATCAAGTTGTCCCAGTGTACGTCGGCGTAGAACACGTCTTGGTCGATGTCGAAGATTTTCTTCAGCTTGTGGTTCAGGATGCCCAGTTCCACCAATACCTTTCCAGGACGGGTCTCATACTGCACGCCCTTGGCGAAAATGTCGTTGTCGCTGTGCTTCACCACCACGTTGCTCTGAGGCATTCCCATGCGGCGCAGGATGTTCTCCACCACGGCCTTCAGTTCGTATACGTTGCTCTGCTCGTCGGCGTGCGCCCAACTGCCTTCCACCCGCTTACCGGTAATGAAGAGTGAGATGTGGGCTTCCTGTGTGTAGGCCTTGACCGGAATCTCGGCCGTCCATTTCTCCTTATTATATATATAGGTGTTGCCCACCTCGAAGAATTTCAGGTTCTGACTCTTGTGGTTGATGTTACGGGCCACGCTCTCCAGTCCGCCGAAGAGCATGGTCTGGCGCATCACGCCAAGGTCTGCGCTCAGGGGGTTCATCACCTTCACGGTCTGTGCGTCGGGATATTTGTTCCACTCATGGTCGGCGTAGTAGCCTGCCTTGGTGAGCGAATTGTTGAGGATTTCCATAAATCCCTCGCCCACGAGCTGCTCTGCCACAATGTTCTGGCTGTGATAAGCCTTGTCCTCGTCGCCCTGCACGGTGAGCGAGCTCTTCAGCTGGGTAGGAATCTCCACATTATTGTATCCGTAGATGCGCAGGATGTCCTCCACCACGTCGCAGGGGCGCTGCACGTCCACACGGTAAGGAGGCACCAAGAGGTCGATACCTTCCGCGTCTTCCTTCACAATCTTCATCTCCAGCGATGTGGCGATATTCTTGATGGTCTCCGCACCTATCTCCTTGCCTATCAAGCGATGGGCATACTCATAGTTCAAGCGTACGGGGAAGTCCTGGATAGGGTCGGGGTAAACGTCCTTGATTTGCATGCTTATCTTGCCACCGGCCAATTGCTTGCAGAGGATGGCCGCCTGTTTCAGGGCATAAATCTGTCCGTTGGGATCCACGCCACGCTCGAAACGATAGCTGGCGTCGGTGCTCAGTCCGTGGCGGCGTGCGCTCTTGCGGATCCATGTGGGATGGAAGTAGGCACTCTCCAACACCACGCTCTTGGTGGTCTCGTAGGTACCCGAACCCTTGCCGCCGAAGATACCGGCGATACACATCGGCTCCTCGCTGTTGCAGATGCTCAGGTCGTGCTCGCCCAACTCATGCTCCTGACCGTCGAGGGTCACGAACTTGGTACCCTCGGGCTGCGTGCGAACCACAATCTTGTGGCCCGTCACCATGTCTGCGTCAAAGCAGTGGAGGGGCTGGCCATAGGCCATCATGATATAGTTGGTGATGTCAACGATGTTGTTGATGGGGCGGAGGCCGATGATGTTCAGCTTGTCCTGCAACCACTTCGGACTCTCCTTCACCTCGCAGTCGGTCACGCTCACGCAGGCATAGCGCTTGCAGGCCTCCTGGTTCTGAATCTCCACCTCGATGGGCAGGTCTTCATTGTCTACGACAAACTCGTCGCAAGAGGGACGGTGCAGACTGGTCTCGTAACCGTTCTGCTTGAGCCAGGCGTAGAGGTCGCGCGCCACTCCCCAGTGGCCGAGTGCGTCGGCGCGGTTGGCGGTGATGTCGATCTCGATGAGCCAGTCGCTCTCCAGATGGTAATACTCGGCGGCAGGCTGTCCCACGGGGGCGTCCTCCGGGAGCACAATGATGCCGGCGTGGTCGGTGCCGATGCCAATCTCGTCCTCGGCGCAAATCATACCGTTGCTCTCCACGCCACGCAGCTTGCTCTTCTTGATGGTGAAACTCTGGTCGCCGTCGTAGAGCACGCAGCCCAGATCGGCCACGATAACCTTCTGCCCGGCAGCCACGTTGGGTGCTCCACAAACGATTTGCTGGGGTTCGCCCTTGCCCAGGTCTACGGTGGTCACGTGGAGATGGTCACTGTTGGGATGCATCTCGCAGGTGAGCACCTTGCCCACGTAAAGACCCTTCAATCCGCCCTTGATGGACTGCACTTCTTCCAAAGCGTCAACTTCGAGTCCGCAGGAAGTAAGCGCATCCGCAGTCTCCTGTGGGGTGAGGTCGAAATCGACGTATTCTTTAAGCCATTTGTATGAAACGTTCATTTATAATGATTTTTATTATTTTTCTTTCCAACTAGAGCTACCTCTAAAACTCTGCAAAAATACGAAAAAAAACACACATAAGCAAAATTCTTTCTCCATTTTTGCACTTATTAAAAGTTCTCCCTCTGTTTTGCCTATTCGAAGACTTCCTCAATGCCTCCGCCGCCCGTCTCCGAGAAGGGGTCTTTCTCGGCCCGCTTGCGGCTGCAGGGGTCGTAGTCGTCGGGCAGGTCAAACTTCACGTCGGGACTGATGCCCAGCGACTGGTCGGCGTAGAGTTTCTTCATGAATATCGCCCACACGGGCAGTGCCATGGTGGCTCCCTGTCCCATACTCATCGAGTCGAAGTGGATGTCGCGCTCTTCACCGCCTACCCATACGCCGCTCACCAACTGGGGCGTGAAACCGATAAACCATCCGTCGCTGTTGTTGTTGGTGGTTCCGGTCTTGGCACCCATCTGCCCCTCCAGCTTGTAGATGTAGCGCAGTCGGCCAGCCGTTCCGTTGTCCACCACGCCCATCAGCATGGTGAGCATCTTCATGGCGTTCTCGGCGCTTATCACCTCGTTCATCCTGGGCTGGAAGGTGGCAATGGTATTACCCTCGTTGTCCTCGATGCGGCTCACGAACATCGGGGCGGTGCGGATGCCGTGGTTGGCAAACACGGTGTAGGCGCTCACCATCTCGCTCACGCTCACCTCGCAGGGTCCCAGACAGAGACTCATCGAGGCGTGGAGGTCGGGGGTGACGATGCCGAAGTCGTGCAGCATCTGCACAAACTGCTGGGGATTGAGCTTGCTCATCAGGTAGGCACTCACCCAGTTGCTACTTTGGGCCAGTCCCCATTTCAGCTGCACCATCTGCCCGCTGCGGGCATGGTTGGCGTTGCGGGGTGTCCATGGCTTGCCGGCCACGATGTAGGTCTGCTGGCGGTTGGGGGCGAGGTCGCAGGGCTGGAAGCCGTTCTCCATGGCCAGACTGTAGAGGAAGGGCTTGATGGTGGAGCCCACCTGTCTTCTGCCCAGACTCACCATGTCATACATGAAGTGGGGGTAATCCAGTCCGCCCACGTAGGCTTTCACGGCCCCCGTCTTGGGGTCCATGCTCATCATGCCGCTGCGCAGGAATGTCTTGTAATAGCGGATGGAGTCGAGCGGACTCATCAGGGTGTCGATGTCGCCGTGATAGGTAAAGACTGTCATCTCTATCTTCCGGCGGAACTCCCGCTTGATCTCGTCGGGCGAATACCCTGCGGCCTTCATCGCACGGTAGCGTTCGCTCTGGGTGATGCTGCGGTTTAAGATGGCACGTATCTGCTTGGGAGTCAGCTTGTCACTATAGGGCGAACTGGGTTTCCCGGCCATCTCAGCACTAAACTTGGGTTGTAGGAAGCGGGCCACGTGCTGGTACATCGCCTCCTCGGCATATTTCTGGATGCGGCTGTCGATAGTAGTAAAAACCCTCAGGCCGTCACTATATACGTTGTAGGGCGAACCGTCCTTCTTAAAGTTCTTGTTGCACCATCCGTAGAGCGGGTCGTTGTCCCAGGCCACGGAGTCGGTGACATACTGCACGTAGTTCCACGAGGGATAGTCGCTGCGGGAGGGGCGCTTCGCCATCATGTATTGGCGCAGGAACTCCCTGAAGTAGGTGGCCGATCCGTCCTTGTGGTCGGTGCGGTGGAAGTTGAGCGTGATGGGTTCCGCGGCATAGTCGGCGTACTCCACGGAGCTGAGATACCCCGCCTTCACCATCTGCTGCAAAACCACGTTGCGCCTTTCGCGAGCCCTTTCGGGATAGCGCACAGGGTTGAAGAGCGAGGGGTTCTTGCAGAGCCCGACGAGGGTGGCTGCCTCACAGAGGGTGAGATCCTTCGGCTCCTTGTTGAAATAGGTGTTGGCTGCGGTCTTGATGCCCACAGCGTTGTGCAGGAAGTCGAAGTAGTTGAGATAGAGGGCCAATATCTCCTCCTTGGTGTAGTAGCGTTCCAGCTTGATGGCTATCACCCACTCAATGGGTTTCTGCAGGAGGCGTTCCACTGTGTTCCCAGCCTTCTCCGAATAAAGCTGCTTGGCGAGCTGCTGAGTGATGGTACTGCCACCACCGGCGTTCTGCTGCCCCAAGATGCCACGTTTCACGATGGCTCGCCCCAAGGCTCTGAAATCGATGCCCGAGTGCTCGTAGAACCGTTCGTCCTCGGTGGCCACGAGAGCCTTTATAAGATAAGGTGACATCTTCTTGTAGGGTATCACGATGCGGTTCTCTTTGTTCAGGTTCCATGTGCCCAACACCTTGCCGTCGGAGGAGTACACCTGCGTGGCAAATCGGTTGATGGGGTTCTGCAGGTCTTCGATGTCCGGCATATAGCCTATCAGGCCAAACCAGATGGCGAAGAAGGCAGCCGCCACCAGGAGAATGCAGGAGGCGAAAATGGCCCATAATGTATGTATGAAATGCTTTCTCATCTCTATTTCTTTGATTATTTGTGCAAAATTACGTAAAAGTTTTGAAATATCGCATATAAATCGGATTTTTTATGTAACTTTGGGGGCAATTTCAGAACATTCAATCAAATTACAAATGGAAAAGCATAATTTTGTGACCATTGCAGACCTCTCCAAAGAGAAAATCCTGTACCTCCTGGAGATGGCGCAAGAGTTCGAAAAGCACCCCAACAGGGAACTGCTGAAGGGAAAGGTCGTAGCGACCCTTTTCTTCGAACCCTCCACTCGCACCCAACTGAGTTTCCAAACCGCCGCCAACCGCCTCGGCGCCCGTGTCATCGGCTTCTCCGACGCCAAGACGTCGAGCACCACGAAGGGCGAGACGCTGAAGGACACTATCCTCATGGTGAGCAACTATGCCGACATCATCGCCATGCGCCACCACATCGAGGGAGCGGCCCAGTATGCCAGCGAGGTGGCTCCCGTGCCCATCGTCAACGCCGGCGACGGTGCCCATATGCACCCCTCACAGTGCCTCCTCGACCTCTACTCCATCTACAAGACCCAAGGCACCCTGGAAAACCTGAACATCTATCTCGTGGGTGACCTGAAATACGGGCGCACCGTTCACTCACTTATCACCGCCATGCGCCACTTCAACCCCACCTTCCACTTCATCGCTCCCAAGGAGCTGGCCATGCCTATGGAGTACAAGCTCTATTGCCGCGACCATCATATCAAGTATGTGGAGCACGAGGACTTCAACGAGGATGTAATCGCCGGTGCCGACATCCTTTATATGACCCGTGTACAGAAGGAGCGTTTCAGCGACTTGATGGAGTACGAGCGCGTGAAAAATGTTTACATTCTGAAGCGCGACATGCTTGACAAGGCGAAGGACAACATGAAGATTATGCACCCTCTGCCACGCGTCAACGAAATAGCCTACGATGTGGACGACGACCCGCACGCCTACTACATCCAGCAGGCGCAGAACGGTCTCTATGCCCGCGAAGCCATCTTCTGCCACTGCCTCGGCATCACGCTCGACGACATCAAGAACGACAAAACGATTATTAGTTAGAAGTTATTATGGGAAACAACAAGAACGAATTAGTGGTGGCCGCCATTGAGAACGGCACCGTTATCGACCATATACCAGCCGACAAGACCTACCAGGTGGCCAACCTGCTGCAGCTGCAGAACATGGACACGCCCGTAACCATCGGCTACAACCTGCCCAGCAAGAAGATTGGCAAGAAGGGCATCATCAAGGTGGCCAACAAGTATTTCACCGACGAGGAAATCAACCGCCTCTCTGTAGTGGCGCCCAACATCGGCCTGAGCATCATCCGCGACTACGAGATTGTGGAGAAGAAGACGGTGAAGACTCCCGACACCATCCGCGGCATCGTGAAGTGCAACAACCCCAAGTGCATCACCAACAACGAACCAATGTCTACCCTCTTCCACACCGTGGACAAGGTGCTGGGCATCGTGCGCTGCCACTACTGCGACAAAGAGCAACAGCTGGGCAAGGTGGAGCTATGCAAATAGTTTAAAATTAATAGTTTACAATTAATAGTTTACAGACATGCAGAAGGACCAAGAGATTTTCGACTTGATCGAGAGAGAACATCAGCGCCAGCTGAAGGGTATGGAACTGATCGCTTCCGAAAACTTCGTGAGCGACGAGGTGATGAAGGCCATGGGATCCTACCTCACCAACAAGTATGCCGAGGGGCTGCCGGGCAAGCGCTACTACGGCGGTTGCCAGGTGGTGGACATCGTGGAGAACCTCGCCATCGAACGTGTGAAGGAGCTCTTCGGAGCTGAGTATGCCAACGTGCAGCCCCACTCCGGTGCACAGGCCAACGCCGCCGTGCTCCTCGCCGTACTGAAGCCCGGCGACACTTTCATGGGGCTCAACCTCGACCACGGCGGGCATCTCTCCCACGGTAGTGCCGTGAACACCTCGGGCATTCTCTACCACCCCGTGGGCTACAACCTCAACAAGGAGACAGGACGCATCGACTACGACGAGATGGAGAAGTTGGCCCTGGAGCACAAGCCCAAGCTCATCATCGGCGGCGGCAGTGCCTACAGCCGCGAGTGGAACTATGCCCGCATGCGCAAGATTGCCGACGAGGTGGGTGCCCTCATGATGATCGACATGGCGCATCCCGCAGGCCTCATCGCAGCCGGCTTGCTCGACAACCCATTGAAGTATGCCCACATCGTTACTTCCACCACCCACAAGACCCTCCGCGGTCCTCGCGGCGGCATCATCCTGATGGGAAAAGATTTTGACAACCCTTGGGGCTTGACCACCAAGAAGGGCGAGGTAAAGAAGATGAGTATGCTGCTCAACTCGGCCGTGTTCCCCGGCCAGCAGGGCGGTCCGTTGGAGCATGTCATCGCCGCCAAGGCCGTGGCCTTCAACGAGAACCTTCAACCCTCCTGGAAGGAGTATGCCCTTCAGGTGAAGAAGAATGCAGCCGTGCTTGCCGACGACCTCATCGGCCGCGGATTCGGCATCGTGAGCGGCGGTACAGACAACCACTCCATGCTCGTAGACCTGCGCTCGAAGTACCCCGATCTTACGGGTAAGGTAGCCGAGAACGCCCTCGTGGCCGCCGACATCACGGTTAACAAGAACATGGTGCCCTTCGACACCCGTTCAGCCTTCCAGACCAGCGGCATCCGTCTTGGCACAGCAGCCATGACCACCCGTGGGGCCAAGGAAGACATGATGCACCTCATCGCCGAACTCATCGAGGAGGTGCTCAACGCTCCCGAAGACGAGAAGGTCATCGCCCGTGTTCGCGAGAAGGTGAACGCCACGATGAAGGACTACCCTCTCTTTGCATATTAAGTCCAAAACAAGCGAATAGAGTGACAGGTAATAATCTGTCACTCTCTATCAAGTCAGTTTTACTATCCCTAAGTATCATACTTACGATGGCTAAGTATCATACTTACGACCCGTAACCAAGATACTTAGCCTTGCTAACTATGATGCTTACGAGGGGGTGGGTAGGTAGAGTAGAAAATCGCTTTTGTGGAATGGTATATATATTATATTGTATATTTACTTTAAAGAATAATAATCCTTTACGTGTGAAAGTTTAAGAAAGTACTCTCCCCGTACTTACCCTCCCCACCAATAGAAGGGAAGACCGGGAGCGGAATCGGGCGTAGGACAGCCTTTCTTACCAACCCTAACTTTGCCACTTAGTGATGATAAAAAAATAACTTGGTACAGCGAGGGCGCTGTTACTTTGGATTGGTACAGCGAGGG